>JBKKDK010000001.1:0-3029 GCA_046708245.1 Arthrobacter sp.
TTCCCCGCCATCCCGCTGTTCGCCCCGGAGCACTTCCAGGTGGCGCGGTCCAAGGACCCCAGCCGTTTCAAGCAGTTCCGCCGCGGCATCGAGCAGCTCGAACACGAGGGCGTCATCCAGGTCCTCCGCTCCGATATCCGCGGGGACCAGGCCCCGGTGCTGGCCGCCGTCGGGCCGATGCAGTTCGAAGTGGTTGAAGACCGCATGGCGCACGATTTCAGTGCGCCGATGCGGCTGGAGCGGCTGCCCTATTCCATCGCCCGGATCTCGACGGCGGACGCCATGCCCGCGCTGGCGAACGTGCCCGGCGCGGAGGTGCTGCTGCGTTCCGACGGCGAGTACCTGGCCCTGTTCAACGACGTCTGGGCACTGCGCCGGATCGAGAAGAACCACCCGGACCTGACCCTGGTGCCGATCGGCACGCACAACCCCGCGAAATAGCGGCTTCCGCCCTCCCGGGAAGCATCAGGAAAACGTGCTGCAGGTCTTCCGGAATCCCATATCCGGGGTATCATAAGTAACCTTGCTAACTCTGCGGGCGCCGGTGATCCTCCCGGCAACTTGGACTGATCCGCCCGATTCCGTCGGCGGACCCCGCACTAAGGGACATCGAACACTTCTTGACTGACACAACTTCACCGCCGGCAACTCTGCAGCCGGCCACATCGAATCAGCGCATGGAACCCGGATTTTTGCTGAGCGGCCGCTACCGGGTCGAAGACCTGATTGGCCGGGGAAGCGAATCGACCGTGTACCGGGCCTACGACGAGCTCCTGCAGCGCGAGGTGGCCGTCAAGCTCTTCCGCAATGACGCAGACGACGTCGAGCACACCCGCCGGCAGAGCCAGGAAATGCGGATCCTGGCGGGAATGAGCCACCACGCCCTCGTGACCCTGTTCGACGCCGGGGCGGACCTTAGTGACCCCGACGCACGGCTGACGTACCTCGTAATGGAACTGGTCCGCGGGAAGGACCTGCGGCACCGGGCCGCCCAGGGCCCGCTCTCCACAGCGCACATGGCACTGATCGGCCATGACCTCGCGGACGGCCTGTCCTACATCCACCACCACGGGATCGTCCACCGCGACATCAAACCTGCCAACATCCTGCTCGTCGACTACAGCAACGACGACCGGCGGCCCCGCGCCAAACTCACCGACTTCGGCGTCGCCGTCATGACGGCAAACAGCCAGGTTGACGAGGGCGGGACGTCCGGGACTCCTGCCTACTTGAGTCCGGAGCAGGCTGCCGGAGAGCTGGCCGGCCCGCACAGTGACATCTATTCGCTGGGCCTGGTCCTCCTTGAGGGGCTGACGGGAAAAATGGCGTATCCAGGCGCGCCCATCCAGTCTGCCGTCGCGCGGCTGCTCCACGACCCGCAGATCCCGGAAGAACTCGCGCCGATGTGGGTTGCGCTGCTGTCCTCCATGCTCGCCCGCGACCCGGCCGGGCGTCCTCCTGCCCGGGAGGTCTCGCTGGCACTGCGCCAGGAAGTGATCAACGGAGCGGCACGCCACCGCCTGGACACCGCCGGGACGGACGAGGCCGGCCGGATGCGCGCCGTTGAACGGTACCGGATCCTGGACACCCCAACGGACGGCGCCTTTGACCGGATCGCGGCGCTCGCTGCCCGGATGTTTAACGTCCCGGTCGCAATTGTCAGCGTGGTGGACCATGACCGGATCTGGTTCAAGGCCCACCACGGCACCGACGTCACCGAGATCGGCAGGGACCCGGGGCTCTGCGCCTCCGCGATCCTGCAGGACGACGCCTGGGTCATCGAAAGTGCCGCCACCGATCCGCGCACGCTGGCCAACCCGCTGGTGGCCGGTGATTTCGGGCTGCAGTTCTACGCAGGCGTGCCGCTGCGCACCCCGGACGGCTACAACCTGGGGACGTTCTGCATCCTGGACCGGAAAGCGCGGGAGTTCAGCGTCGAGGACACCCGGATGCTCGAGGACCTCGCCGCGATCGTGATGAACGACCTTGAGATGCGGCTGCAGAGCCGCGAAGCGATCGCCCGCTAAGCGACGCACCAGCCCCGCCCGGCGCCTAGCGTTAGGCGGCGCCCCAGCGCCGGCGACCCCTTAGCGCCGCCCGGCGTGCAATGCCAGTTCCAGCTCAAACCGCGCCCGCGGGTCCTCCAGGGTGTCACCGAACAGCTCCCGCAACTGCGCCGCCCGGTAGCCCACGGTTTGCGGGTGGATGCCGAGTTCGGCCGCAACCGGGGCGCGCTGGCCCCAGTGCCGCAGCCACGAGAGCAGCGTTTCGGCCAGCCGCTCGCGCTGCGCCGGGCGCAGCCCCTCCAGCGGTGCCAGCCGGCGGTTGGCCAGCTCCGTAATGGCGGAGGGTTCCGCACCGAGGATCACCTGGGCCAGGTGGTCATCGGCCCAGATCGGCGGGTCTTCCGGGCCGTCGCGCGGCTCGAGCACGGACGCCGCGAGCACGGCGAGGCGTAGCGAGTCGGGTACCTTCTCCCAGCCGCCGGCCGGGCCAATTGAGGCGCTGCGGCCCTGCAGGGCCTTTTCAAGGCCCGCCCGCGCGGTGCCCGACTTCTGCACCGGAACCAGGGCGACGACGTCGGTCTCCCGTTCGATCACGAGCGTTCCCGCCCCCAGCCGGAGCCGCAGCCCGGCTGCCCGCTCCAGAGGAAGCGTCACCACCACCATCCGCGGCGGCAGGGACCAGTCCGCCAGGGCGGCCTTCTGGCGGAGGGCTGCCTCATCCGCCTGTCCCAGCAACAACAGATCCAGCAGCTCGGTGCGGCGCCGGTCCACCGCGCCGGCACGCTCGGACTGCTCAAAGGCGTAGGCCTCGGCGCTGACCGCGGACAGCTCGTCGATATAGGCCAGAATCGATTCGCCCAGGTCCACCACGACGCTCTGCCCCAACTGATGCTCGACCGATACGCGGGACATCTCCCGGAACGTGACCCGGGCGCCCATGCGGTACGCGCTCAGCAGCGCGTCCATGCTCCGGCCCTGCCGGAACTCGCCGCTTCCCAGCCCGGCCACCAGCTGCCGGCTTTC
>JBKKDK010000002.1:0-3177 GCA_046708245.1 Arthrobacter sp.
TACGGAGGTCCAGGTCGTGATGGTTCCGGCGGGGAAGCCTGAATAGTCCTTCAGCAGGACGTTCCGTTCCCCGATCATCAGTCCGGTGGTCGGATCGATGATGGTTTCTTGCCGGGATCCTCCATCCGGGGACGGGATGCCGATGGCGATGCCAGTCCTTCCGTCGATTGTTGCCTGCTTATCCACGACGGTGACGCCGGGGATAAGCGCGGCCGCCTTGTAGAAGGCAGCGCGCAGGTCGGCGGGGATAACCCCGGTGCGCAGGGCAGCCGTGATGGTACCCAGGGCCTTTATTTCCGGAGACTTGCCGGCGCCTTTTGTCCGCTCATGGACGACGTCCAGGAGAGCCTGCGGATCCCGGGGCAAATTCGCTGCTTCGTCCAGGGGCAAGCCGCCGATGATGAGGGTTTGCTGACCCCCGTGGAAAGCGCCCCGGGGAGCGCGCTGGATTCCGACCATGTCGCTCGGTGCTTTTTCCTGCAGCTTCGTTGCTTCGGCTTTGGCAGCGTCGCTTGAGAACTCTACGGGGACGCTCTCTTCACGGTTCCAGACCCATTCACCGTCCCGGTCCGCCGGAACATACACCTGGCCTCCGGTTTTTTCCTGCCAGGACACCTGTGTTCCGTCGGCGGTGACCGCGCTTCCGCCGTAGCGGGCGGTCGTTTCGATCTTCAGGTACTGGCCCGGTCCCACCACCGGGTCAGAAGTCTGGATAGATGCTGCCGCGGCGTTGTTCAGGACCTCTGCTGCTTCGGCGATGGCGCCCGGACGGGCGGGCAGGACAACGTCAGCCGCCACGATTCCTCCCACGAGCAGTGCAGCGGCTGCCGAGGCCATCAGGACGCGGCGTCGGATGCGGATCGGGCTCACTGTGGCCGGGGCCCGCATGTTAGTCGTGGCCTCGGGACGGGAAGCAGAACCGATTTTGGCCATGAGTTTGGTGCGTCCGCGGGCCAGCGTGGCCGGCGTGGCGGAGCCGATGTCGCTACGCATTTCGCGGAGCAGCTGCAAGTCGTTCATGGTCGTTCTCCGTTTCATCAAGTATTTCGAGGTTGAGCTGGGTCCGCAGTGTCCGGCGGGCGCGGTTCAAGCGGGACCGTACGGTGCCCACCGGGACGTCCATGGCCGAGGCGATACCCTCGTAGGTCAGGTCTGCCCAGGCATAGAGCAACAACGTTTCGCGGTCGATGGCGGCCATTAATTTCAGAGTCCTGGCGATGCGCCCGGTCGCCACAACGGCGTCCACCTGGGCGGCAATCCTGTCCGAGGCATCGGCCACGGCTTCCCGCGAAGCCGCTTTAGCGGCGGTTTTCAGCATCTTGGCTTCAGCACGGTGGTGCCGCCGGAGCAGATTGGTGGCGATGCCGAACAGCCAGGGCCGGGCGTCGTCCCTGTCGAGGTCGTAGGTTTCCAGCTGCTCCCAGGCGACCAGAAAGGTTTCGGACGTCACGTCGTCGGCGGCGAAGTCACCAGCCCTTCGTGCGGCGTATCTGTAGATGACTGAAGCGTGTCTGTCGTACAACTCCCCGAAAACTGCGGGGCTGTCCCGGGACCGCCTGATGATGTCGTTATCTGTGCTCACACTATGTATTGCCCGTTGGCCGCAAAAGGGTTCACGGAGCTTGCCCTTCTTCGCGCCCAATGGATCTTCATCGAAGCGTACCGGTGCCCGATAGCCGCATTATTCAAATGCGGATCCGACAATGGCCGACTGCCCGTCCGGACTTCGTGTCGAAAACGACCGTTTCTGACCCGAGCCTGGCAACCCTCCGAAAAGCGGTCGCAATGTACCAATAGTGTTCGTCACAACTCGTTTCCGAAAAGTAAGCCGATCAGAACGTTGGGCGCAGGGTTTTTGACGCGTCGGGCAACGTGATTCGTTATGCGAGAGTCAGCACGGGGGCGGTCTGGGGTCTCCCAGGCTGACGCGTTGGCATGGGCGGGGCAGTCCGGGTGCTTCAGGAAAATGCCTCGGCGTGGCCGGCGACATCTCCACCGAAGAGACCGTGGCCGCCGTCGTCGCTGCCGCGGGCGGACGGGTCGACGCCCTGCCGAATGTCGCCGGCATCATGGACAACTTCGCCCCGATCCACGAGGTGGACGGGGACCTCTGGGGCCGCCTCTTCCGGATCAACGTCACCGCCCCTCATGCGCCTCACCCGCGCCGTCGTGCCGCTGATGCTGGACGCCGACACCGGCTCCGTGGTTCAACGTCGCCTCCGAGGCGGGCCTGCGCGGGTCCGCCGCCGGTGCCGCCTACACCGCGTCCAAGAACGCCGTCGTCGGCCTGACCAAGAACTCAACCGTGATGTACGGGCCCAGGGGCCTGCGCTTCAACGCCGTGGCCCCCGGCCCCACCATCACCAACATCGTGGCCACCTGGGGATCACAGCTCGCTGCCGAACGCCTCGGCCGGCTGATGCAGACCACCGTCCCGACGCCCGCCACCGCGGCGCAGCTGGCCGCCTCCATCACCTTCCTGCTTGGCGACGACGGCGCCAACGTCAACGGCGCCATCCCCGCCTCCGACGGCGGCTGGTCGGCGCTGTAGGGGAGGGGCACGAAACGCGAACGGACGACGGCGGGGCTCCCGCCGTCGTCCGCGTGGGGCGCTCGTTCACCTGCGTCAGCAGGGCAACGCAGGGCCGGATCAAGTCCACCCTCCGGCCCTACCGGGATGATGCCGGGAGGCCTATCGTGGTCCCTGCCACAGCCCAAGGGAAAGGAACGACGATGTTCACCCTGCAAGTTAGCTACCAGGTCCGGGACTACGAGGATTTCAAGAAAGTGTTCGACACAGATCCCGCAGGCCGCGCCGCCTCGGGCGCCCGCGCGGTCCGCTTGTTCCGGGATACCGAGGAGCAGAACAGCGTGACCGTGCTCCTTGACTTCGACACCAGGGACGCCGCCGCCGGCTTTCTGGAAAAGTTGCGCAGCCAGGTGTGGGACAAACCCGAGGTGATAGGGCAGCTGATGACGTCAGATCCGACAGCCAGGATTCTGGAAGAGGTGGCCCGCGAGGGCCAGGGCGCGGGCAGACCGCTGAGAGTCCCGGCCGGATGATCTAGCCGCAACTTCATGCCGTCCCAGGACGACCGCGGGGCGTCCCCCCGGCGTCTGCCGCCATGTAGTTCCGGCGCCCCCGCCGCGGTTGGGGCGTGAACATAATTGGGGCAA
>JBKKDK010000003.1:0-2798 GCA_046708245.1 Arthrobacter sp.
TGAGCTGCCTGTTCTCCCGCGAGGAGGTGGACCTGCTGGGACTGCTCCGGGAGGGTGCCAGCGATGAGCAGCTCGCCGGGCGCTGGCAGGACGCCATGTGGATCAAGCCCAAGGCCCACGGCATGGACCACGTCGGTCTCGACGCTCCGGATTTCGTCCAGCCGGACCGCAGCATGAGCGCAATCGGAGGCTGAGCGGCCCGTGAACGTACGTTATTTCGCGGCGGCGCGAGCCGCCGCCGGCGTGGACGAGGAAAACTTTGACCTCTCCGCCGGCGACACGATCGAGTCCCTGCTCGAGGCGATCCTCGCCGTCGAGCGTCCGGAGCCGCCGGCGGGGACTCCGCCGCTGGCCCGCATCCTGTCCCGTTCCAGCTTCCTGCTCAATGAGGTGGCCGTGCGGGACCATGCCGCGGCGCTCAGCCCGGCCGACGTCGTCGACGTGCTTCCGCCCTTCGCGGGAGGCTGACTTTCCGCCGGCGAACCAGGTCCCGCGGCTGGCGGCCAAGGGACAACTGCCAAAAGGAGTGAGTGCGATGTACACCTTGCAGATCGAGCATGGAATCAAGGATTTTGGCATGTGGAAGGCGGCTTTCGACCGCGATCCGGCCAACCGCGCGGCGTCCGGGGTCACGGCGCACCGGATCAGCCAGCCGGTCGACGACGCGCACTACGTGGTGATCGAACTCGACTTCGAGCAGCCCGGGCAGGCGGAGGACTTCCTGGCGAAACTGCACGCGAAGGTCTGGAACTCCCCCGACGTCGCGCCTGCCCTGCTGGGAGCACCGAAAACCCGGATCCTGCAGTCCGTCGCCTGATACCGGCCGGGCCTAGGCCGGGGCGGCCTCCGGTGCGCGCCGGCAGACCGAGGTCATAAACGGGGTGAATTCAGTGGCGGCGCCGAGCCGGAGCCCGGCACTGTGGGTCAGGACGCCGTCGTCCACCCGGAACGTGTGCCGGGCAACACCACGGTCGCTGCGCCGTTCCACCGTGAGCGTGCCCTCCAGCCAGCTTGCACGCGCCGGCGTCTCCCGCGGCAGGCCCATTGTGTTCACGTGATACCAGAGCGTGTCCGGGCGGTCAGGGTCCAGGGTGAAGACGCCGTGGCCCTCGGACCGGGTGCCGTCGGGATCCGTGTGCCGGTAGCTGTGCGTGACGGCGAGGCCGGCCGCGGCCCGGGCGAAGGTTAATTCGACGGCCGCCGCCCGTGCCGGGCCCCAGGCTGTGGCCGCCCACTCGGTGGTGCCGGTCCAATGCCCCAGGAAAGCCTCCAGCGCCTGATAGGCGCTGCCTGCCAGTGGCCGGTGCATGTGTTGTCCTTCCAGGCGCGTCCTCCCGTGTGACCCCGCCCCCATCATCACGCCGTGCCGCCGCCGTGTCCAGATGCCGGGCGCGCTGAAGCGGCCCGCCTCAGAGACCGAACGTCTCGGTTTCCTCGAACGGTCCCACCACCGTGACGGTCCGCGGCGCGGCCGCGAGCTCGCGGGCCAGCTTCTGGACGTCAGCAGCGGTGACCGCCTTGATCTGGCGCAGGGTCTCGTCAATGTCCTGGTATTCGCCGGAGACCAGTTCGGCCCTGCCCAGCCGGGACATCCGGGAGCCGGTGTCCTCGAGGGCCAGCACGATTCCGCCGCACAGCTGGCCGACGGCTTTGCGGAGCTCCTCATCGGAGATGCCGCCTTGGGCAAGCTTGTCCAGTTCGGCGCCGAGGAGGTCAAGGACCTGGCGGACCTTCGACGGCGTGCAGCCGGCGTACATGCCGAAGTAGCCGGCATCGGCGTAGGACGACGCGAACGAGTACGTCGAGTAGACCAGCCCGCGCTTTTCGCGGACTTCCTGGAAGAGCCTGGAGGACATGCCGCCGCCGAGCACGGCGTTGAGCACACTCATCACGAAGCGCCGGTCATCGGTGGCAACGATCGTGGGGCAGCCCATGATGATGTTCGCCTGCTCCACGGGGCGCTTGACCACGTGCAGCCCTGCGGTTCCGGTGATGGCCGCACGCTCGGTGGGGCGGCGCTGGACCGGGGACGCATCCGGCTCAAGGCTCCAGCCGGCCGAATGCAGGGCGTCGACCACAAGGCCGCAGACGACGTCGTGGTCCAGTCCCCCGGCGGCGGTGATGACGAGCTCGTCGGGGCGGTAGTAGCGGCGGTAGTGGTCCCAGACCGAGTCGCGGGCCACGGCCCGGATGGCGTCCGGGGTGCCGCCGATGGGCCGGCCCAGCGGGTGGGTGCCGAGCACGGCAGCGACGAAGTTCTCGTGCGCGACGTCGGTGGGGTCGTCGCTGTCCATGGCGATTTCCTCGAGGATGACGTCCCGCTCCTGCTCCATCTCCTGCGGGTCCAGGACGGCGCCGGTGATCATGTCCGCGATGACGTCGATCGCCATGGGAAGGTCGGTGTCCAGCACGCGGGCGAAGTAGCAGGTGCTTTCCTTCGCGGTGGCGGCGTTCGATTCCCCGCCGACCTCGTCGAAGGCCGAGGCGATCTCCAGCGCGGTGCGGCGCTTGGTGCCCTTGAAGAGCAGGTGCTCCAGGAAATGCGTGGAGCCGTGCTGGCCGGGGGCCTCGTCGCGGGAGCCGACGCCGACCCAGAAACCGATCGTGGCGGAGCGCTGGCCGGGCATCGCTTCGGTCAGCACGCGGACCCCGCCGGGCAGGACCGAGCGGCGCACCTCGGATCCGCCGTCGGCTCCGTGGATCAGGGTGTCAGCGTGCTGGTTCTGCTCTAGCGGCAGGGGGACGACAGTCATCAAGGCCTTTCATTGAACACGTGCCAAATCTGCCTGCAATCCTAC
>JBKKDK010000004.1:0-8670 GCA_046708245.1 Arthrobacter sp.
GGTGCTGTATGTGGAGCCGGCCAAGTGGGTGCAGCGGCTGCGCGAGTCAACCACGGGCCACGACCCCATCGTGATGAAGATCGAGATGGAAGGCGGCCACGGCGGCGCGTCCGGCCGCTACGTGCACTGGAAGGAACGCGCGTGGGACTACGCCTTCGTCGCCGATTCCCTGGGCGCCACCGAGCTGCTGCCGGGAGCCGGGCTGAGGTAACGGGATTCCGTTTGGCGCCGCACCGGGCGGGCCCCGGGGCGGTACCGGCGGTGCCGCCCGGGTACCGCAGAAAGCTCATCATGCTTACTATTGAGGTTCCGGTTGCCGGACCTGCATGCGCCGCTGGAACCGCCCGATTTTGAGGAGCACCTATGTCGCTGAGCAAGGGAACACCCGTGGAATGGAATACGCCCCAGGGGCCCACCCACGGCAAGATCGTGGAGAAGAAAGTCAGCGACTTCGAGCTGGACGGACATACCCACCGGGCCAGTAAGGACGATCCGCAGTATGTGGTGGAGTCCGCCAAAACTGGTGCCAGGGCTGCGCACAAGGCCTCTGCCCTGACTGAAAAGAAGTAAGGCCATGGCTGGGCAGCACCATGAGGTCCTCATCATCGGCGGCGGAAACGCCGGTGTTTCCCTCGCGGCACGCCTGCAGCGCTACGGCGTTAAGGACGTCGCCCTGGCGGAACCCAACAACCAGCACCACTACCAGCCGCTGTTCTCCCATATCGCCGGCGGCAGGGCCAAGCCGTCCGAGGCCGTCCGTTCCCAGGCCTCCGTCACCCCCAAGGGCGTGAGGTGGATCCAGGAGCGGGCAACCGACATTGACCCTTCCAGCCACACCGTGACACTGGCGTCCGGAGCCCAGGTTGGATACGGCCATTTGGTGGTCTGCCCGGGCCTGCAGCTGGACTGGGACAGGATCCCGGGACTGGCCGAGGCCGTCCATTCCCCGTTCGGCGCGTCCCACTACGAATTCGACCTCGCATCCAAAGCTTGGACACTGCTCAGCGGCCTCAAGGCCGGCACCGCCGTCTTCACCATGCCCGCCGGCCCCATCAAATGCGGCGGGGCCGCGCAGAAACCGATGTACCTCGCCTGTGATTACTGGCGGGAACAGGGTGTGCTCCAGGACATCAAGGTGGTGATGGTGCAGCCCTACCCCACGGTGTTCGGGGTGCCCGGAGTTGATGAGGAACTGGAACGGAAGGTTGCCGAGTACGGCATCGAACTGCGCCTCAACAGCGAGCTGGTCTCCGTTGACGCCACCGGACAAACGGCATTGATCCGGAACAACGCCACCGGCGCCAGCGAGGAACTGCGCTATGACGTGCTCAACGGCGTGCCGCCGCAGTCCGCCCCGGACTGGCTGAAGGCAACGGAGCTGCCGGCCCTCGGCGACGCCGGCGGGTTCGTGGAAGTGGACCCGCAGACACTCCGGCATGTCCGTTTTCCGAACATCTGGTCCCTTGGGGACGCCGCGGCCACCACCAACTCCAAGGCCGGCGGGGCGCTGCGCAAGCAGACCATGGTGCTGGCGAAGAACCTGGTAGCGGCCCGGCAGGGCAAGCCCCTGCCGGAGAAATACGACGGGTACTCCGTTTGCCCCTTCACGGTTTCCCGCTCCACCGTTGTCTTCGCCGAGTTCGATGACCAGTACAGGCCGATGCCCACGATCCCCAGAGTGCCAACGTGGAAAGAGAGCAGCGCGTCGTGGGTGGTGGACCGCGACATCTTCCCGAAGGTCTACTGGAATCTGATCCTTAAGGGCCGCGCCTAAAACTTGTTTGGTCACCCTGCTTACTATTTACTGGCATGATGGCGTGGAACCTGTCTGCTGGGGACGGGTCGCCGTAGAACCATTACCGGGCACTCAGGTGCCAGATGTGGAGTTTGCCATGAGCACCGAGCAGGAACTCACCCCGCTGTCCGACGAGGAACTGATGGCCGAGGCGGGCACCGCCCTTCCGGACAAGGAAGTTGCGTCCGTGCTGGACCTCAACGCCGACCTGGACCTCGGCATCAACGCGGCAGCACCGATCGACCTCGCCGTGGCAGCCAACGCCAACGTCGCGGCACCGATTGACGCCGCGGCCTCAGCGAACATCCTGTCCTTTGGTTCCGAGGCGCAGTCCGTCGCCGACCAGGGTGTGACCATCAACCAGGGCATCGAGGCCGACGCCACCGCGGAATCCGCCCAAGACAGCATCATCGACCAGGCCACCGACGCCGGCACCGGCGCCGGCACCGACGCCGGCTCAACCGAGCCCGCCGCCACGCAGCCCGGGGCGGCCGACCCCGTTACGACGGCTCCCGATCTGGGCGCCCTGCCGACAGACGCTGCCGGCGCCGTGAACTCCAACCTGCTCAACGTGAACGTGGACCTCGCCGCCCAGGCCGACATCGCTGCTCCGATCAACGGCGCAGTCGCCGCCAACGCCAACGTCGCCGCGCCGATCGATGCTGCCGTGGCGGCGAACATCGGCTCGATCGACAGCGACGCCTACGCCGTGGCACAGCAGGACGCCATCATCAACCAGGACATCAAAGGTGAGGCCACGGCCACCGCCGACCAGCAGTCCGACCTCCGTCAGTAGCCGCTGAATGAGTACCACGCACAGCGGGCCGTCCACAGCGGACGGCCCGCCGGTCTCCCCTGCGCCGGTTCCCGCCGCCGGCACCCTGCAGGTCCCCGCCCGGGCTGACGGGGTCCAGCTGCTGGGCGAGACGAAGGGCTCCGGCTACCGCGAAGCGCCGTCCCTGGTCCGGCGCGCCGACGGGCAGACGCTGCAGCTCACCGGGCTGCTCTACCGCATCCTGGAAGCGGTTGACGGCAGCCGGGGGCTGGAGGAAATCGCCACGCATGCCAGTGCCGGATCCGGCAGGCTGGTCAGCCCGGACAACGTCCGCACGCTGATCGATTCCCAGCTGCTGCCGCTGGGCCTCCTGCGGCTGGCGGACGGCACCCAGCCCGAAGTCCGGAAATCCGATCCGCTGCTGGGGATGCGCTTCCGTTACTCGGTGACGGACCCGGAACGCACCCGCAAGCTGACGGCGCCGTTCGCCTTCCTGTTCAACCCGCTGGTGATGACTGCTGTTTCCGTGGCCTTCCTTGCGACCTGCTGGTGGGTGCTCATGGTCAAGGGTCTCGCCTCAGCGACCCATGATGCCTTTGCCAACCCCGGCCTGGTGCTGCTGATCCTGCTGGTCACCGTGCTGTCCGCCGGGTTCCACGAATTCGGCCACGCGGCTGCCGCCCGGCGCGGCGGCGCCACCCCCGGAGCCATGGGCGCCGGCATCTACCTCATCTGGCCGGCGTTCTACACCGATGTGACCGATTCCTACCGGCTGGGCCGGGCCGGCCGGATCAGGACCGACCTCGGCGGCCTGTACTTCAACGCCATCGTGGCCGTGGCCATCATGGGGATCTGGTGGGCCACCGGTTACGACGCCTTGTTGCTCGTCATCATCACCCAGCTCCTCCAAATGGTCCGCCAACTCCTGCCGCTGGTCCGCTTCGACGGATACCACATCCTCGCGGACGCGACCGGCGTCCCTGACCTCTTCCAGCGGATCAGACCCACCCTGCTCAGCCTCCTGCCGTGGCGCCGGAACGACCCCGAGGCGCAGGCCCTCAAGCCGTGGGCACGCGCCGTGGTGACCGCCTGGGTGCTCGTCACCGTGCCGCTGCTGATTTTCAGCCTGGTCATGATGGTCCTGTCCCTCCCGCGCCTCCTGGGCACGGCATGGTCCAGCACCCGGAACCAGTACGCAATGCTCAGCGCGAGCCTGGGCAACGGCGACGTCCTGGACGCCTCCGTCCGTGTCCTGGCCATCGCCGCCGTCGCACTTCCCGTGCTGGCCCTCCTCTACATCCTGCTGCGCCTGGGCCGGCAGCTCCTCACCGGCCTCTGGCAGAAGACCCGGGGCAAGGTGCTGCAGCGGGGCGCAGCCGTCGCCGTGATCGGCGCCGTGCTGGCCGGGCTCACATCGGCGTGGTGGCCCGGGGCGGAGAGCTACCGTCCCGTCCAGCCCTACGAGCGCGGCACGCTTGCCGATGCGACCACCGCAATTTTCCCGGCAGCATCCGGCACGGGGATGCGGGAGGGCCAGGCCGGACGGACTGTGGCGCTCTGGCCCGAAGGGGCCCGAAAACCGACCCGGGACGAACCGCAGCTGAGCATGGTGCTGGTGCCCCGGCAGACCGGCGAACCCGGCGGCGGCCCGGCTGCGGCGCCGTCCTGGGTGTTCCCCTTCGACCAGCCGGCGGCCCCCGATGCGGACGGGAACCAGTCGCTCGCCGTCAACACCACGGACGGCTCGGTTGTCTACGAGGTCGCCTTCGCGCTGGTCTGGGCCGACGACGGCGGGGACGTCCAGACCCGCAACGAGGCCTACGCCTATGCCAGCTGCGCGGACTGCGCCGCCGTGGCGGTGGGCTTCCAGGTGGTCCTGGTTGTGGGCCAGACCGATGTGATCGTCCCGGAGAACCTCTCGGCAGCGGCCAACTACAACTGCCTCCGGTGCCTGACCTACGCCTTGGCGGACCAGCTGGTGCTGACCGTGGACGGGCCGCTGAGTGCGGACGGAACGGCCAGGCTAAATGAGCTGTGGCAACAGATCGCGGACTTCGGCAGGAACCTCCGGAACGTGCCGCTGACCGAAATCCAGGGACGCCTGAACGCGTTCAAGCAACAGGTCATGGACGTCATCAAGGGTGATCCGAATGCGCGGCAGGGCAGTCCTGCCGCCCCGGCGTCCGCACCGGCCGCGACGCCGTCCGTTACACCGTCCGCGGCGCCGTCCACCAGCGGGGGCCCGACGCCAGGCGGCACCCAGAACCCCTCTCCGGCAGCCACCGGAACCGCGCGTCCCTCCGACGGCTCCGCCACCACAGCTCCGGCCCCGGTTTCCACGGGCACCGCCCCGGCGCCCGGCCCCACTCCTGCCCCTGCCGGCCCGCAGCCGACGGAGCCGGCCGGCACAGTGACACAACCGGCGGCAGCACCGCCCGCCGGCGGGGCGTCACCGACAACACCGAGCGCACCCCCGGCCCGCTAAGGCTGGCCGGCCGTTGCGCCCGATGGACGGATCCGGCCGGAATGAGACTTCGCATTCCGGCCGGATCCGTCAGATCGTCAGCGAGTGGCCTCGCCCGCGGCCCGGGACTTCCATTCATCCCCGAGGATGGCGTAAACGACTTCCGTCGCCCACTGGTCCTTGTAATGCCACTTGTCCACCTGCCGTGACTCCAGCCGCATGCCCAGGCGTTCGCACAGCGCGGCCGAGCCGGTGTTCAGCTCGTCGAGCTTGGCGTCGATCCGGTGGAAGCCCAGTTCCTCGAAGCCCAGCCGCAGCACGGCGTCCGCGGCTTCCGTGCCGATGCCCCTGCCCCGCGCCGCCGGGGTCAGGCTCCAGCCGATCTCGGCCTGCCCGCGCCCGGGCAGCCATTTGAGCACCACCTCGCCGAGCAGCCGCCCGGGGCCGTCCGCGGCCTCGATGGCCAGGCAGATCCAGTCGCCCTCGTTCTCGAAGACGAAGTTGGCGTACTTGCCCACGGACTCCATGGATTTGGTGTAGCTCTTCGCCTCGCCGGGCAGGAACCGGGCGGTTTCGGGCAGCGAGTGGTAGCTGTGGTACGCGTCCAGGTCGGCGGCCTCGAAGCGGCGCAGCACCAGCCGCCCGGTTCGGATGGGCAAGTTGAGTTCCGTCATGCCCCCACGCTACCCATCGATTGCTCCACAGGTGCCGTTATGGGCCCGCAAAAGGGCCGTTACGGAGCAATCGACGCGGTCCCGACGACGGCGGCGGTCGCCTCCGCGATGGCCCGCTCCTCGTCCGTGGGGACCACGAGCACCGGCAGGGCCGATGCGGGGGTGGAAATCACCCGGGGCTCCTTGGAGCGCTGCCGGTTCAGGCCGGCGTCGAGCTGCACACCCAGCGCCCCGAGCCGCTCCGCGACCAGCGCGCGGAACTGGTGCGAGTTCTCGCCGATCCCGGCCGTGAAGACGAGCGCCTTGGCCCCGCCGACGGCGACGTGGTAGCCGCCGATGTATTTCGCGAGCCGGTAGGAGGCGACGGCGAGGGCCATGGCCGCCTTGGCGTCGCCGGCTTCCGCGGCGTCGACCACCGAGCGCATGTCGTTGTTCCCGGCCAGCCCCTTGAGGCCGGACTGCCGGTTCAGCATGGAATCGAGGTTCTCCGGCGACCAGCCCGCGCGGCCGAGGAACACCAGGATGGACGGATCCAGGTCACCGGACCGGGTCCCCATGACCAGCCCTTCGAGCGGGGTGAAGCCCATGGACGTGTCCACGGACTCGCCGCCGCGGATCGCCGTGACGGACGCGCCGTTGCCGAGGTGGGCGATGACGGCGTCGAACTCCTCCACCGGGACGTCCAGCAGGGCCGCGGCCCGGTGCGCGACGTACTCGTGGGAGGTGCCGTGGAAGCCGTAGCGGCGGATGCCGTGTTTGGTGTAGAGCTCCTCCGGCACGGCGTAGCGCCACGCGTGCTCCGGCAGGGTGCGGTGGAAGGCGGTGTCGAACACGGCCACCTGCGGCAGGTCCGGCCACTTCTTCGAGATGGCGCGGATCCCGAGCACGTTGGCGGGGTTGTGCAGCGGGGCCAGCGGATTGAGCCGCTCGATCGCCCGGGTGATCTCGTTGTCCACGAGCACCGGCTCGGCGAAGCGCTCCCCGCCGTGCACCACGCGGTGTCCCACCGCGTCCAGCGCCCGGTCCCCGAGCGCGGCGTGGATCTCCGCGTCCACCTGCTCCAGGGCTTCGGCGTGGTCGCGGGGGCCAACGATTTCGCCGTCGCCCTCGCCGCCGGTGCCCATGCCGATCTTTTCGACCAGCCCCTCTGCCAGCACGCTGCCGGCTTCAACGTCGCGGACCTGGTACTTCAGTGACGACGAGCCTGAGTTGATGACGAGCACGAGCATGCGGCCTCCTAAGCCTTGGCGTCCGTGGACTGGATTTCGGTGGCCTGCGGTCCGGCCTGCGGTTCGGAAGAACTGCCGCCGGACTGGGCCTGGATGGCGGTGATGGCCACCGTGTTGACGATGTCCTCGACCGTGCAGCCGCGGGAGAGATCGTTTACCGGTTTCCGCAGGCCCTGCAGCACTGGCCCGACGGCGACCGCTCCGGAGGACTGCTGGACGGCCTTGTAGGTGTTGTTGCCGGTGTTCAGGTCCGGGAAGATGAAGACCGTCGCCTGCCCGGCCACCGAGGAGCCCGGCATCTTCGACGCGGCGATTGCGGCGTCCACGGCGGCGTCGTACTGGATGGGTCCCTCCACCGCGAGGTCCGGGCGCCGGTCCTGCACCAGCCCGGTGGCCATCCGGACCTTGTCCACGGCCTGGCCGGTTCCCGAGCCGCCCGTGGAATACGACAGCATGGCCACGCGCGGGTCCACGCCGAACTGGGCCGCGGTGTCCGCCGACGCCGCGGCGATGTCCGCGAGCTGCTCGGCGTCCGGGTCCGGGTTCACGGCACAGTCGCCGTAGACCAGCACCCGGTCCGGCATCAGCATCAGGAACACGGACGAGACGATCTTGACTCCCTCCCGGGTCTTGACGAACTCCAGCGCCGGCCGGATGGTGTGGGCCGTGGTGTGCGCGGCCCCGGAAACCATGCCGTCCACGACGCCCAGCTGGACCATCATGGTGCCGAAGTAGCTCTCGTCCTGCATGACTTCGAGGGCCTTGGCCAGGTCGACGCCCTTGTGCGCCCGCAGTTCCGCGTATTTTTCCGCAAACCGCTGGCGGAGCTCGGAGCTGGCCGGGTCGATGATGCTGATGCCGGCGAGATCGATCCCCTGGGTTGAGGCGACTTCACGGACGTCGGACTCGCGGCCCAGCACGGTGAGCTCGCAGACGTCGCGGCGGTGCAGGATTTCGGCCGCCCGCAGGATCCGGACGTCCGTCCCTTCGGGCAGCACAATGTGCCGGCGCTCCGAGCGGGCACGCTCGATCAGCTCGTACAGGAAGCGCAGCGGCGTCATCCGTTCCGGCCGCGGCAGGTGCAGCCGTTCAATGAGTTCGGCCTCGTCCACCCGCCTGGCCCACAGGCCCAGGGCGGAGGCCACTTTGCGGCGGTGCCCGGACCAGATCTCGCTGCGCACCTCGGAGACCCGCTTGGCGGTGACGTAGGTGTCGTCGGGGGCGGCGAAGATCGGGACCGGCGCCTGCGCCAGCAGGGAATAGATGGTGGGATCCGGGGCCAGGCCGCCGGTCAGGATCAGCGCGGACGGGACCGGGAATTCGGGCGAGAACGATGACGCCAGGCAGGCGACCAGCACGTCGGCCCGGTCGCCCGGAACGATCACCAGGGCGCCGTCGTCGAGCACGTGCAGGAAGTTGGCCACATTCATGGCCGCCACCTTGACCGAGTGCACATCGCGCTCCAGATCCGGCAGCCCGGCCACCTGGCCGATGCCCAGGGCGGAGGCCACCTCACCGGTGGTGGGCCGGGCAATGTCCTCGAGCTCCGGGAAGACATACACGGGCCGGCCGGACGCGCCGGGCTTCACGGCCGCGACGATCCCGTCCACGTCCTCCGGGTCTGTGCGGTTCACCATGATGGCCAGCAGGCTGCAGCGTTCCGCCGCCAGTTCCTTCCGGGCAACCTCGACGGCGTCCGTGGCCTCCTCGACGGTGCGCCCCTTTGCGCCGAC
>JBKKDK010000005.1:0-10595 GCA_046708245.1 Arthrobacter sp.
CCCTGATCTCGATCGCGGATCTGGTGGCCTACCTCGAGGCTGGGCAGCCCGCCGGCCCCGCAGCGGATCCCCTGTGGTGGAGGAGAAACGATGACCACATCTGAAGCCCGGGAAGACCTGACGGACCGCCGGCCGCATCCGGTCAGCGCTGGACCCATCGTCCAGCTGCCCACGGCCTTCGGCGACTTCGTGGCGCAGGCCTGGACCGATCTCGCCACCGGGGCCGAGCATCTGGCGGTCAGTTCGCCGCTGTCTCCGGTCGACGGCATGGCGCCGCTGGTCCGCCTGCATTCGGAATGCCTCACCGGGGACGTGTTCGGCTCCTACCGCTGCGACTGCGGTAAACAGCTGGCCTATGCCCTCGAGCTGATCAACGAGTTCGGTGGCACCCTGCTGTACCTGCGCGGCCAGGAAGGCCGGGGAATCGGCCTGGCAAACAAGATGAAGGCCTACGCCCTGCAGGAGGCGGGCTTCGACACCGTGGAGGCCAACGAGCAGCTGGGCCTGCCGGTGGACGCGCGCTGTTACAACGCCGCTGCCCAGATCCTCGCCGAGATGGGCCTCCACGAGGTCCGCCTGCTGAGCAACAACCCGGACAAGCAGGACCGGCTGGCCCAGGCCGGCGTCCGCGTTGTGGAGATGGTGCCCACCGAAGTCCCGTCCCGCGAGCAGAATATCCGCTACCTGCAGACCAAGAAGGACCGGATGGATCACCGTCTGGTCCTCGACATGCAGCCGGCCGCGCCGGTTCCGGGCCCGCGCGGTTTAGAACACGCACAAGACTGACCCCACCACCAGATCAGACGCTGCAGGAACATCAGCAGCCGCAGACTTTACAGAACAAGGATTCCCAGATGAGCGGACACGGCGCCCCCCAGATTGACCTCAGCACCTTCAAGCCGGAGGAAACCTCCCGGCTGAAGCTGGCCATCGTGGCCGCCAGCTGGCACACCCAGATCATGGACGGGCTGCTGGACGGCGCCCTCCGCGCCGCGAACGACGCCGGCATCAGCGAGCCGACCGTGCTGCGCGTTCCGGGCACCTTCGAGCTTCCCGTCGCCGCCGCCCGGCTGGCACCGCACTTTGACGCCGTCGTGGCCCTCGGCGTCGTGATCCGCGGCGGAACCCCGCACTTCGAGTACGTCTGTGAGGCTGCCACCCTGGGCCTGACCGAGGTCTCGGTGCGCACCGGCGTCCCGGTCGGGTTCGGTGTGCTGACGTGCGACACTGAGCAGCAGGGCATCGACCGGGCCGGACTGCCTGGATCCAAGGAAGACAAGGGCCACGAGGCCGTCACCGCCGCCCTCGCCACCGCGGTAACGCTCCAGCAGTTCAGCTAGCCGGGAGTGGTCCGGATGTGCCGTGAAATACGGCACAGCCAAGGGCCACGTTCTGTGTAATCGCTCACATGCCCGCCGTCATGCAAGGGCCCCGCAGGCGATGCCGGGCCGCGAGCAAGTAGGCTGGTCGGTGTGAAGAATTTCGAGTCGCTGTTCGCAGAACTGAGTGAGAAGGCAGCCGTCCGCCCGGAGGGCTCCCGCACCGTCGCCGAACTGGATTCCGGAGTCCACGGCATCGGCAAGAAAGTCGTGGAGGAAGCAGCCGAAGTCTGGATGGCTGCCGAATACGAATCCGATGAAGCCGCGGCGGAAGAAATTTCGCAGCTGCTCTACCACGTGCAGGTTCTGATGCTCGCCAAAGGACTCAGCCTGGAAGACGTCTACAAGCATCTCTAGCCACGTCCGCACCGGAGGCCGACGGAATGATTCCGCGGATCCGGTGTTTTGCGTGGCCCGCAGTGCCTGAACCGCCTTTTCCTAACCCAGAAAGACCTTCCCCATGCTGAGAGTTGCCGTCCCCAACAAGGGATCCCTGTCCGAAGCCGCCTCCGCCATGCTCGCCGAGGCAGGCTACCGCCAGCGCCGCGACACCCGCGAACTGGTCATGGTCGACCCGGACAACGACATTGAATTCTTCTTCCTCCGCCCGCGCGACATCGCCGTCTACGTCGGGCAGGGCACGCTCGACGTCGGTATCACCGGACGCGACCTGCTGCTCGACGCCGAGGTTGAAGCCGAAGAGCTGCTGCCCCTGGGCTTCGCCGCCTCGACGTTCCGCTTCGCGGGCCCGGTGGGCGACTTCTCGTCCGTTGACCAGCTCGAGGGTAAGCGCCTCGCCACCAGCTACGACGGGCTGCTCCGCGGCTACCTCGCCGAGCGCGGCATCACGGCCAAGGTGGTGCGCCTCGACGGCGCCGTCGAATCCTCCGTCAGGCTGGGCGTCGCGGACGCGATCGCCGACGTCGTCGAAACCGGCAGCACCCTTAAGGCCGCCGGCATGGAGATCTTCGGCGACCCGATCCTGCACTCCGAATCCGTGCTGATCGGCCGCAAGGGCGAACAGAACCCGGCCGCCGAAGTGCTCATCCGCCGCCTGCAGGGCGTCCTGGTGGCCCGGCAGTACGTGCTGATGGACTACGACATCCGCAAGGAACTCGTCGAAGACGCTGCAGCGCTGACGCCCGGGCTGGAGTCCCCCACAGTCTCGCCTCTGCGCGATTCGGACTGGGTGGCCGTGCGTTCGATGGTGCCCAAGCGGGAAACCAACCGGATCATGGACGAGCTCTACGACCTCGGCGCCCGCGCCATCCTGGTCAGCAGCATCCACGCCTGCCGCATCTGACCTAAGGGCACGCCAGTGACCTTACTGACCGGCAGTAAATCTTCCGTAAGCCAATACCAGGAGAAGCCATGACCGTAGCCGTGCGCGTCATCCCGTGCCTTGACGTCGACGCCGGCCGCGTGGTCAAGGGCATCAACTTCGAAGGGCTGCGCGACGCCGGGGATCCGGTGGAGCTCGCGCACCGCTACGACAACGGCGGCGCCGACGAGCTGACGTTCCTTGACGTTACGGCGTCCTCGGGCAACCGCGAGACCACGTTCGACGTCGTCCGGCGCACCGCCGAGGAAGTCTTCATCCCGCTGACCGTCGGCGGCGGCGTCCGCGGCGTGGCCGAGGTGGACAAGCTCCTGCGCTACGGGGCGGACAAGGCCGCCATCAACACGGCAGCGGTCGCCCGGCCGGACGTGATTGACGAGATCACCCGGCACTTCGGCTCCCAGGTCCTGGTGCTGTCCCTCGACGCGCGTCGCACCCGCCCGGGCTCGCAGCCCACCGCCTCCGGCTTCGAGGTGACCACCCACGGCGGACGTCAGGGGACCGGCATCGACGCCATCGCCTGGGCGCGGGAAGCAGCAGACCGCGGGGTAGGCGAAATCCTGCTCAACTCGATCGACGCCGACGGCACCAAGGACGGCTTCGACCTCGAACTCATCCGCCTCGCGCGGGCCGGCGTCAAGGTGCCGCTGATCGCCTCCGGCGGGGCCGGGAAACCGGAGCACTTCCCGCCGGCCGTGGCGGCGGGCGCCGACGCCGTCCTCGCGGCCTCCGTCTTCCACTTCGGCCCGCTGGACATGATCGCCCAGGTCAAGGCGGCCATCCGCGCGGCAGGCTTCGAGGTCCGCTAATCCCCGCCCGCTCCCTATCCTCGCAAGCTCGGACAGGGAACCCTGCGGGCGTGGGCCCAGGCCCAATCACCGGAGACGAGCTAGAGCCCGACTTCGGCCGACTGCAGCAGCGCCACGGCGTCCGGCTGGCCTTCGAACGTCACAAGGGCGTGGCGGGTGCGGCCATGGGCATGCATCAGCAGCTCGCCGGGCTCGCCGACAATGGCCACCGACACGGGAGCCCGCCTGGCCACATGGCGCGGCCCGGAGGGGCGGACCAGGACGATGCCCAGGTCCACGCCGCGGTAGAGGATCGCCGCGCGTTTGACCAGCTCGTCCCAGAGGGCGTCCGAGTATTCCTCATCGAGCGCCCGGGGAGCCCAGCGGTCGACCGCCCGGCGGACATCCTCGGTGTGGACGAAGTACTCGATCAGGTTGGAGCTTTCGTCCAGGGCCTTGATGTTCATCGGCGAGAGCCGGGGCGGGCCGGCGCGGAACGCGTTGACCAGCTTGGTGTAGTCTTCCGGCGTCTTGACGGTGGCGGCCATCTTGGCCGTGGCCTGGTCCGAGGCCTTGGACAGGCGCTTGATCAGGAGGCCCAGTCCGACTGCGGCTTTGCGCTCGCGCAGGTACAGGTGGGCGGCAAGGTGCCGGGTAAGCCAGCCCTTGCAGAGCGTGGGGGAGTCAGGACCGGCCGCCAGCAGGGTTTCGGCCAGGACTTCTCGGGACGGATCGGCGAAATGCATCACTTGTGAAACTAGCACGAGACGGCCGGGCGTGGGCAGCGGAACCGCCGTCGGGTGGCTGCCGGAGACATTTCACGCTTTATTGGCCCGGATGTTAAGCGCAGGGGAGGGGGATCGGGCCCCTCCGGGCGACAGGCACTAGACTTGACCTGATGTCTGAGCAGCCTGCCCCCGCCCCCGTCCCGAGTCCGACGGCCCCGAGTTCTGCCGCCGCGGGACTGACGACGCCGGGTAGCCCCCTCCCCGCTGGCTTGGCCGATGCCTTGAAGCGGGACAGCGCCGGCCTGGTGGCCGCGATTGTCCAGCAGTTCGACACCAACGAGGTGCTCATGCTGGGCTGGATGGATGACGAGGCGCTGCACCGCACCATGACCAGCGGCCGCGTGACGTTCTACTCGCGCTCCCGGCAGGAATACTGGCGCAAGGGTGACACCTCCGGCCACGTGCAGTGGGTCAAGTCCCTCGCCATGGATTGCGACGGCGATGCCCTGCTGGTCCGCGTCGACCAGGTCGGCGCGGCCTGCCACACTGGGACCCGGACCTGCTTCGACGGCCGGGACCTCGACGTCGTCGTCAGCTGAACGCCCAGCGGGGCAGCAGGACCAGCACGCACAGCATTTGAGGCTTCGCGACCGAAGCTTCCGGAACCACTGAAAGAACAGGCGGAAACCAGAGCCATGCAGGACCTTGGAATCATCAGCCCGGGCCTGGCGGAGTTCCGTGAACTCGCAGGCCACAGCCGCGTCATTCCCGTCCGGCTCAAGGTGCTTGCTGACGCGGAAACCCCGATCGGGCTGTACCGCAAGCTCGCCCAGGGCCAGCCGTGCACCTTCCTGATGGAATCGGCCGCGGGCGGCGGCGCGTGGTCGCGCTACTCCTTCATCGGCGCCCGCTCCCGGGCCACCCTGACTACCAAGGACGGGCAGGCCCACTGGCTGGGCGAACCGCCCGTCGGCGTGCCGCTGGACGGCAGCCCGGTGGACGCGATCCGCGACACCATCGAGGCGCTGCGCACGGAACGGTTCGAGGGTCTGCCGCCGTTCACGTCCGGCCTGGTGGGCTTCCTCGGCTGGGAAACGGTCCGGCACTGGGAAAAGCTGACCAGCCCGCCGGAAGATGACCTGGACCTTCCGGAGATGGCCCTGAACCTCGTCACGGACATGGCCGTGCACGACAACATGGACGGCACCGTGCTGTTGATCGCCAACGCCATCAACTTCGACAACAGCTCCGAACGCGTCGACGAGGCCTGGCACGACGCCGTCGCCCGGGTGAAGGCCCTGCTGGCCAAGGTCAGCACCCCCGTGAAACAGCCTGTCTCCGTGCTGGAGACCGCCGCGCTGGACTTCGCCTCCAGCGTGCAGGAGCGCTGGAACGAAGCCGAATACCTGGCCGCGCTGGACCGCAGCAAGGAGGCGATCGTCGACGGCGAGGTCTTCCAGGTGGTGATTTCCCGCCGCTTCGAGATGGAGTGCGGTGCCGATCCGCTGGACGTTTACCGCGTGCTCCGGAACACCAACCCCAGCCCGTACATGTACATCTTCAGCCTTGAGGACGCCGCCGGCCGGCAGTATTCGATTGTCGGGTCCTCCCCGGAGGCCCTGGTGACCGTGACCGGCGAGGAAGTCATCACGCACCCCATCGCCGGTTCCCGGCCCCGGGGCAAGACGGTCGAGGCGGACAAGGCCCTGGCCGAGGAGCTGCTGGCGGACCAAAAGGAACGCGCCGAGCACCTTATGCTGGTGGACCTCTCCCGCAACGACCTCTCCAAGGTCTGCGTCGCAGGCTCCGTCGACGTCACGCAGTTCATGGAGGTGGAGCGCTTCAGCCACATCATGCACCTCGTGTCCACAGTGGTGGGCAAGCTGGCCCCCGTGGCCAACGCCTACGACGTGCTCCGGGCGACGTTCCCCGCCGGCACGCTGTCGGGTGCCCCCAAACCGCGGGCGCTGCGCCTGCTGGATGAACTCGAACCACACCGCCGCGGCATCTACGGCGGTGTGGTGGGCTACCTGGACTTCGCCGGGGACATGGACATGGCCATCGCCATCCGGTCCGCCCTGCTGCGCGAAGGCCGCGCCTACGTGCAGGCCGGCGGCGGGATCGTGGCCGACTCGGTCAACCCCACCGAGGCCCAGGAAACAGTCAACAAGGCCGCCGCCCCGCTCCGCGCCGTCCACACCGCAGGCTCGCTGCACAACATCACGGCAGACTCCATCCCGGACGCCGCAACGGAGAAGCCATGACCGGCCGCGACGTGCCGCGCTGGGCCCGGAAGTCCACCCTGGTGCTGGTCATTGCCGCGCTGGCCCTGGCGGTCTTCGGCACCACCACCCAGACCTGGCTCACCGTCCACCTCGACCCCACCCAGCTGGGCCAGGCCGTCAACAGCCAGGACGGGCTGCAGGTGCAGGGCAGCAAAGCCGCCACCACCGTGACGGCGCTGGCGCTTGTGGCCCTCGCCGGCGGCCTCGCCGCCTCGATCGCCGGCCGGATCGCGCGCTGGATCATCACGGCAATCATCCTGCTCGCCGCCGCGGGAATCGTCAGCGCGGCGGCCATCGTGCTCGCGGATCCGTTGGCCGCGGCGCAGGGCTCCATCGCGGCCGCCACCGGCATCAGCGGCAGCAGCGTCCAGGTCGGCGCCACGGCCTTCCCGGCCCTCGCCGTCGTGGCCGGCTCCCTGCTGGGACTCAGCGCCCTGGCGATCATCCCCGCCGGACGCTACTGGAAAACACGCACGAAATACGACGCCGCAACCGCCGGGCCGGCGGGAGGCGCCACCGCTGCCGCCACCGCTGCTGCGCCGGCCGGGCCCGCGGACGAAATCGACAGCTGGGACCGGCTCTCACGCGGTGACGATCCCACCTGAGCCGGTGCCGCGGAGGCGGCCAAAAAACACGGCCAATAAATGGCAGAATGTAAGCAGTATTCATCCTGAGGAGATTCCAATGAGCAAAGCCACTGTGTCCGCCCCCAAGCCTGCCGCCGGGACGTACAACTACGACGACATCGACCACAGCGAGCCCACCGGCCACGGCAACAGCCCCGCCGCCTGGACCACCGTCTTCGTGATGCTCGCCGGGGCGTTCATTATGTCCATCGCTTTTGTCATCGCCAACACGCCGATCTTCATCGCCGGCGGCGTGGTCATGGTGATCGGCCTGGTGGTCGGCTTCGTCATGCGCAAGGCCGGCTACGGCGTCGGCGGCAGCAAGCTGAAGAACTCCGGCCACTAAGCGTGACTGTTCTCGATGACATCAATGCCGGTGTCAGGGAGGATATGGAGGCCCGCCAGCGCGCCGTGACGCTTGCGGAACTGAAGGAACGCGCCGCCGCGGCCGCTCCTGCGCGCGACGCATGGGCAGCCCTTGGCGGCGACGCTGCCGTCCGGGACCAGCTGAAGGTGATCGCCGAAATCAAGCGGCGGAGCCCGTCCAAAGGCGACCTCGCCAGCATCGCCGACCCCGCCTCCCTCGCCGTGCAATACGCCGACGGCGGCGCGGCAGCAATCAGCGTCCTGACCGAACAGCGCCGCTTCAACGGCTCGCTGGCCGATTTCGATGCCGTCCGGGCAGCCGTGGACACCCCGCTGCTGCGCAAGGACTTCATGATTGACGAGTACCAGATCTGGGAAGCCCGTGCCCACGGCGCCGACCTCATCCTGCTGATCGTGGCGTCCCTGTCCGATGCACAACTGCAGGAGTTCAGCGCCCTCAGCCGCGAACTCGGCATGAATGTGCTGGTCGAGACGCACACGGCGGACGAAATCGCGCGGGCAGTTGCCGCCGAGGCCCGGATCATCGGCGTGAACGTGCGCAACCTCAAGACGCTCGACGTCGACCGTTCCGTGTTTGCGGAGCTCGCCGGCGGCATCCCCGCCGGTGCCCTCGTGATTGCCGAGTCCGGCGTGCGCGGCGTCGACGACGTCCGGCATTACGCGGCCAACGGCGCCAACGCGGTCCTCGTCGGCGAAGCCCTGGTCAGCGATGCCACCCCGCGGGAGCGGATTGCCGAATTCATGGCCGCCGGCGCGGAAGAAATCACCGCCCGCCGCTAGGCACCTGCCGGACACCCCGTTCCGGCGGGACTGTCCGGCCACCCGCACTGCGGGCGCACAACTTTTCAAAGGCTTTACTAGCTAGCAGTGGAACAGGATGGTGAGACTGATGGTCGATGCGCCAGCAGCCGGCTCAGACGAAAGCGCGGTGGACGCGTTCCTGCAGGGCGGAGAATCCCTGCGGCACGCCCCCGGGCCGTACTTCGGCTCCTACGGCGGCCGATGGATGCCGGAGTCGCTCATCGCGGCCCTGGACGAGCTCGAGGAGACCTTTGACAAAGCCAAGGCCGATCCTGAGTTCACCGCCCAGATTGCCGAGCTGAACAAAAACTACTCCGGCCGGCCCTCCCTGCTGACCGAGGCGAAGCGCTTCGCCGAGCACGCCGGGGGAGTGCGGATCTTCCTCAAGCGCGAGGACCTCAACCACACAGGCTCGCACAAGATCAACAACGTCCTGGGCCAGGCGCTGCTCGCCAAGCGGATGGGCAAGACCCGCGTCATCGCCGAAACCGGCGCCGGGCAGCACGGCGTCGCCAGTGCCACGGCCGCAGCCCTGATGGGCCTGGAATGCGTTGTGTACATGGGAGCAGAGGACTGCCGCCGGCAGGCCCTCAACGTGGCTCGGATGGAGTTCCTCGGCGCCACTGTCATTCCTGTGACCAACGGCTCCCAGACGCTCAAGGATGCCATCAACGAGGCACTGCGCGACTGGGTCGCGAATGTCGACAACACGCACTACCTGCTGGGCACCGCCGCCGGGGCCCACCCCTTCCCGGCCATGGTCCGCTACTTCCACGAGGTCATCGGCGAGGAAGCCCGCGCCCAGATCCTGGACCAGACCGGGCGCCTGCCGGACGCCGTCTGCGCCTGCATCGGCGGCGGCTCCAACGCCATCGGCATCTTTCACGGATTCCTGGACGACCCCTCGGTGAAGATCTATGGCTTCGAAGCCGGCGGCGACGGCGTCGACACCGGCCGCCACGCCGCCACCATCACGCTCGG
This sequence comes from Arthrobacter sp., assembly GCA_046708245.1. Taxonomy (GTDB): domain Bacteria; phylum Actinomycetota; class Actinomycetes; order Actinomycetales; family Micrococcaceae; genus Arthrobacter. Next base: position 9,315 of record JBKKDK010000005.1, read on the forward strand.
CAAGCCCGGCGTGCTGCACGGCGCCAGGTCCTACCTGATGCAGGACGACGACGGCCAGACCATCGAATCGCACTCCATCTCGGCCGGCCTGGACTACCCGGGCGTCGGCCCGGAGCACTCCTATCTCGCGGACATCGGGCGCGTCAGCTACGAGCCGATTACGGACAGCGAGGCCATGGAGGCGTTCCGGCTGCTGTGCCGCACCGAGGGCATCATCCCGGCCATCGAGTCCGCGCACGCCCTCGCCGGTGCGATCAAGGTGGGGCAGCGCCTCGCCGCCGAAAGCGCCGAAGGCGGCGCAGCAGACAAGATCGTGGTTGTGAACCTGTCCGGCCGCGGCGACAAGGACGTGGCCACCGCCGCGGAATGGTTTGACCTGCTGGACAAGGATTCACCCGAGTCCGAGATCGCAAAAGAGGGGGAGCAGCTGTGAACCGCGTTGAATCGACCGGCGGCCGGGACACCACCAGCACCAGCAGGTCGGCGGCCGCGATTGACCGTGCCAAGGCGCAGGGCCGCGCGGCACTGATCGGCTACCTGCCCGCCGGCTATCCCACGGTCGCGGACACCATCGCGGCCGGGATCGCCCTCGCCGAGAACGGCGCCGACCTGATCGAGATCGGCGTCCCGTACTCGGACCCCGTTATGGACGGCCAGGTCATCCAGGCCGCCACCACCGAGGCCCTCGCCAAGGGCTTCCACGTCCGGGAGGTCTTCGACGTCGTCCGCGGCATCACGAGCAAAACTGACGCCGCCGTCCTGGTCATGACCTACTGGAACCCCGTGGTCCGGATGGGCGTGGACGAATTCTCCCGCCGGCTCGCCGAAGCGGGCGGGGCAGGGCTCATCACCCCGGACCTGATTCCGGACGAAGCCTCCGAATGGATGGCGGCCTCGGACAAGTACGGCCTGGACCGGGTGTTCCTCGTGGCCCCCTCGTCCTCCCCGGAACGGATGAAGCGGACCGTGGACGCCAGCCGCGGCTTCGTCTACGCCGTCTCCATCATGGGCGTCACCGGCGCCCGGTCCTCCGTCAGCTCGGCAGCCGAGGGCGTCGTCGCCGCGGCGCACGCGGCCGGCGCGGAACGGGTCTGCGTGGGCCTTGGCGTGTCCACCGCGGACCAGGTCCGCGAGATCGCCGCCTACGCCGACGGCGTGATCGTCGGCACGGCCCTCGTCGCGGCAATCCGCGACGGCGGGGTGGATGCGGTAGCCTCCTTGACGAAAGACCTCAGCACCGGCCTTACCAAGGAAGAAGCGTAAGCAATGCAGTCAGTCCTC
>JBKKDK010000006.1:0-7321 GCA_046708245.1 Arthrobacter sp.
TCTTTGTGGTGGTCGTCTTGCCGTTGGTGCCGCTGACGACGGCGACGCCGAGGGGCAGCGTGGACAGTGTCCTCCGCATGAAGCCGGGGTCGATTTTTTCAACCACCAGCCCGGGAAGGGCAGAGCCTCCGCCCCTGAGCCGGGAGACCCGGCGGACGAGCTTGCCGAGCGGAACACTGAAGTAAAACATGCTTTGTAATATATCCCAGCAGCGGGATGGAAGCCCGCGGGACGGCGCCGCCCGGTGCGGTTCCGCGAGGCGCGTCCCACTATGCTGGTCGAATGACCAACCCCCCTTCTGCGCTTCCTTCCCGCGTGGGCGCAGGCCTGCGGATCGGAGTCCTGGCACTCCAGGGCGACTTCCGTGAACACCTGCACGCCGTAGAGGATGCCGGCGCCACCGGCATCGGAGTCCGCCGCCCGTCCGAGCTTGACGGCCTTGACGGCCTCATCATTCCCGGCGGCGAATCGACCACCATTGACAAGCTGTCCAGGATTTTCGAGCTGCGGGAGCCGCTGTGTGAGCGGATCCGCGGCGGGCTGCCCGTGTACGGCTCCTGCGCCGGGATGATCCTGCTCGCGGACCAGATCGCGGATCCGGCCAGGGACCTCGCCGGGAACCCGCAGCAGACTTTCGGCGGCCTGGACATCACGGTGCGCCGCAACGCCTTTGGCCGGCAGCGTGAGTCCTTCGAGACGGACCTGGAATTCAAGGGGCTGGACTTCAGCGCCACGGAGCGCGGCGTGGCCCCCGTGCATGCGGTGTTCATCCGCGGACCGTGGGTTGAGCGGGTGGGCGAGGGCGTGGAGGTCCTCGCCAGGGTGGAACCGTCAAAGGCCGGCCACCCCGAGTCGTTGGACGGGACGGCTAGAATTGTTGCTGTGCGTTCCGGCCACCTGCTGGCCACCTCCTTCCACCCGGAAGTGACGGGCGAGAAACGCGTGCATGAACTGTTTATTCGAATGATCAGAGGAGAAGCGTAAAGCATGTCAGGCCACTCCAAATGGGCGACGACCAAGCACAAGAAGGCCATCCTCGATAGCCGCCGGGCCAAGTCGTTCGCCAAGCTGATCAAGAACATCGAAGTCGCCGCACGCATGGGCGGCCCTGACCTTGCCGGCAACCCGAGCCTGGAACTCGCCGTCACCAAGGCCAAGAAGACCTCGGTGCCCGCAGACAACATCGACCGCGCCATCAAGCGCGGCGCAGGCCTCACCGGCGAGGTTGTCGACTACACCGAGATCATGTACGAATGCCGCGGCCCGCAGGGCTCGGCGCTGCTGATCGAATGCCTCACGGACAACAAGAACCGCGCCGCCTCCGAGGTCCGGCTCGCGATCTCCCGCAACGGCGGCACCATTGCCGATCCCGGTTCGGTCAGCTACCTCTTTAGCCGCAAAGGTGTGGTCTCGCTGCCGAAGAACGGCCTAAGCGAGGACGACGTCCTGATGGCCGTCCTCGACGCCGGAGCCGAGGAAGTCAAGGACAACGGCGAGACCTTCGAGATCCACTCCGAACCGACCGACCTCCAGGCCATCCGCGATGCCCTCAAGGACGCCGGAATCGAGTACGACACCGATGAGGCCGAGTTTGTGCCGTCCATGCAGGTGCCGCTGGACCTCGAGGCCGCCAGGAAGTTCCTGAAGCTCGTGGACGCCCTCGAAGAGCTCGACGACGTCCAGAACGTCTACAGCAACGCCGACCTCAGCGACGAAGTGCAGGCCGCACTGGAAGCGGAGTGACCCTTCGCGTCCTCGGCGTCGATCCGGGCCTCACCCGCTGCGGGATCGGCGTCGTGGACGTCGAGAAAAACCGCCGTGCCACCCTGGTGGCGTTCGGCGTCGTCGGCACCTCGCCCGAGGAAAGCCTCGACCAGCGGCTGCTGGTCATTGCCACCTCGATTGACGACTGGCTGGACAAGTACGAACCCCACGTCCTCGCCGTCGAGCGGGTCTTCTCACAGCTCAACGTCAGCACCGTGATGGGGGTGGCGCAGGCCTCCGGCGTGGTGATTGCCGCCGCCGCGCGGCGCGGCATCCCGGTGGCGCTGCACACACCGTCCGAAGTCAAGGCCGCCGTCACGGGCAGCGGAACGTCCAACAAGGACGCCGTGACGAAGCTCGTCACCAAGATCCTCCGTCTCGATGCCCCGCCGCGTCCGGCCGACGCCGCGGACGCCCTGGCGTTGGCCATCACCCACGCCTGGCGGGCGGGCACCGGCGCCGCCGTGTCCACCACCGGTCCGGGCAGCCAGTCCCTGACCCCGGCACAGCGGGCCTGGGCCGACGCCGAAGCCAAAGCGCGCCGTGCGCGTTGAATGTCCGGCTGTGCCGCCGCAGGGCTTGGTAGGGTATTCGTTGATATGTTCGGATAATAAACCAGGAGCCCGGCTTTGATCAGTTTTCTCCGCGGAACCGTAGCGCACGTCGGCCTGTCCTCGGCAGTGATCGACCTCAACGGCGCCGGCATGAGCGTAAACGCCACACCGCAGACCCTCAGCAGCCTCCGGGTGGGCGAGGAAGGCAAGCTCTTTACCTCCCTGATTGTCCGGGAGGACTCCCTCACCCTGTTCGGGTTCTCCAGCGACGACGAACGCGAGGTGTTCGACATCCTGCTCAGTGTCAGCGGCGTCGGTCCCCGCCTGGCCCTGGCTGTCCTGGCCGTGCATGAACCCGAGGCCATCCGGGTGGCCGCCCACTCCGGCGACGGCAAGTCCTTCACCAAGGTGCCCGGGATCGGGCCCAAGGTCGCCGGGCGGATCGTGCTGGAACTGGCCGGGAAGCTCGTGCCGCTCGGAACGGGAACCACCGGCAGCGCAGCACCCGCGCAGTCCGCCGAAGCGGTCTGGAAGCCGCAGGTCGTCGCGGCGATGACGAGCCTTGGCTGGTCCGAGAAGGACGCCACCGCCAGCATCGACAAGTCGCTGGCCGATTCCCCGGAACTGGCCGAAAAGGGCAACGTGGCCGAGATCCTGCGCGCCACGCTGCGCTGGCTCGGCCAGGACGGCGCCCGCGCCGGGAACCGGGTCGGCGCCCGTGGCTGAACCGTCGGTCGTCGCCGGGGGAGAGGAACCGGAGGAGCGCGTCATCGAGGCGGCGCTCCGGCCCAAGAACCTGCACGACTTCGTCGGCCAGCACCGGGTCCGCAAACAGCTTTCCCTGGTGCTGGAGGCGTCCCGCATGCGTGGCCGCAGCGCCGACCACGTGCTCCTCTCCGGGCCTCCCGGGCTGGGCAAGACCACGCTGTCCATGATCATCGCGGCCGAAATGAACGCCCCGCTGCGGATCAGCAGCGGCCCGGCCATCCAGCACGCAGGGGACCTCGCCGCGATCCTGTCCTCGCTTTCGGAGGGCGAGGTCCTTTTCCTCGACGAAATCCACCGGATGTCACGCCCGGCGGAGGAAATGCTCTACATGGCGATGGAGGACTTCCGCGTCGACATCGTCGTCGGCAAGGGCGCCGGCGCCACCGCCATCCCGCTGGAACTCCCGCCGTTCACCCTGGTCGGCGCGACCACCCGGGCGGGCCTCCTGCCCGGCCCGCTGCGCGACCGCTTCGGTTTCACCGGCCATCTCGAGTTCTACTCGGTTGACGAACTTGAACTTGTGCTCCGGCGTTCGGCCGGGCTCCTTGACCTCAAGGTTAACTCTGCGGGATTCAGCGAAATTGCCGGGCGCTCCCGCGGCACCCCCCGCATCGCCAACCGGCTCCTGCGGCGCGTGCGCGACTGGGCCCTGGTGCACGGGATCGACCAGATCGACGCCCGGGCTGCCTCCGCCGCGCTGGACATGTACGAGGTGGACAAGCGCGGCCTGGACCGGCTGGACCGTGCCGTCCTCGAGGCGCTGATCACGAAGTTCGGCGGCGGGCCAGTGGGGCTGTCCACCCTCGCCATCGCCGTCGGCGAGGAAACCGAAACAGTGGAAACCGTCGCCGAGCCCTACCTTGTGCGTGAAGGGCTCCTGGGCCGGACACCGCGCGGCCGGATCGCCCTCGCACCGGCCTGGACCCACCTCGGCTACGCCGTGCCCGCCGGCGTCTTCGCCCAGGACCCCCTGGAGCTGTTCCAGGCAGCCGACCCTGACGGGGAACTCAGCGACGAAGCGGATCCGGAATGGATCCGTAATAGTCAGTAGCACCGCCCCGTAACCTTTTCCCTTTAGACTGGTATGACGCTCGGCACGTTCGGGCCTTTGTTTCTGTGGGCGGCACGCATCTGGCCGCTGCCGGCCGGGCATGGTTCCCGGCGGGTCCGCTGCCGGGGAATGTGCCAGGCGGCCCGGAGCGAAGCCGACGTTGCTGAAACCCAGCTACGCAAGTACAGAACGGAACTATCCCTGTGTTCGGACTTATTTCTGCCCAGACCCAGCCGCAGGCCGGCGGCGGCATCGACATCATGACCATCCTCCTGTTCGTCATGCTCGGACTCTTCATCTTCATGATGTTCCGCCGCAACAAGAAGACCCAGCAGCAGCAGGCCCAGCTGCAGTCGAAGTTCGAACCGGGCGTCGAGGTCATGACCAGCTTTGGCCTGTTTGGCCGGATCGTCGAAATCGATGAGGAAGAGAACAAGGTCCTGCTCGAACTCTCGCCGGGAAACACCGCCACCGTGCACCGCCAGGCCGTCACCAAGATTGTGGAGCCGGTTGTGCCCGCCGAAGAGCCGACCGTCGTTCCCGATGACGCGTCCTCGCTGACCGCCGGGAAAGCTGACAGCGCAGCACCCCTCGATGAGTCCCCGCGGACTGAAACGCCGGACGAATCCCTGCGCCGCCTCAACGACGAAGGCAAAAAAGACAGCTAGTCTGCCCTTTTGAGCTCACCCGCCAAGTAACGGCTGCGGGCCTCCGTCGGCACAGGCCTTGGGGCCTGCGCCGGCGGTTCCTCCGTAAATAATAGAAAGATCGACAATGGCACGAACTGGCCCCAAACACACAGCTGTCAGGACGCTGGTCTGGCTTGGCGTAATCCTCGCCGTCCTGACCGCTGTCCTGGCGGGCGGCACCCTTGCCGGCCAGGCGAGCTGGGCTCCAAAGCTCGCCCTGGACCTGGAAGGCGGCACCCAGATGATCCTGGCGCCCAAGGTCGAGGGCGGCTCAGACATCAACGAAGAGCAGCTGAACCAGGCCGTCGCGATCATCCGCCAGCGCGTGGACGGCTCGGGCGTCGCGGAAGCTGAGATCAGCACGCAGTCCGGCCGCAACGTCGTCGTCAGCCTCCCGGGCACACCGTCCAAGGAAACCCGCGCGCTGATCCAGGCCTCCGCCGACATGAACTTCCGCCCGGTCATTCAGGCCGGCGCCGGCGCCGCGGTCCCCGCCGAGTCCCGGACCCCGGACGACCAGCTGCCCAAGCCCACGGCGGAGCCCGCCAACAGCAGCGACGAGAACTGGGTCACCCCGGAGCTCTACAAGCAGTTCGAGGCGCTGGACTGCGACAACCCCGCCCAGGACCAGCAGGAACGCTCCGACCCGGCCAAGCCGCTGGTCACCTGCGAGCCGGCCTCCGCCAACTCGCCGGCGATCAAGTACATCCTTGGCCCGGTTGAGGTGAAGGGCTCGAACATCAAGAGCTCCACCTTCCAGCTGCAGCGCGGCGCCCAGGGCGCCGTGACCAACGAGTGGGCCGTCAACATCCAGTTCGACGACGAAGGCACCGGCAAGTTCAAGGAAATCACCGAGCGCCTGTACCAGTTCTACGCTGCCGGCGGCGGCGAGAGCGGCTCGGACCCGAAGGCCCAGTTCGCCATCGTCCTGGACGACCAGGTCATCTCGGCCCCGCGGTCCCTCGCCGTCATCACCGACGGTCGCCCGCAGATCACCGGCGGGTTCACGGAGGAGTCCGCGAAGGCGCTTTCCGACCAGCTGCGCTTCGGCGCCCTGCCGATCAGCTTCGAGATCCAGAGCGAACAGCAGATTTCGGCAACCCTCGGCGGTGAGCAGCTGCGCATGGGCATGCTGGCCGGCCTGATCGGCCTGCTGCTGGTGGTGGTCTACTCGCTGTTCCAGTACCGGGCCCTCGGCTTTGTCACCGTCGCGTCCCTTGTGGTGGCCGGCGCGCTGACCTACCTTGCCATCGCGGTGCTGGGCTGGACCGAAAACTACCGCCTGTCCCTCGCGGGCGTCGCGGGCCTCATCGTGGCGATCGGCCAGACCGCCGACTCCTTCATCGTCTACTTCGAACGTATCCGTGACGAGCTGCGCGAAGGCCGGGGCCTCGTCTCGGCCGTCGAGAACGGCTGGAAGCGCGCGAAGCGCACCGTCCTGGCGTCCAAGGCCGTGAACCTGCTCGCCGCCCTCGTCCTGTACTTCGTGGCAGTAGGCAACGTGCGCGGCTTCGCATTCACCCTCGGCCTGACCGCGATCGCCGACCTGATCGTCGTCTTTATGTTCACCCACCCGACCCTGCAACTGCTGGCGCGCACCAAGTTCTTCGGGGAAGGCCACCGGTTCTCCGGACTGGACCCGAAGCGCCTCGGCGCCGTTCCGCTCTACCGGGGCGCCGGCCGGATCCGCACTCCGGAGGACAAGCCCTCGGTCGCGGTCCGCGCCAAGAACACCGGTGCCTCCGCTGAAGCGGAACGCCGGATGACCATCGCGGAGCGCCGCCGTGCGGAACGCCAGGAACAGGTACAGCAGGAACAGCTCGCTGGTTCCTCCAAGAGCGCTTCCAAGGAGGGCAAGTAAAATGGCCAGCTTCGCCAATTTCGGCAACGAGCTTTACACGGGCAAGCGCTCGTACGACTTCGTTAACTCGAAGAAAATTTGGTTCCTGATCGCGGCCGTCGCCGTCGCGCTCTCGATCCTGCTCCCGGTCGCCAAGGGCGGCTTCAACCTCGGCATCGAGTTCCGGGGCGGGTCGGAATTCACCGTCTCGAACGTCTTGACCACGGACGCGGGCGTCGGCGAGAAAGCCGTCCAGGACGTTGTCGCCGGCAGCATCCCGCGGGTGGCCAACGTCGCCGGCAACACCATGCGCATCCAGACGGACAAGCTCAGCGATGACGAGACGCTCCGGATCAAGGACGGCCTTACCTCCGCCTACGGAGTGACCGACAACGAGGTAACCTCGGCGTTTGTCGGCCCCACCTGGGGCGCCGACGTGACCAAGCAGGCCCTGCTGGGACTCGTGATCTTCGTTGTGCTCGCCGCCGTCCTGATGGCCCTGTACTTCCGGACCTGGAAGATGTCGCTCTCCGCGATCGTCGGCATGCTGGTGACCATGTTCATCACCGCCGGCATCTACGGGCTCAGCGATTTCGAGGTGACGCCGTCGGCCATCATCGGTTTCCTGACCGTCCTCAGCTACTCGCTGTATGAC
>JBKKDK010000007.1:0-3872 GCA_046708245.1 Arthrobacter sp.
ACTGAATAAACCTCCCTGCAACACAGCGGCGCTGGCATGGGATCCACGCGGGGGGAACGCCTGCTGCGAGAGCACTCGTAAGCTCAAGCCTAAATCTAGGCTTCGCTCACAGCTTATTCAATTCAGCAACGGGACGGTGACGGCTCCCGGCGCGGTTTTCGGGCCGATTTGAGACGAACGCCACATTCGGTACCCTGCGCCGGAGCGGTCCCGGGAGCCGGCGGCACGGCACCCCGTGTCCGGCTCAACGGCCGCCGGACCGGGTTCGGCTAAAGTAGCGGTGATGACTACAGACAAAGCGACAAGCCAGGATTCACCCCAGGACGCAGTGCAGGATGCCGTACTGGGCCGTTTTATTGCGGTGATTCCGGCAGGCGGCGTGGGGACCCGCCTCTGGCCCCTGTCGCGTGCCGCGGCCCCGAAATTCCTGCACGACCTCACCGGATCGGGCAGCACCCTCCTGCGCGCCACCTACGACCGGCTCCAGCCGCTGGCCGGCGAACGTGTCCTGGTGGTTACCGGCGCGGCCCACCGCGCCGCGGTCTGCCGCCAGCTCCCCGAGATCAGCGACGCCGACCTCGTCCTGGAGAGCGAACCCAAGGACTCCGGCGCGGCCATCGGCCTGGCCGCTGCCATCCTGCACGAGCGCGACCCCGACATCATCATGGGCTCCTTCGCCGCGGACCAGGTCATCAGCCCCGACAGCCTGTTCCAGGACGCCGTCCGCGAAGCCATCCACACCGCCGCGGCCGGGAAGATTGTCACCATCGGCATCAAGCCCACCCACCCCTCCACCGGGTTCGGCTACATCCGCTCCGGCGAAAACCTCAGCGTGCCCGGCGCCCCCAGCGCCCAGGCCGTCGTCGAGTTTGTCGAAAAGCCCAGCGAGGAAGTCGCCCAGGAATACGTCGACAGCGGCGAGTACGTCTGGAACGCCGGCATGTTCGTGGCCCCGGTGTCGCTGATGCTCAAGCACCTCGAAGCCAACCAGCCCGAGCTCTTCGCCGGGCTGCAGGAAATCGCCAAGGCCTGGGACACCCCGGAGCGGGACGAGGTCACCGCCCGCGTCTGGCCCACCCTGCCCAAGATCGCCATCGACTACGCGGTCGCCGAACCGGCCGCCGCCGCCGGCGACGTCGCCGTCGTGCCGGGCACCTTCCGCTGGGACGACGTCGGGGACTTCGCCTCGGTGGGCCGGCTCAACAGCGCCAAGGAAGTCAAGGACGTCACCGTGATCGGCGAGGGCGCCCGCGTCTTCACCGAGAACGCCAGCGGCGTGGTGGTCTCCGACACCAAGCGCGTGATCGCCCTGATCGGCATCAAGGACGTCGTGATCGTGGACACCCCGGATGCCCTCCTGGTCACCACCAAGGAACACTCCCAGCGCGTCAAGCAAGCGGTCGACGCCCTCAAAGCCAGCGGCGATACCGACGTCCTGTAGCGCGTTGGAGGTCTCCGTGGCCGTAACGCCGCGTACGCGATGCCGCTATTCCCCGAGCGCTCGCTAGAGTTGTTCCGTGCGCAATTACACTACTGAAGCTGAGCCCACCACCCTGGTGGGGCCGTGGCTGGAGCCGCTCCTGCCGGAGCTGATCGCCTTCCGCCGGGACCTCCACGCGCACCCTGAACTCTCGTTCAAGGAGTTCCGCACCACCGACAAGCTGGTGCACCGGCTCGCGGCCGCCGGGCTCAAACCCCGCCGCCTCGAAGGCACGGGCGTGACCGTGGACATCGGCGAGGGGCCCATCGCCACGGCCCTCCGCGGCGACATCGACGCCCTGCCCATCATCGAGGAAACCGGCCTGCCGTTCGCTTCGAAAAACCACGGCGTCACGCACGCCTGCGGCCACGATGTCCACACCACCACCATGCTGGGCATCGCCCTGATCCTGCAGCGCATGCACGAGGAATCCCCGCTGGGCGGCACGGTCCGGATCATTTTCCAGCCCGCCGAGGAGACCATGCCCGGCGGCGCGCACGCCTGCATCGAACAGGGCGTCCTCGCGGGTGTGCCGCGCATCCTGGCGCTGCACTGCGACCCCCGGATCGAGGTCGGCAAGATCGGCACCCGGATCGGGGCCATCACGTCCGCCTCCGACACCATCAAGATTGAACTCTCCGGCCGCGGCGGCCACACGTCCCGCCCGCACCTGACCGAGGACCTGGTGTTCGCCCTGGCCCAGATCGCGGTGAACGTCCCTGCCGTGCTTTCCCGCCGGGTGGACGTGCGCAGCGGTGTGTCGGTCGTCTGGGGCCAGATCTCGGCAGGCTCCGCCCCGAACGCGATACCGGGCAGCGGCTACATGGCCGGCACCATGCGGTGCCTGGACCGGGACGCCTGGCACAGTGCCGGTGAACTCCTCGACGACGTCGTCCGGCAGGTGGCGGCGCCATACGGCGTCGACGTCCACCTGGAGCACACCCGCGGCGTGCCGCCCGTGGTGAACTCCGAACACGAGACCGCCCTGATCGAGGCCGCAGCCCGCGCCGAAATCGGCGAGGGCGCCGTGGTGCTGACCCCGCAGTCCATGGGCGGGGAAGACTTCGCGTGGTTCCTGGCGGAAATCCCCGGCGCCATGATGCGCCTGGGCACCAAAACGCCCGGCGGGGAAGAGTACGACCTGCACCGCGGCGACTACATCCTCGACGAGCGGGCCCTGGGCCTGGGCATCCAGGTCCTCACCGCCGCGGCACTGCGCACCATCCGCGATCTCTAAGACACACCGGCACCCCACCCCGGCTCTGACCTCAACGGTCCGCCGCACCGTCCAGTGCGGCCTCCCACTGAGCGGCAGCGGGCCGCGCTGAGTTTCCCCACCTTTGCCGGTCCGACCCCAGGACGCACCGGCGGTACGGGCCGACACGCCGTCGGCGCCCTGCGAACATGGGGAGATTCGGCAGATGCCTCACTGCATAGTAAGTCAGTTGTGCACAACCAAGTTGTGTGAAATCTAATTGTGACATACGATGGAACGATGACCACGCCAGAAGAGGCCCGCACCCCGAGCCTGGACGCCCCCCGCCTCAACAGGCAGGTGTGCTTCGCGATGTATTCGGCGTCGCGGGCCGCCACCGCGGCGTACCGGCCCATGCTCGACGAACTCGGCCTCACCTACCCGCAGTACCTCGTGATGCTGGTCCTCTGGGAGGAGCAGCCCCGCAGCGTCCGGGAACTGGGGGAGGAGCTCGGGCTCGACTCGGGCACACTCTCTCCCCTGCTCAAGCGGCTAGAGGCCCTGGGCCTTGTGGAGCGGCGCCGGTCCGCGGCGGACGAACGCCGCGTGGAGGTCTTCCTCACCGCTGCCGGGGCGGCCCTGAGCGCGAAGGCCGGCGCCCTGCCCCAGCAGCTCGCCGCCGCCGCCGGGCTCTCACCTGCAGAACTTGACCAGCTCCGGGACACCCTCGGCCGGCTCACCGCCGCGCTGCACTCCTCCCGCTGAGCACCTTTCCCAACAGAACGGAATCCCTTGAAGACTCTCTACACGGCAGAAGCACTCGCCTCCGGCGAAGGGCGCGACGGCAACGCCCGCACCCGGGACGGCAAACTGAATGTGACCCTTGCCAGCCCCGTGGAACTCGGCGGCAGCGGGGAAGGGACCAACCCCGAGCAGCTGTTTGCCGCCGGCTACGCGGCGTGCTTCCACTCGGCGCTGCGGCTCGTGGGCCGCAAGGAGCGGGCGGACCTCACGGATTCCGCCGTCGCCGCCAGGATCCACTTCGGCGCCCTCGCCGACGGCGCCGGCTACGGACTGGCCGCGGAACTGGAGATCGCGCTGCCCGCAGTGGACCGGGAAACCGCCGAAGCACTCGTCGCCAAGGCGCACCAGATCTGCCCGTATTCCAACGCCACCCGCGGCAATATGAGTGTCGAC
>JBKKDK010000008.1:0-4369 GCA_046708245.1 Arthrobacter sp.
CACCTGGATTTCGAAGATGTAATCTTCCATGTCCAGGGTCTGGATGCGGGTCTCAAGGTTGGCCTTGACGCGGTTTTCGTAGCCGGCGTAGGAGTGGATGACGTACCAGTCACCCTCCTGGCGGCGAAGCTTGGCCTTGAACTCATCGGCCGGGTCCACCTCGGCGGCGGCAGCGGCAGCGGCCAGGACGTCGCCCGACTCGTCGGCGTCCGCATCGGCGGATTCTTCATCAGATTCTGCGTCGTCAGCTACGGCCTCTGCATCTGCCTCAGCGCCGGCGTCGGATTCGGGCGCAGCAGACACAGCCTCGGACTCTTCCGTGGCTTCCACCGCGGCGTCCTGGCTCTTATCCAGCTCAGTCTCAGTTACCTCGAGCTCCTGCTCAGACACTTGGTCTCCTGCTTCCTCATTGCCTTACATGCCTATTTAAATGACTCAATTCCGCACACCCCGCGGACGCTCCGGTTGCCCGGGCAAATCCACGCAGTCTGCGGACCGGTCGCGTTAGCGGTCCGTGGGCGCCGTGCCGCCGAAGACCCAGGCCACTCCGGTCCCGAAGGCCAGGTCCAGCAGGGTCACGATAAGCATCATGATGGCCACGAACACCAGCACCACGAGCGTGTAGTTGATCAGTTCCTTGCGGGTCGGTGCAACGACCTTCTTCAGTTCGCCGATGACCTGGCGGACGAAGAGCGCGATTCGAGCGAAGAAGCCGGCTTTGGCGGCGTTCTTGGTGGGGCGGCCTTTGGAGCTGCTGGCAGCTGTTTCGGTCACCTGGTCCTCACTCATCCTCGCAATGTCGGATACCCGGCTCTGAACTGAACCATGGTTGCTGCGCTTGTTCCGGAACTACCGGAACAGCTTGCGCAGGGCAGACAGGACTCGAACCTGCAACCTGCGGTTTTGGAGACCGCTGCGCTACCAATTGCGCCACTACCCTATGGATCGAAAACCGTTCCGACCGCCATTCCCCAGACTTCTCTGAGGCGCAGGACATCATCGTGTTTTCAACACCGGAGAACCAGTCTACGCAACAACTGCGGCTACGTCGAACCGGCTCCCTTCGGACCGCGACGTGTCGGCGGAAATCATCTGACCCAAAGCTGCAGTCACATTTCCGCGCCGGCACACCGGGCGATCCGCTGATCAGCATAGAGTAGGTTCCGTCGAATCCCACAACCAGCCCTCCAGCTGCAAGCGAAGAAACGGACCCGCCATGCCTGCCGCCCGCATTTCACAGCGCATTTCCGCCATTGCCGAATCCGCCACTCTGGCTGTCGATGCCAAGGCGAAGGCGCTGAAGGCGGCCGGCCGGCCGGTCATCGGCTTCGGCGCCGGCGAACCGGACTTCCCGACTCCCGGCTACATTGTGCAGGCCGCCATCGAGGCCGCCGGGCAGCCGAAGTACCACCGCTACTCGCCCGCCGGCGGGCTGCCGGAACTGAAGCAGGCCATCGCCGACAAGACATTCCGGGACTCCGGCTACAAGGCCGAGGCGTCCCAGGTGCTGGTGACCAACGGCGGCAAGCAAGCCGTCTACAACACTTTCGCCACCCTGCTGGACCCGGGCGATGAGGTCATTGTCCCGACCCCGTTCTGGACCACGTACCCGGAGGCCATCCGGCTCGCCGGCGGGGTTCCGGTCGAGGTGTTCGCCGGTCCCGAGCAGGAATATCTGGTCACCGTGGACCAGCTCGAGGCCGCCCGCACGGACCGCTCCAAGATCCTGCTCTTCGTCTCCCCGTCCAACCCCACGGGCGCCGTCTACTCGCCGGAGCAGGTCAAGGAGATCGGCCAGTGGGCCGCGTCCAAGGGCCTGTGGGTGGTCACCGATGAAATCTACGAACACCTGACCTACGACGGCGTGCCCTTCACCTCGATCGCCACGGCCGTGCCGGAACTGGGCGACAAAGTGGTCATCCTCAACGGTGTGGCCAAGACTTACGCCATGACCGGCTGGCGGGTGGGCTGGATGATCGGACCGGCCGACGTCATCAAGGCCGCCACCAATCTCCAGTCGCACGCCACCTCCAACGTCTCGAACATCCCGCAGGTTGCGGCCCTCGCGGCGGTTTCCGGTCCGCTGACCGCCGTCGACGAGATGAAAGTCGCCTTCGACCGGCGGCGCAAGGCGATTGTGGCGGGCCTGAACGCCATTGAGGGCGTCGACTGCCCGACGCCGAAGGGTGCGTTCTACGTCTACGCGGACGTCCGTGCCCTGCTGGGCAAGGAGTTCCCCTCCGCCGCCGGACCTGTCCGCCCGGCGACGTCGGCCGAGCTCGCCGCGCTGATCCTGGACGAGGTCGAGGTGGCAGTGGTTCCGGGCGAGGCGTTTGGCCCCTCCGGCTACCTCCGCCTGTCCTACGCCCTCGGCGACGAGGACCTGGCTACCGGCGTCGGCCGGCTCCAGGACTTCCTCGGCAAGGCCAAGTAGTCCCGCTTCCAACCCCGATGCGCTATCACTTTTGGTCCTTATCCAGCCCGGATAAGGACCAAAAGTGATAGCGCATCTCGGGTTTAGAGGAGCCGGCGTTCGGCGGCCCAGCGGGTCAGCTCGTGCCGGCTGGAGAGCTGGAGTTTGCGCAGCACGGCGGAGACGTGGGTTTCGACTGTCTTGATCGAGATGAACAGCTCCTTGGCGACTTCCTTGTAGCTGTAGCCGCGGGCTATCAGCCGCATCACCTCGAGCTCCCGGGCCGAGAGCCGGTCCAGCTCGTCATCGGCGATGTCCGCCGGCGCCGTGCCGAAGGCATCCAGGACGAACCCTGCCAGCCGGGGCGAAAAGACCGCGTCGCCGCCGGCCACACGGCGTACCGCGTTGGAGATTTCCGCCCCGGAAATGGTCTTGGTGACATAGCCCCGGGCGCCCGCGCGGATGACCGAGACGACGTCCTCCGCGGCGTCGGAGACGCTCAGCGCCAGGAACCGTGTGCTGCCCAGCAGCCCGGCGGAGCCGGCAATCACCTCGCGTCCGCCGCCGCCGAGTCCGCCGGGCAGGTGGACGTCCAGCAGCACGACGTCGGGGCGCACCGCCGCGATGACGGCGATGGCTTCCTCGACGGTGCCGGCTTCGCCCGCGACGGCGATCGAGGGATCCAGGTCGGCTTTGAGGCCGGACCGGAAAATGGCGTGGTCATCAACGATGACGACGCGGATGGCCCGGGCCGCACCTCCTGCATCTGCGGTGCTCACAGTTTTACCTCTCCGTTGTCGGTGGCCGCGGCGGCCGGCAGCGGCAGCCGAAGCCGCACCTCGGTGCCGTCCGGGCTGCTGATGATGGCGGCAGCGCCGCCGTGCCTGTTCATCCGGCCGATGATGGATTCGCGGACGCCGAGCCGGTCGGCGGGGACAGCATCCGGATCGAATCCGGGTCCCCGGTCCTTGACGAAGACTTCCGCGGCGCCGTCGGTCACTTCCAGGTAGACGGACACAGCGCCGCCGCCATGCCGGGCGGCGTTCAGCATGGCCTCGCGGGCCGCCTGGACCAGGGCCTCGTGCCGTTCGGCCATGGCGCAGTCCCCGACGCTGACCACCTCCACGGCCTGGCCGAGCGCATCCTCCACTTCGGCCGCGGCCGCCTTGATGCCTTCGGACAGCTGCCCGGCTTCCTTTCCCGGGTCCCGGTACAGCCAGCCCCGCAGCTCGCGTTCCTGGGCGCGGGCCAGCCGGACGACGTCGTGCTCGTTGCCTGCGCGCCGCTGGATCAGGGCCAGGGTCTGGAGCACCGAGTCGTGCAGATGGGCGGCGATCTCGGCCCGTTCGGTGGCACGGACGCGCCCGGCGCGTTCCGTTTCCAGATCGCGCCAGAACTTCAGGCCCCAGGGCAGCAGCACCAGGGCAACCCCGCCAAGCACCGCGACCGAGGCGAGCAGCGCCAGCCAGGTCTGCTCCCAGGAACCCGAACCGGAAACCATCACCAGCACACCAGCCACCACCAGCGCGAGTCCGGCCGCGAGCCGGGCCCAGCCGCCGGCCTGGTCGGCCTTGGTCTTGTCCACGAGTCCCGCCCGCTGGGTCTCATCCAATTGCATCCAGGCGATGGCGGCGCCGCCCAGGATGGCGGCCACCGGGATCAGGGTCCCCAGCGGCACGTCAAATCCGAGCATCCTTGCGATCAGGATTCCCGCGGCCAGCAGCAGGCCGGATCCCAGCAGGATCTCCTTTCCGTAAGGCATGCTCCGGACCCGGTTCGGCCAAGGCCCCATAGCCGCAGTGGACGCAGTGGCCGCTGCGGCCGCTGCGGCCGGGCCCCGGGTCGTTGCCGGAGCGTCCTGCGCCCCAGTGTCCCCCGCGAAGGCGGGGCCCGTGGACTGCGACGGCAAATCCGGGGGCGCCGTGAAGCCTGCAGGCGCTGGGCCCGGGTAAGCAC
>JBKKDK010000009.1:0-8916 GCA_046708245.1 Arthrobacter sp.
TACTGGATGGCGGCATCGCGCCGGGTACGCGCATCAACATCGACGCCGTGTCCAGGCGCCTCGGGGTGTCCCAGACGCCCGTCCGTGAAGCGCTGCAGCATTTGGAGGGTGACAACCTGCTTGTGTACTCGCCCGGCCGGGGCTACAGCACCACACCCCTGCTGAGCCTGGCGGAACTGCGCTCCCTGTACGAGTTCCGGCTGCTGGTCGAGCCGTGGGCAGCGCGGTCCGCCGCGGTGGACCGGCTGTCCAACCCATCGGCCGCCCTGCGGAACGAACTCGAGGTGCTCGAGCGCCAGGTCGATGGCACCGCCAAGGTGCCGCAGGATCTGCTGGCCCACGATGCCCGCTTCCACGACCTGATCCTGGCGTCCGCCGGCAATCCGGTGGTCCAGCAGGCCTACGTCCAGACCCACTGCCACCTGCACATGTTCCGGCTCTATCCGGCGGACCTCGACAGCCGCGTCACCCTGATGGAGCACCGGATCATCCGCGACGCAATTGCCGAGGCGGATCCGGTGGCTGCCCAGGAGGCTATGAGCGCGCATCTGCGCAGCTCCTTCCACCGCTTTGCACGTGCCTTCGGCCCGGAGCCGGCGGCGCTGCCGAGCGCCGCGCTGGGCCGCATGACGCCCTGATCCGCAATACCGTTTGATCTGGGTCACATCGCATATATGATGCGATTGATCCATATACGATCCGTTGATCCCGCTCAGGAGATAGACCTTATGGCAACAACCATTTCCATCACTCCCTCCGACGAGGCTGCACAGTGAGCACCACGGTCCCGGAGCTGAACACGGCCGTTGAGGCGGCCCACGCTGCGTTCCTGCTGGGGCGCCGCGTTGATTTGACCACCAGGGCCGGATGGCTCGAATCGGTGGCGGCGGCCCTGGAGGAGGACGCCGAGATCCTTGTTCCGCTGGCAGCCCGCGAGACCAACCTTGGGCTGGCCAGACTCCAGGGCGAGCTGAAGCGCACCGTGTTCCAGCTCCGGCTGTTCGCCGCGGAGATCCGCTCGGGCGAACACCTGGACGCAACCATCGACCATGCGGATCCCGACTGGGGAATGGGCCCGCGGCCCGACCTGCGGCGGATGAATGTTCCGTTGGGTGTTGTGGGCGTCTTTGGCGCATCAAACTTCCCGTTTGCCTTCAGCGTGATGGGCGGGGACAGCGCCTCCGCCCTCGCGGCGGGATGCGCCGTTGTCTACAAGGCCCACGAGGGTCACCTTGGACTCTCGGCCCGCACGGCTGAATCCGTGCAGCGCGGTCTCCGTGAGGCGGGAGCCCCTGCCGGGACTTTCTCCCTCATCACGGGACGGGCAGCGGCCGAGGCGCTCGTGGACCATCCGCTGGTCAAAGCCATCGGCTTCACCGGCTCCACGGCGGGGGGGCGCGCGCTGGCGGAGCGGGCCTTCGCCAGGGCCGAACCGATTCCGTTTTACGGGGAGCTCGGCGGCATCAACGCCGTGTTTGTGACCGAAAAGGCGTGGTCGGCTCGCCGGGACAGCATCCTTAGCGGCTACGCGGCCTCACTCAGCCTCGGCATGGGGCAGTTCTGTACCAAGCCGGGCCTGCTCTTCGTCCCCGCGGGGACGACGGCGGAGGTTGGCGAAGCACTGCGCGCAGCGCTCGCGGACTTTGAGCCGGCGCCCCTGCTCACCGAACGGCTGCACGAGGGGTACCGCAATGCCGTCAAAGAGGTGGCCGGACAGCCTGGAGTTGAGCCGCTGGTCGACGGCAATTTCGATCCTGCCCCGATGCCGACCGTGCTGCGCACGGCCAGCGCGGCGGTCTTCGCACAGCCCGAGCTGCTGCGCCAGGAAATGTTCGGCCCGGCCAGCCTTCTGGTTGAATACCAGGGGGAATCCGAGCTGGCGGCCCTCGCCGGGCTGCTGGAGGGCCAGCTGACCACCACCCTGCAGGCTGAATCGGACGATGACGTCCGCGAACTCGCGGCCCGGCTGGCCGATATCAGCGGGCGGGTTCTCTGGAACGGCTGGCCCACCGGCGTCACCGTCAGTTACGCCCAGCATCACGGCGGCCCGTACCCTGCCACGACGTCGACCACAACGTCCGTGGGGACGGCCGCGGTCCGGCGCTTCATGCGTCCGGTGGCGCACCAGGATTTCCCCGCCGCACGGCTGCCGGAACCCCTGCAAGACACAAACCCATGGTCGGTCCCGCAGCGCATCAATGGGACCTGGACCCGACTGCAGCCAAAGGTGGATGCCTGATGACTACTCCCAATGAAAACCTCCCTGCACCCCTGACCATGCGGGACGTGCTCCCCGAAGACGCCGGGAACGCCCTGCTCATCGGCCGTGTCTGGGACGTTGAAACCGGCGGCCCGCGCGTCGCGGCTTTCCGCGGAGACGACGCCTTCGATCTCCAGCCCGTCACAGCCACGGTGTCGGACCTGCTCGAATCCCAGACCCTCCTCGCCGATGTCCGGGCGGCCATGACCACCCCCCGATGGCGCACGGCGGACATTATCGACGCGTCCATCTCGAGGGACACCGGGCGCCCGCATTTGCTGGCTCCGGTGGATCTGCAGGTCATCAAAGCCTGCGGAGTGACCTTCGTGGACAGCATGATCGAACGGGTCATCGAGGAACGGGCCGGCGGCAATCCGCAGCAGGCAGCAAAGATCCGGGACAAGGTCGGCGCAGCCCTGGGCGGGAACCTGGCCGGCGTGCGGCCCGGATCCAAGGAGGCCGTCGAGGCGAAGAAAGTGCTGATCGAGGAAGGGCTGTGGTCCCAGTACCTCGAAGTGGGCATCGGCCCGGACCCGGAGGTCTTCACCAAGGCACCCGTGCTGTCGTCGGTCGGAACCGGCGCGATGATCGGGATCCCCTCGTTCTCCTCCTGGAACAACCCGGAACCGGAGCTGGTGCTCCTGGTCAACTCTCGCGGCGCGGCCGTGGGAGCAACACTCGGCAACGACGTGAACCTGCGCGATGTCGAGGGCCGCAGCGCACTGCTGCTGGGAAAGGCCAAGGACAACAACGCGTCCAGCGCGCTGGGCCCTTTCATCCGCCTGTTTGACGGCGACTTCACCTTGGAGACCCTGCGCACCGAGGAAATCCTCCTCAAGGTCCAGGGCGCGGATGGCTACCAGCTGACCGGCAGCAGCAGCGTCGGCCGGATCAGCCGCAGCTTCGAAGAGCTGATTTCCGCAACCCACGGCGACCACCACCAGTATCCGGACGGCTTCGCGCTGTACACCGGCACGCTCTTCGCCCCGACCCAGGACCGGGACGAACCCGGCCGGGGGTTCACCCACCAGATGGGCGACACCGTGGAAATTTCCAGCGCCCATCTCGGGACGCTGATCAACACGGTGGGGGCCACCGAAGAGCTGCCGCGGTGGAGCTACGGCCTCCGCGAGCTGCTGGGTTATCTCCACCGGGTGAGTCCCGCCCGCGGAACAGCTTAGATCGCCTCGCGGAGCCAGTGTTCGACGCCGGAGATATGCACAGTCAGCAATGACCGGGCCAGCTCGCCATCGCCGCGGCCCAAGGCCGCGGCGATGGCGGCATGCTCGTCAATAGTGCGGGTGACCGCCCGTTCCTCGGTCAGGCCGCGCCAGACCCGGGCCCGCACGGTCCCGCCAGAGAGACCGTCAAGAAGGCTCGCCAAGTAGCTGTTGCCGCTGGCCTGGGCAATGATGCGGTGGAATTCCAGGTCGTGGGCCACCAGATCCTCCACGGACGTGTCGGTCCGGACCGTGGCCATGCTGGCTTCGAGCCGGGCGAGCTGGTCAGTGCTGATCCTGCGGGCGGCGATGGCTGCGGCGGCCGGCTCCAGGATTCGACGCACCTCAAAAAGCTCCAGCACCGAGGTGTCCTGGTGCAGGTCCACGATGAACGCCATGGCTTCGGTCAGCAGCCGCGGCTCCAGGCTCGTCACGTACGTCCCGTCGCCGCGGCGCACATCGAGAATCCTGATAATCTCCAGCGCCTTGACCGCTTCACGCAAGGAACTGCGGGACAGCCCGAGCTGTTCGCTGAGTTCTTTCTCCGGCGGGAGCCGCTCTCCCGCCTTGAGCCGCCCGTCGAGGATCATTTCCTTGATCTTCAGAATGGCTTCGTCGGTGACTGTCATAAGGCTCGCCGTCCGGACACGTTGATGATCGTCTTACCGGGCTGCGGCAGGCAGCCGCAGAGCCTGGAGGCCGCCGTCGACGGCTATGGACGTGCCGGTGGTGGAACCCGAAAGGGGGCTGGCCAGGTAGAGGACAGCTCCCGCGACTTCGTCCGCAGTGACCAGCCGGCCGTGCGGCTGCCGGCCGTTCAGGGCCACACGTTCGGCGTCGGGATCGGCGGCGGCCGCCAGCAGCCGGCCGACCCAGGGTGTGTCGGCGGTGCCGGGGTTGACGCAGTTGACCCGGATGCCCTCGCCCAGATGGTCAGCGGCCATGGCCTGGGTGAGGGAGAGAACGGCCCCCTTCGTGGCGCTGTAGAGCGCGCGCTGGGGCAGCCCGGCGGTGGCGGCAATGGAGCACGTATTCACGACGGCGGCCGACGGCGACTCGCGCAGCATCGGCAGCGCGGCGCGGGTGACGCGGACCATGCCCACGACGTTGATGTCCCAGACGCGGTGCCATTCGGCGTCGTCGTTGTCCTCGATCGTGCCACGGGCCCCGGCCCCGGCGTTGTTGATGACGATGTCGAGCCGGCCAAACGTTGCCCGCACCGTGCCGATGGCGGCCTGGACCGAGGCGTCGCTGGAGACGTCACAAACCAGGCCCAGCTGGCCGTCCGGCAGATCGGTGGGGTTGAGGTCGAGCACGGCGACGGTTGCGCCGGACTCCTGCAGGCGGGCCGATATGGCGGCGCCGATCCCGGATGCCCCGCCCGTGACGACGGCAACGAGGGCGCTCATGTCGGTGCCCATCTAGGCGTCCCGGCCGGAGTTTACGTAGGTCTGGCGCTGCCGGCCCAGGCCGGCAATCGCGAGTTCGACGACGTCGCCCTCCTGCAGGTAGGGATAGCGGCCGGAGAGGGCCACGCCTTCCGGGGTGCCGGTGAGGATCACGTCGCCCGGTTCCAGCAGCATGTACTGGCTCACGTGGTGCACCACGGTGGCGACGTCGAAGATCAGGTCCGCGGTGTTCGAGTCCTGGCGCTCTTCCCCGTTCACCCAGCTGCGGAGCCGGAGGTTGCCCGGGTCCACCTCGTCGGCCGGGACCAGCCAGGGGCCAAGCGGCGTGGACTTGGGCAGCGATTTGCCCTTGGTCCACTGCCCGGCGGCACCCGGAAGCTGGTACTCGCGTTCAGAAAGGTCATTGGCCACGAGGTAGCCTGCGACGGCGGCCATCGCGTCAGCGGGCGTGTCCAGGTAGCTCGCCTCGCTGCCGATCACTATGCCCAGTTCCACTTCCCAGTCGTACTTGCGGCTGCCGGGCGGGATGGGGGCGTCGTCGTAGGGGCCGGCGACCGTGTTGTTTGGCTTCAGGAAGACCACCGGGATCTCGGGGGCAGCGGCCCCGGACTCTGCGGCATGGGCGGCATAGTTCATGCCAATGCAGACCACGTTGTTCGGCCGGGCGAGTGGCGCTCCTATTCGCAGGCCGGCGGCTCCGGGCAGGACGGGCAGCGTGCCCGCGCCGAGGGCGGAGCGGAGCCGCGCAACACCGTCGGCAGCCAGGAACGCCCCGTCGATGTCCGCCGTGATGCTGCTCGCGTCGTAGGCCTCTTCGGTGCCGTCCGCCGCCGGAGCGTAAACGACGGGTATTTCGTGTCCTGCCGGTCCCAGTCGCGCGATTTTCACTCTGGCGGTGTCCCTTCGGTCGTCTTTTGCAGCGTGTTTATGGCGTCCCGCCCCACGTGATGGATGGTCAGACATCGGAGTTTTACGCGGACCGTGCGGCTGCCGGGCAAGTATCCTGCGGTTGAGTATACCCATCATTTGGCCCGCAGTTGCTAGACATCCGATGTCTACCCAGAAAAAAGGCTCGCCACCCCGTTACCGCGCCGGGCTCCGCGGGCAAGGTCAAGGTGTGGCGAGCACCGCGGAACACCCGGCGACCGTCCCGGTGGACGGCCGCCGTCGTCGGTGTTCCGCGTACGGGCCAGGCGCTAGATGCCGCGGCCCCTGGTGCTGCCCGTGGCGCCCCTGCCGAGCCACAGGCCTAGGCCGATCATGGCGACACCGAGAATCAGGTGCAGCCAGTTGTCGGCAGAGTTGAACGGGACAAAGTTGGCCGCTGTGTTCATGTCGACCACCAGGCCGTAGATCCACAGCAGGAGGTACACGGCGCCGCCGCCGACCAGGAACGTGCGGGCCATCCGGTCAGTCCGGGCCATTGCGATGCCGGCCACGCCGAACAGCAGGTGGACGATGTTGTGCAGCACGGAAACCTGGAAGACGCCCAGCAGCATTGCCCCCGACTCGTGTCCCGCCAGGGTCATGGCACCGTAGTTTGTGGTGATGCCCGGGATGAACCCGAGGACTCCAACCAAAAGGAAAACCGCGCCAATTCCCAACGCGGTGTTGTGAAGCGTCAGCCCCATCGCGTGGTGCTGGGATGGGTGTGAAGCGGTTGTCATGGCCTTCCCTTTCACGCAGGCTACCGGTTCTTCGAGTGGAAAACCGGCCTCGCGGCAGGAAGTCGCAGCATTCCTGCCGACGGCCATATCCTACTCCTGACGGACGTCCTTGAGCAGGGGAAACAGGTCTGGAGAGGGATGTCAGGCGACGAGATTATCCGCCGCGGTGTCCATATGTTCCCGGAT
Source organism: Arthrobacter sp. (assembly GCA_046708245.1). Lineage (GTDB taxonomy): Bacteria > Actinomycetota > Actinomycetes > Actinomycetales > Micrococcaceae > Arthrobacter. The sequence goes on from JBKKDK010000009.1 coordinate 6,743, forward strand.
GGTTTTGCGGCTCAGGGCGGCGTCGCCGGTCTCGATGGCGGCCACAATGTCGTGGTGCCGGTCCACGCTCATGTTCTTGACGCCCCTATCCACCCCGGCGAACATGATGGACATCCGGATGGAGCCTTCCAGCGATTCCCAGGCGTGGAGCAGGGTTTCGTTGCCGGTGAGGCGGCACAGGGTCCGGTGGAATTCCATGTCGGATTCGATGCGTTCTTCGAGGGTGCCCTTAGCCGCTGTGGTCATGGCGTCGACAGCCTTACGCAGTGACGCGATGACGTGCTGGCGGTCCGGCAGCTGGCACAGGGTTTGGGCAGCGAGGGACTCGAGGGCTGCCCGCACGGAGAAGATGTCCCGGATTTCCTTGGCATCCAGGTGGCGGACGGAGAGGCGGCCTCGGGGACCCGCGGACAGGAGCCCCTCCTGCTCCAGCTGCCGCAGCGCCTCGCGGAGGGTGCCGCGGCTGATCTGGAGCATGTCCGACAACTCGGTTTCGACGAGGTGCCGGCCGGGTTCCAGCTCGCCGCTGGTGATGGCGGTGCGCAGTGCCGAAAGCGCCTGCTCGCGGAGGCTCTTCTTTTGCAGTCCAAGCAGGGATGCGGGTGCTGCGGCCATCTCTGGATCCTCAATGTCAGTAGTCGACTGTCTACAGTCCTGGGTTTTGATCTTACGACACAGCGGTGCGGGCTGTCCGCTGGTGGCGGTCCCGCACCGCTGCCGTGTGGCTGCCTAGCCGAGTTCCGAAAGAACCTTTGCCACGATGCGCTGGACCGACAGGCCGTAGCGTTCGTGCAGCGTGGGCAGGGCGCCGGCGTCCAGGAACGCGTCTGGCAGCGCCACCGGCACCACCCGCTTGCCGAGTCCTGCGGTGACCACCGCCGAGGCGACTGTCTCGAAGAGGCCGCCGACCACGCTGTGGTTCTCGAGCGTCACGGCGAGGCGGTCGGTGTTGAGTTCGGCCAGGACCGTGGCGGTGTCGAAAGGCTTGATGGTGGGGGCGTGCACGACGGCGACGTCGACGTTGTGTGCCGCCAGCGCCCTGGCGGCCTGCAGCGCCCGCATGGTCATCAGTCCGCTGGAGACGAACACGACGTCGTTGCCGCCGCGGAGCACTTTCGCCTTGCCCAGTTCGAACGTGTAGTCGTATTCGTCCAGCACGGTGGGAACGTTGCCGCGGAGCAGGCGCAGGTAGGTGGGGCCGTGGCTGGCCGCCAGCTGGGGGACTGCCTGTTCGATGTCCAGGGAATCGCAGGGATCCACGATGGTCAGGTTGGGCATGCCGCGGAAAATCGCCATGTCCTCGGTGGCCTGGTGGCTGGGCCCGTATCCGGTGGTGAGCCCGGGAAGCCCGCCGACGATGTTCACGTTGAGGTTCGGCTCGGCGCTGTCCAGGCACAGGAAGTCGTAGGCGCGCCGGGCGGCAAACACCGAATACGTGGAGGCAAACGGCACCAGCCCGGTCTCGGCCAGCCCTGCTGCGGCACCGAAGAGCAACTGCTCGGCCATCCCCATCTGGAAAAACCGCTCCGGGAACGCCTGGGCGAAAATGTGCATGTCCGTGTACTTGCCCAGGTCCGCGGTCAGCCCCACGATCCTGTCGTTTTCCTGCGCGGCTTTCACGAGGGCGTGCCCGAACGGGGCGGGGGCGGTTTTCTGGCCCGGATCCGCAAAGGAGGCGATCATCGCGGACGTTTTGAGTTTGGGTGCGGTGGCGGTGCTCATCGGCTTGCCTTTCCTTCGAATCCTGCGGTCAGTTGCTCGCGGCAGAGCCGCCATTCGTGTTCCTCGATGCGCATGAAGTGCGCCTTCTCGCGTTCCTCCAGCAGGGTCACGCCGCGGCCCACCTTGGTGTCGCAGAGGATCACCGAGGGGCGTCCGACGGCGGCAGCCTGCCCGGCCGCGTTATCGAACGCCCGGAGGAGTTCGGCCATGTTGTTGCCGTCCACGCGCTGGGTGTACCAGCCGAAGGCTTCCCATTTCTCCGTCACCGGTTCGGTGCGGAGGACGGTGTCCGTCTTGCCGTCCGCCTGGAGGGCGTTGATGTCCACCATGGCGGTGAGGTTGCCGAGCTGGTGGTGGTGGGCGCCCATGCCCGCTTCCCAGGTGGAGCCTTCGTCGAGTTCGCGTCGGAGAGGAAGTTATAGATCCTGGCCGAAGAGCCTTGGTAGCGCAGG
>JBKKDK010000010.1:0-18561 GCA_046708245.1 Arthrobacter sp.
GTCCCTCCGCGCCGCCCAGGACCGGCTGAATGCATCACCGCAGGTGCGACGGGAGCTGAACAGCGCGCCCACCATCGCCATGGCCTGAGCGCGGCCGGCGGTCCAACTTAGGCGTACACCTTCTCCAGGAATCCGCCCCAGGCCCTGGCCGTGGCATCGGAATCCCCGCGGCCGCTGAAATCGTGGACGGTCATGCCCACCGGGGCGCCGAAGGCGTTGCGGCCGAAGAAGCGGTACAGGGTGTCCGCACTCCTGAGGCCGAGGAAGTTTTCGTTGGCGAAGTCCACTTCACCGGAGAGGCTGCCGACGCCGTCGACCTCCACCTCCACGATGCTGCCTGGAGCCGCTCCCGCCACTCCCAGCGTGTTCTTGAGCCGCTCGAATCCGTCCGGTGCCTGTGAAGCGGCAGGCGCCTGGATGTCGGTGAAGACCACGGGCCGGCCATCGAAATACCGCAGATACTGGGCCAGGGTGTGCAGGTAGAACTCGGTGTGCTTGCTGGCGCCGTCGTACTGTTCGTCCCAGCTGTCCGCAAAGATGCCGCTGTGGACATAGTGCAGCCGGGCGCGGCCGCCGTCGAGCGGTTCCAGCACGTGCTCCAGCTGGTTGAACCAGCCGTCCGGGCCTTCCATCCGGGACACCAGATGGGCCGGGTATTCCTCGACAGTCCGAACGGCCGGCCACTGGTCGGTGGGGAACATCCAGGCCGGCGTGCCCGACGTGACCGCTTCCCAGACGCGTTCCGGGGTGCCCGGGAGTTCGGTGTCGTAGACGATCTCGAAGTTGCGCTTGTCAGTCATTGCCTTGCTCCTTAGCTGGTGGTTTGGTGGTTGCCGGCTTGAGTGCCGGGGTCTTCAGCGCCGGGTGCAGCGCGACGACGAGTCGGTGCTTGCGACCGCCGCCGGCTCCGGTGCCGCTGCCGCCGTCGTGGTACTTATCCACGAGCCGGGTCACGGCAACGCCGAGTTCTTCGGCGAAGGCGGCCCGGTCCGCGGCGCTGCGGAAGGTGATCTCGCCGTCGATCGCGAACGTGGCCAGTTTCTGTCTGGCCGCCGCTGCGCCTGCGATGAGCTGGCCCACCTCCTGGACCATGCGGCCGGCGAGCGCAAGCAGCCAGAAGGCGGAGAACCGGTCCGCGAACCGGCGCGGGTCCGGAGCCACGGAGGACAGCGCCGCCGGCGAGATCAGGTAGGAGGCCGCCGTCGCCCGCAGGATGCGCTCCGTGACATTGCCCTTGCGGCGTTCCTCGACGAGCTCAACGAGTCCGTGCCGTTCCAGCGCCTTGAGGTGGTAGTTCACCTTTTGCCGGGGCAGCCCCACCCTGGCGGCGAGTTGCGTGGCCGAGCCGGGTTCCGCGAGCTCGAGAAGCATCCGGGTCCGGATGGGATCCAGTGAGGCCTCCGCGGCGGCCGGATCCTCGATCACTTCAATGTCCAACATGCATCCAGTCTGCCTACCGACAGTTTTATTTGTCAAGAACTTTTTTACCGTCGGTCCCTGTCCGGCTGCGCCCGCAGAATCGCCCAGGTCGCCGGAACGGTGCGGGGTCGCCGGAAGCATACGGCGACCCCGCAGGCTTCCGGCGAATTCGCGGCCAGGGGTGGGGAAGCACACGGCGAGCCGGCAGGCTTCCGGCGAATTCGCGGCCAGGGGTGGGGAAGCACACGGCGAGCCGGCAGGCTTCCGGCGAATTCGCCGCCAGGGGTGGGGAATCTTACGGCGATCCGCGGCCGGGGGCGGCAAAGTAGAATGGACCGGTGATGCAATCCCCCCTCCCCGTGCGCGACGGCGTCAACGCGACCCGCCTCCGCCTCCCGGACGAGGGCCCATGGGACACCGCAATGGACTACATGATGCACCGCTGGGGCCACATCGACCCGCAGGGCATCGAGGACCGGTTCGATGCCGGGGAGATCGTCGGCGAGGCCGGGGTCGCGCTGGACCGCAGCACCCCGCTGCGCAACCACACCTTCATCTGGTACTACCGAACGCTGCCGCCGGAGACCCGGATCCCGGTGGAACTGGACATCCTGCACCAGGACGGGCACCTGCTGGTCGTGGACAAGCCACACTTTTTGCCCACCACGCCCGGCGGCACCTACATCCAGGAGTCGGCCCTGGTGCGGCTGCGGAACCAGCTCAACCTGCCGGACCTTATCCCGATGCACCGCCTGGACCGCATGACTGCCGGCATCCTGCTGCTCTCCACCAACCCCGAGACGCGGGGCAAGTACCAGGTGCTCATCGAAAAGCGCCAGGTCCAGAAGGAATACGAGTGCGTGGCCGCCGCCGAACCCGCGCCCGGCCACCCCGCCGTCGACTTCCCTGTGGTGGTCCGCAACAGGATGACCAAGTCGCGCAGCTACCTGCTCGCCGAGGTGATCGACGGCGAACCCAACGCCGAGACCCGGATCGAGAGGCTCCGGACTTTTGCCGGAGGCGGCCTGCGCCGGGCGCTGTACCGGCTGGAACCGCACTCCGGCAAAACCCACCAGCTCCGCGTGCATATGGCGTCGCTGGGCCTCGGGATTGTCAACGACGCGTTCTACCCCGAGCTGCTCGACAAGGCCCCGGACGACTACAGCCGGCCGTTGCAGCTGCTGGCCCGCGGGATCCGCTTCGTCGACCCCATCACGGGCCGGCCGGTCGAATACCGCAGCGGGCTGCAGCTCAGCGAGGCCCGCTAAGCCGCCATTTACCGCTGGCGACCCGGAAGTGCGGTACCTTGTGCGCATGGACTTCGGCAACGCTGACAGCTGGGGGGATGCGATCTATTTCTGGATCATCCCGATAGTGATGGGCGATGCCATTTTCCCGCCGATCCCGTCCGAGATGGTCGTCATTACCGGCGGCGCGCTCTCCGCGGACGGCCGCGCCAGCGCCCTCCTGGTGGTCTTCGTCGCCGCCCTGGCCTCGTGGCTTGGCGACATCCTCGTTTTCCAGCTCTTCAAGCGGCGGCTGAGCCACGTGCTGGACCGCTGGAAATGGGGGCGCTCGTTCCACCTGGCCGTTCACCGGGCCATCGGCCACGCCGGCCGGTCCTCCACGTACGGGGCGATCATCGGCATCCGCTTCATCCCCGGCGGGCGGCTCGGAACAACGGCCGCGGCCGGCATCGCCAACGTGTCCACCGGCGGCTTCAGCCTCTGCGCCGGAATCGGCGGCCTGCTGTGGGCGATCTGGTCGGTCGGCCTCGGCTACTTCACCGGGGCGGCCACCAAGCTCCCGTTCTGGGCAAGCTCGCTGATCGGCGTCGGCCTCGGGCTGGTAATCGGCGCCATCGTGGGCGTGATCGTCACCCGCCGCCGCGGCACCCGCTCGCCGGTGGTGGACGGCCCCGAAGAGGAACTGGAGATCTAGTCTCGGCGCGCTGCGCGGATCAGATGGGCGCCCAGCGGCCGCGGTTGCGGCGCAGGACCGTCAGGGCTCCGGTCAGGGCCACGCGTTCGACGGCGTCACGCATCATGGCGGCCGACTCGAGCGCCTGGCTGTTCTCACCGCTGTAGGACGTGGCCTCGACCAGGAACCGCAGGTTCAGCTGCGGCACGCCGCCGGAGAGCTCGAGCTGGTTCGATTCCACGTGGTGCCTCGTCTCCAGCGCCTCAACGGCCGCTGCCATCACGGCTTCCGGCGGGTTGCCCGGCTTGAGCCCGGTGATTTTGAGTCTGGTCTGGAACGACGGCATGGGCTCAAGCCTAAAGGCATCCGGTCCGGCTGGCCGCCTCCTCAGTCCCCCTTGCCGGCGTCCGGGGTCCGGGCCGGAGCCGACCAGCGTTCCTCGATGTGGCCGAACCTCCAGACGCCCATGGCCAGCACCCACGTGCCCAGGAACAACGCGACAACCGTGTACCCCACCGAGTCCAGGTCGAGGCCGCCGATGGCGGACAGCGGACCTGAACTGATCCCGGCCCGCTCCACAAGGATGGAAATCAGCTCGATGGAGCCGATGCCCAGCGCCACGGCCACCGACAGTGCCGTGATGACGATGTTGTAGTAGATCCGTCGGACGGGCCGGGACACGGCCCAGCCGTAGGCGAAGTTCATGAGGCAGCCGTCCAGGGAGTCCAGCAGGCTCATCCCCGCGGCAAAGATCACGGGCAGCGTCATGATCGCGTACCAGGGCAGGGCGGACGCCGCCGCGCCGCCGGCCAGAATCAGGAGGCTGACCTCCGTGGCGGTGTCAAAGCCCAGCCCGAACAGCAGACCCACCCCGTAGACGTGCCACGGCCGGGTGACCAAACGGGTGACCCGGCCGAAGACCCGGTACAGCAGTCCTGGCGCCGGTGCCTGCGCTGCGGGGTCGGCTCCGGCGTCTGCACTCTTCCGCATCCGCAGGACTGACTTGATGATGCCCCGCAGCACCACCAGGTTCAGGACGCCGATGCACAGCAGAAAGACGCCGGACACTGCGGTGCCCACCAGGCCCAGGAAGGAATGGAGCTCCGAGGTGCCCGCCGCGGCCGGGTCCGCAAGGTTGCGGATGCCGGCGGCCAGCAGCGCGCACAGGCCGAACACAATGCTCGAGTGGCCCAGCGAAAACCAGAAGCCCACCGACATGCTGTGTTTGCCCTCGGCCCGGAGTTTGCGGGTGATGTTGTCGATCGCGGCAATGTGGTCGGCGTCGAAAGCGTGGCGCAGCCCCAGCGTGTAGGCGGCCACGCCCAGCCCGATCCCAAACGCTCCGGCAGAACCGGCCGGGATGTTTTGCGGGGCCGCTACCCCGGCCAGTACGCCCCAGCCCAGGAGGTGGAGGAAAACGACGAACATGGCCATGCCGCCGACCGATGCCCAGTCCCGGCCGGAAAGGGCACTGCGCGCGCCGCGGATCCGGCCTCGACGCGTAACCTCCGGTTGCTTCATGGCTCAGCCTCGGGTTCCCCTTGCGGTCCACCTGCCGCGTTGGCTGGGCCGCTTTAGCGGAAGTATACGCCCGCCCCGGAACGGGTGGTTGTGTTTTATCCGGCCCGAGCCTATCTTGGCAGGAAGGGGTGCCGCCATGCACGAACTCTCCATCACGCAGAGCCTTATCGAAGCCGTCCTCGACCAAATCGGCGAGCGGAAGGTCACTGCGGTCAACGTGCAGGTGGGACCGTTGTCCGGGGTTCTGCCGGATGCCATGCGCTTCTGCTTTGACGTCGCTTCGGCAGGGACCCCGCTGGCCGGCGCGCAGCTGATGATCGACGAACCCCAAGGCCTGGGCCGCTGCAGAAGCTGCCACGACGAATTCGATCTGCCCGACCTGATCCTGCTGTGTCCTTGTGGAAGCGCCGACGTCGAAGTCCTCAGCGGCCGCGAACTCATGCTGATGTCGGTGGAGGTGGCGTAGCAAGTGTGTACAACATGCGGATGCGGCGACGAGTCGAACATCAGGGTTTCCACCCTCGCGGAAACCCCCGGCGCCCCGGCGCCCGAGCACCCGCATGAGCACGGCCACGGCCACGGCCACCCCCACGAGCACCCGCACGAGCACAGCCACCACCCCGAAACCATCCCGCTGGAACAGAACCTGCTCGCCAAAAACGAGCTGCTCGCGGCGCGGAACCGGGGCTGGCTGGAAGGCCGGGGCATCCGGGCGCTGAACGTGATGAGTTCCCCCGGCGCCGGCAAGACCACGTTGCTGGTCCGCACCCTGGCGGATTTGGGCGAACGGCTGCAGGCCGGCGTCGTCGAGGGCGACCAGGAGACCTCCCTCGACGCGGACCGCATCCGCGCGGTGGGACGGCCCGTCGTGCAGATCAACACCGGAGCCGGCTGCCATCTGGACGCCGACATGCTCCGGCGCGGGCTGGACGTCCTGGACCCGGGGACCGGGTCGACGGTGTTTATCGAAAATGTGGGCAATTTGGTCTGCCCGGCGCTGTTCGACCTGGGCGAGGCCGCCAAAGTAGTAGTCGTTTCCGTGACGGAAGGTGATGACAAGCCGCAAAAATACCCGCACATGTTCAGGGCAGCCGATCTGGTGATCATCAACAAATCCGATCTGCTCCCCTACGTTGATTTCGACGTCGACGGGTTCCGGCGCAGGGCCCGGCAGATTAATCCGCGCACCGATTTCCTGGTCCTTTCGGCCACCACCGGCGATGGCCTCGCCGGCTGGTACGACTGGCTCCGCGGGACCAGTTCCCGGTCATCGACTTTGACTGGATCTTTGACGGACACCCTGAGCCCGTAAGGGCCTCCGAAAGAGGCAACGATGCCTACTGAAACTTCTCTGAAGGCCGAAGAAACCCTTATTCACGTGCTGTGGATCAACGCAGGGCTCAGCTGCGACGGTGATTCTGTGGCCCTGACCGCGGCCACCCAGCCCAGTGTCGAGGAGATAGCCCTCGGCGCGCTGCCCGGGCTGCCGCGCATAGCCATGCATTGGCCCCTGATCGACTTCGAGTGCGGCCCGCAGGAAGGGGCCGACGACTTCCTGGAGTGGTTCCGCAAGGCGGACCGCGGCGAACTGGAACCGTTTGTCCTGGTGGTGGAGGGCTCCATCCCCAACGAACAGCTCCACGCCCCCGGCGGCTACTGGTGCGGGTTCGGCAACGACCTTGAGACGGGCCAGCCAATCACCACCAGCGAATGGCTCGACCGGCTGGCCCCCAAAGCCACCGCCATCATCGCGGCCGGGACCTGCGCCACCTACGGCGGTATCCACGCCATGGCCGGAAACCCCACCGGTGCCATGGGGGTGCCCGACTACCTTGGCTACGACTGGAAGTCCAAAGCCGGCATCCCGATTGTCTGCATCCCGGGGTGCCCCATCCAGCCGGACAACCTCTCCGAAACCATGACCTACCTGCTCTACCAGGCCACCGGGCAGGCTCCGATGATTCCGCTCGATGACGCGCTGCGGCCCACCTGGCTGTTCGGCAAGACCGTCCATGAGGGCTGCGACCGGGCCGGGTACTACGAACAGGGTGACTTCGCCACCGAGTACGGCTCCCCCAAGTGCATCGTCAAACTCGGCTGCTGGGGCCCGGTGGTCAAGTGCAACGTGCCCAAGCGCGGCTGGATGAACGGCGTCGGCGGCTGCCCGAACGTGGGCGGCATCTGCATCGGCTGCACCATGCCCGGGTTCCCGGACAAGTTCATGCCCTTTATGGACGAGCCGCCCGGCGGCAAGCTTTCAACCAGCACCATCCGCCCGTATGGCTCAGCCATCAGGGCACTGCGTGGAATCACCACCCACACCCTGGACCAGGAGCCCAAGTGGCGCCGGCCCGGATCTGAGCTCCTTACCGGTGCCCGGCGCACCTGGTAGCCGCACTTCCAGACAGGTGAAGGACATGACCTCAACGATTCCCATGCCGTCCGGAAGCGGAACAGGTAACAACAATCTGGTGGAGATGGCGTGGGACCCCATCACGCGGATTGTCGGCAGCCTCGGCATCTACACCAAGATCGACTTTGCGAACAACCAGGTGGTGGAGTGCAAGAGCACCTCCTCGATCTTCCGCGGATACTCCATCTTCATGAAGGGCAAGGACCCGCGGGACGCGCACTTCATCACCAGCCGGATCTGCGGGATCTGCGGCGACAACCACGCCACCTGCTCCTGCTACGCGCAGAACATGGCCTACGGCGTCCGGCCGCCGAGCCTGGGCGAATGGATCGTGAACCTGGGCGAGGCCGCCGAGTACATGTTCGACCACAACATCTTCCAGGAGAACCTCGTCGGGGTGGACTACTGCGAAAAGATGGTCTCCGAAACCAACCCGGGCGTGCTGGCCAAGGCCGAGAACACCCGCGCCCCGCACGAGGGCGAGCACGGGTACCGGACCATCGCCGACATCATGCGCTCGCTCAACCCGTTCACCGGGGAGTTCTACCGGGAGGCGCTGCAGGTCAGCCGGCTCACCCGCGAGATGTTCTGCCTGATGGAGGGCCGCCATGTGCACCCGTCCACGCTCTATCCCGGCGGGGTGGGAACGGTTGCCACCATCCAGCTGATGACGGACTACATCACCCGGCTCATGCGCTACGTGGAGTTCATGAAGAAGGTGGTCCCCATGCACGATGACCTCTTCGACTTCTTCTACGAGGCACTGCCCGGCTACGAGCAGGTGGGGCTGCGCCGCACGCTCCTGGGTTGCTGGGGGTCGTTCCAGGATCCTGACTTCTGCAACTTCGAGTACAAGGACATGACGGAGTGGGGCCGGAAGATGTTCGTGACGCCCGGCGTCGTGGTGGACGGGAAACTCCTCACAACGGACCTGGTGCAGATCAACCTCGGCATCCGGATCATGCTCGGCTCCTCGTACTACGAGGATTGGGAGGACCAGGAGATGTTTGTGACCCGCGATCCGCTGGGCAATCCCGTGGACCGCCGGCACCCGTGGAACCAGCACACCAACCCGCGGCCGCAGAAGAGGGACCTTGCCGAGAAGTACAGCTGGGTGATGTCCCCCCGGTGGTTTGACGGCCAGGACAACCTGGCGCTGGATACCGGCGGCGGGCCGCTGGCCCGGCTCTGGTCCACGGCGCTCGCCGGGCTGGTGGACACCGGCTACCTCAAGGCCACCGGCCACAGCGTCCAGATCAACCTGCCCAAGACCGCGCTGAAGGGCCCGGCCACCTTCGAGTGGAACATCCCGCAGTGGAGCAACACCCTGGAACGCAACCGCGCCCGCACCTACTTCCAGGCCTACGCCGCCGCGGCCGCGCTGCACTTTGCGGAGAAGGCGCTCGAGGAGATCCGGGCCGGCCGCACCAAGACCTGGGAGACCTTCGAGGTCCCGGACGAAGCCATCAGCTGCGGCTTCACCGAGGCCGTGCGGGGCGTCCTGTCCCACCACATGGTGATCCGTGACGGGAAGATCGCCAACTACCATCCGTATCCGCCAACGCCCTGGAACGCCAGCCCCACGGACTCAGCCGGGACGGCCGGACCGTAGTAGGACGCTGTTCAGTGGCAGCCGATTTTCGATGAAAACGACCGCGATCACTTCAAGGGCATCGACATCATGCGCACAGTCCGCAGCTTCGACCCCTGCCTGCCCTGCGGCGTCCACATGTATCTGGGCAACGGGCAGACCCTGCAGAAGCTGCACTCGCCCACCCAGACCCTGACCGGCGAATAGCGGCCATGCCTGGCGAGGACCGGCCGCGGCAGGCCGGCGACCGGATCGAAAGCCTCCTCGACGCCCTCGGAGCCGGCGGGGCGGTGGCCCGCGGGCGCGCGGAGGACCTGGTGCGCCAGGTGACGGAGCTCTACGGCTCCGGGCTGGCCCGGATCCTGGAAATCCTCGCTGACCGCGGCCAGCTCGACGGCGGCACGCTGGACGCGCTGACCGCCGACGAGCTCGTCTCCAGCCTGCTGGTGATCCACGGGCTGCATCCCCAGGACGTTCAAACGCGGGTGGCTGCCGCGCTGGACAGCGTCCGGCCCTACCTCGGCTCCCACGGCGGCAACGTGGAGCTCCTGGACATCAGCCCGGAGGGCGTGGTGCGGCTGAGGCTGCTCGGCACCTGCCAGGGCTGCCCGTCGTCGTCTGTCACGCTCAAGTTCGCCGTCGAGGAGGCGATCGAATCGGCGGCGCCGGAAGTCACCGCCATCGAGGTGGTGGAGGAAGAATCCCGGCCGGCCGTTCCGGCCGTGATTCCGGTGGAGGCCCTGATGACGCGGCTGAACCATCCCGCCGACGGCACCGGAAACGGCGGCGGCTGGCACGAGCACACCGGCGGATCCTGGCAGCCCGTGCCGGAGATTGCCGGGCTGGAGCCCGGCGACGTCGCCGGCTTCCTGGTGGGCGGCTACCCGTTGCTCGCCTGCCGCACCGGGCAGGACGTCTACGCCTACCGCGACTACTGCCCGCGGTGCACGGCCTCCATGGCAGGGGCCACGCTCCAGCGTGCCCTCGCCGCACCCGCGGGCGGCGGCCTGCTGCGCTGCCCCTCCTGCCGCGCACATTTCGACGTCCGCCAGGCCGGAAGCTGTCTGGAGGACCGGACCCTGCACCTGGACCCCTTGCCGCTCCTGGTCCGGGCCGGGGTGATGTCCGTGGCCGTGCCGGTGGTTTCGGGCCAGGACGCCTGAATGAGCTCGGGACGCAGCTCCGGGACCGGGCCGGACCGCGCCGCCGGCGGCGGGCTGCCGGTCGCCCTGTTGCGCCGGATCGCCGCGAGCCCGCCCGCACCGCCGGCCGGCGAGCGCTGCGAGATGTGCGGGGAACCCATTCCGGCGGAACACCAGCACGTCGTCGACCTCGAAAGCCACGCCATGATGTGCACCTGCCGGCCGTGCTATCTCCTGTTCACCGACGCCACCGCCCATCTGCGCTACCGTTCGGTGCCGGACCGGTACCTGTCCTTTCCGGACTTCGAACTGGGCCCGGGCCAGTGGGACGAGCTGGAAATTCCGGTGGGGCTGGCCTTCTTCTTCCGCAGTTCCAGCCAGGACCGGACCGTCGCGTTCTACCCGGGCCCCGCCGGCGCCACCGAATCGGAGCTTCCGCTCGGCGCCTGGGGCGCGGTCCTGGCGCAAAACCCGGCCCTGGCCCTGGCGGCACCGGACACGGAGGCCCTGCTGATCCGCGGCCCCGGCCCGGACCGTGCCCGCGCCGACTGCCACTTGGTCCCGGTGGACGCCTGCTACGAACTCGTGGGCCAGCTCCGCCGGCTCTGGCGCGGGTTCGACGGCGGCCAGGAGGCCCGCGAGCAACTCGCCGCCTTTTTCGCCCGGCTCAGCAGCCGCAGCCGGCCCGTGCGCCAGGACGCGGCCGGGCCCCTGGCCGGAGGCGCGCCATGACCGAACTGGGCTTCGCCGTCGTCGACATCCAGCCGGAGCCCTACGCCGCGGCGCCGCAGCTGACCGCCCGGCTCCGGGTGACCGAGTCCACCGGGGCCACCATCCACGCCATCGCGGTGCGCTGCCAGGTCCGGATCCTGCCGCAGCGCCGCGGCTACGCGGCCGGTGAGGAGCCCGGCCTCCAGGACCTCTTCGGCGGGCGCGGCCGCTGGCCCGATACGCTCCAGTCCTTCCTCTGTCTGCAGTGCAGCACCATGGTGCAGGGCTTCACGGGCAGCACCGAAGCGGACCTGCCGCTGCCGTGCACCTTCGACTTCGACGTTGCCGCGGCCAAGTACCTGCACGCCCTCCGGGACGGCGAAATCCCGCTCGAGCTGCTGTTCTCCGGCACGGTCTTCACCAAGGGCCCCGCGGGATTCGGTGTGGAACAAGTCCCGTGGCACCTCGAAGCGTCGTACCGGCTCCCCGTGGCTGCGTGGCACGCGCTGATGGACCAGTACTTCCCCCATGCGGGCTGGATCCGGCTGGACCGGGACGCGCTGGCCGCCTTATCCCGGTACAAGTCTGCCCGCGGCCTGACATCCTGGGAGGCCACCGTCGAGTCCCTGCTGTCCGCTGCCGCGACAGGTGTGGGCGGGGAGCGGCTGCCATGACCATGAGCCTGAGCCTGGCCCGGGCAGTCGCGGACGCTGTCCTGTACGAGGGGTACCTCCTGTACCCCTACCGGGCCTCGTCGCAAAAGAACCAGGCCCGCTGGCAGTTCGGCATCCTCGGCCCGCCCGGGGCCGCGGAGGCCGGCGCCGGGGAGGAACCGGGAATGTTCGCCGACTGCCTGCTGCGCGCCGGGCCGCAGGCGGACGTGGAAATCCATCTCCGTTTCCTGCAGCTGCAGACCCGCACCGCGGAAAAAGCGGACGACGCCGGCACCTTCAGTCCGGTGGCCGAACTCACCATCGGCGCCTCCCGCTGGCTGAGCTGGGACGAGGCAATCGAACAGGAAATCACCCTGGGCCCGTTTCCGCTGGCAAAACTGGCCGCCCGGAAAACCCTGCGGCTCCCGGTGCACATCCCGGCGGGCGAGGACCTGGAGGACCTCCGCGACGGCACCGGCCGCACGGCAGGCAGGCTGGTGCGCCGCCGCCGCGCGCTCCGCGGGGAGCTCAGGCTGGACACCACCGGCCTCCCGCACGGGCTCCAGCGGCTGCGGGTGTCCGTGGCCAACACTGCGGAGCGCCCCGCGGATCCGGGGAACCGGCAGGACGCGATCGCCGGGTCCTTCATCGGCGCGCACGTGCTCCTGAGCCTGCGCGACGCGGACTTCCTCTCCCTGCTGGACCCGCCCGGCTGGGCGCAGGACGCCGCCGCCGGCTGCTCCCAGCACCGCTGCTGGCCCGTCCTGGCCGGGCCAGAGGGGCAGACGGACGTGCTGCTGGTCTCGCCGATCATCCTCTACGACCACCCCGCGGTGGCCCCGGAAAGCCCCGCGGCACTCTACGACTCCACGGAGATCGACGAGATCCTCACCCTGCGGGTGCTGACACTGACCGAGGAGGAAAAATCCGAGGCCCGCGCCACCGACCCCCGCGCGGCCGCGATCATCGACCACTGCGAAACCATGTCGCCGGAGGAGCTCCAGCAACTGCACGGGGCGCTGCGCAACCCCCACCTCGACCAGCCCTGGTGGGACCCCGAGGCCGAGGCCAGCGTCAGGCCGGAACTGGACGCCGTCCTCATCAACGGCATCCCGGTGGCCCGCGGCAGCCGGGTCCGGGTCAACCCGAGCCGGCGCGCCGATGCCCAGGACCTCTTCTTCGCCGGGCAAACCGGGCGGGTCACCAGTGTGCACTTCGACGTCGATGGCAGCACCCACGTGGGCCTGGTGCTCGAAAAGGACCCGGCAGCGGACCTCCATGACGGCTATGGACGGTCCTTCTACTACGCGCCCGAAGAACTTGAACCGCTTGAGGATGGAGAGGGAAACCCGCTATGAAAACTGTAGGAACGGCCACGGTCGGTCTGCTCGTGGCGCTGGCGCTGGCCGCCGTGTACGTCGGGATCCGGTCGGTCCCCGACATCCAGCGCTACCTGAAAGTGCGGCGGATGTGACGGCGTCGCTCCAGCCCGGCAGCGCCGCCACCGGGACCGTGGACGGCGGAGCCCGCATCCTCGTGGCAGGAGTGGGGAACATGTTCCTGCGCGACGACGGATTCGGCCCCGAGGTCGCCCGGCGGCTGGCTCAAACGGACCCGGGGCCGCCCGGCGTGCTGGCCGTGGACTATGGCATCCGCGGCATGCATCTGGCCTACGATCTGCTGGCCGGTGTGGACGTCCTGGTGCTGGTGGACACCGTCCCCGCGCCGCCCGCGGACGCGGGTCCGGACGTGGCGGCTGACGTGGCGCCAGGCAGCATCCGGGTGTTGCGGGTGCGCCGGGAAGACCTTGACGGCGCCGCGCCCCTGGACCCGCACGGCATGGATCCGGCCGCCGTACTCGGCCGCCTCCGCTCGCTCGGCGGCCGGCTGCCCGTGACGTTCGTCGTGGGCTGCGTCCCCGCGGACACAACGGAAGGAATCGGCCTCAGCGGCCCGGTGGCGGCGGCCATCCCGCGGGCGGTGGCTGCCGTCGAAGAACTCATCGCGCACCACCGGCCTGTCCGGGCCGGATAGGCCAAATCCAGCACAGAGCGAGGGAGTGCCACCATGTGCCTTGGAATTCCGGGCCAGGTTGTTGAGCTGCTGGAGGGTTACGGCAACCAGCTGGCCCTCGTGGACGTGGCCGGCGTGCGGCGGAAAATCAACATCGGCCTGCTGGACGAGGGGCCGCTGGAGCCGGGAACGTGGGTCCTCATCCACATGGGTTTTGCCTTGGAACGGGTGGATTCCGAAGGCGCGGAACAAGCCCTCGGCGGGCTGGAGCTGATGGGCCGGCCCCGGGACGCCGACGACGCCGGCTAGCCCGGGCACCCAGGCAACCGACAACCCAGCCGCACAACCGCCACCACCAAAGGAGGAGAACATCATGTCACCGACAAATCCGCCAGATGATGCCCAGGAACCCACAGAAGGGACTGCCCCCGGCACGGCGCGCGCCTTCGGCAGTGCCCCGCCGCTCAAGGAGCCCGCGCAGCCGGGATCCGCCCAGACCCCGGACGACGCGGCGGCTGCACCTGCTGGCGTGGGCGAAAGCACCACCCGGCGCGGCGAGGACGTGGTCAAGCAGGAGGGGCCGGAAGCCGGGCGGGAAGACACCGAAACGGATGCGACGCCGGCCGGCCGGCCCGCCGGCGAATCCTCACCGCGCGACTCCACCGGCGTCGAGCCTGCGGAGGACCCGGACAGTACCGCGCCAACATCGCAGTAGCGTCCGTGGCGCCAGTTGCTAGTGCTCCAGCGCGATCGCCGCGCCGCGGTGTTCCACGCCGACGTTGGCGATCCGCAGGTGCCGGGCCGTAAAGTGCTGCAACCGCTGGAGCTGGTGCGGGGACAGCCTGTCGCAGACCCAGTCCCAGTGCAGCGACACGACGTCCCCGACCGCCAACCCGGCCACAAACCCGGTGCCGTTCACCGCGTATTTCGCCGACTCCACCACGGGCTCCCCCACGGCCAGGGACGTTCCGTCCCAGACGAGGGGGCGGGACCGGACCACGGCGTCGTCGCCGGAGATGGCCAGCACCTCACCCCAGCGGATCCGGCACCGGTCCAGCACGTTCAGGGCGGTGGCATGGCGGCGGTCGTCGTGGAGCAGTCCCAGCCAGGGGTAGATCTCAAAGACATGGAAACTGTGGTGCGGAACCCCGCCGGCCAGGACGCCCTCCGCGAGGTGCGGGAACTGCCGTCCGGTGCGGGCCCGGAACCGGTCCTCCATGGAGTTGCCGATGTTGGTGATTCCGACCGCGTCCAGAAGGCTGTTCCCCACCCAGTAGGCCTCCACCACGCGCAAATCGAGGGGGTCGCGGATGCCGGTGGAAGCGGCGATCAGCTCCAGGTACGGCCACGCCCCGGCGAAGCCCTTTGCCAGTTCGCGGAGGCCCTGGTCCGTCACGCCGGACTGGCCGTAATGCAGCAGCGCGTCGCTGTCCGGAGGCCCGCAGCTGCCCCTGGAATTGGGCGGGTAGGCGTAGCGGACAAACAGTTGGGCACCGTCAAGGATCATGATCTGGCCACCTTCGGCACAAGGTTCTCTGAAAGTAGCACCGGACCCCGGCACCGACAAGGGGCCGGAGCTGTGTGCCCGTTGACAGCCGTTGCCACCCGGCGGATCCTGTGAAGAACCTACGCACAGGGGGTCAGGCCATGCGTGTCGACGATCTAAACCGCCGTACGGTACTTCAGGCATTCGTGGCGGGCGGCTCCGCAGCCCTCCTGACCGGGTGCGGGGCGTCCAGTCCTCCCCGGGCAGCCCCCACCGTCAGCGGCACCGGGGCCGGCGCGCCCCCGGAACGCATCAGCATCACGGACCAGCGTGGCAAGACCCTCACCTTCACCCAGCCGGTCACCCGGGTGGTGACCATTCCCATGCCGTCGGCGTCGCTGTTGGTCGCCGTCGACCGCAGCGCCGACCACCTGAGCGCGATGCACAACGCGTCCTGGGTGGCGATGCGGGACGGCATCATGGGTGCCATGTTCCCGCGGGCGCTGGACCTTCCGCATGACATCGCCACGCAGGACTTCACCCCCAACGTGGAGAGCGTCCGGGCCTTGAACCCCGACGTTGTGATCCAGTGGTCCGACGCCCAGCTGATTGAGCCGCTCGAGAACGCCGGGCTGAACGTGATCGGCCTGACAAACACCGGCCGGCAGGAGGACGTGGACGCCTGGGTGGCCATGTTCGCGGCCATGCTGGGCAAACCGGAGCGGGCCACCGAGATCAAGACCCGCAGCGACCACGAACTCGACGACATCAAGTCCATGGCGGCCGGCCGCGGCTCCGCAGGTCCCAGCATTCTCTACTTCAACCGGTTCACCGGCGGCCTCAAGGCCGCGGCAGCCAACACCTACAACGACTTCTACATCAAGCTCGTCGGCGGTACCAACCCCGCCACCGGCCCGGACCCGCTGCCCGGCACCGGCATGGTGGGCCTGGACGTGGAGCAGGTGCTGAAGTGGGACCCCGAGGTCATCCTCCTGGGCAACTTCGACGCGGCCATGCCGCAGGACATCTACTCGGACCCGGTGTGGAGAGAGATTTCCGCCGTCCGTCAGCGGCGCGTGTACAAGGTCCCGCTCGGCGGCTACCGCTGGGATCCCCCGGGCCAGGAGTCACCGCTGATGTGGCATTGGCTCAGCGAGATCGCCTTCCCGCAGTCGCAGCCGCGGTCCGGGCTGCGCAGCAAAGTCCGCGAGTACTTCCGGTTCCTCTACAACCACGAGGTCACCGACGACGAGCTCAACAAGATCCTGTGGACCGCGGCCAATGCCGGGTCCGCCGCCTACCAGCAATTCAATGCTGCATGAAGCCGGCCCCGCACGGCTGAACGGCCGCCGCCCGCGGGCTGCCGGACCGGCCCCGCGCCGGATCCCGCGGGAACGGCGCAGCGGACCGGCGGTCCTTGGACCCATCGCCACGGCCGCCGGCGTGCTGGTGGTCATCGGAGTCCTTGCCCTGGCCCTGGGCCGGTTCAGCGTCCCGCCCTGGCACGTGGTCCAGATCCTCGCCGCCCAGCTGGTGCCCTTTCCCCTCGAGGCCAGCCAGACCGAACAAAACGTGATCCTGCTCGTGCGGCTGCCACGGGTCCTGCTCGCCGTGCTGGTGGGCGGCGGACTCGCGATCGGCGGCGCGGCCCTGCAGGCAATCTTCCGCAACCCGCTGGTCAGCCCGGAGATCATCGGCGTATCCGCCGGCGCGTCCTTCGGCGGTGCGCTGGCCCTGCTCCTGGGCCTCGGCCCCGTCCTGCTGGTCGCCGGCTCCTTCGTCTTCGGCCTCGTGGCGCTCGGGACGCTGCTGCTGATCACGGCCGGCCGCGGGGGCACGCCGATGCTGATGATCGTGCTCGGCGGTGTGGTCACGGGCTCGTTCTTCTCCGCTCTGGTGGCCCTGGTCACGTACATCGCCGACCCGAACACCACCCTGCCGGCGATTGTGTTCTGGCTGCTCGGCAGCGTGGCCACGGCCACCTTCGCCAAGGTCGCTGTCGCGCTGCTGCCGGTCCTGGGCGGGGCCGCCGTGCTGCTGGCGCTGCGCTGGCGCATCAACGTGCTGTCCCTGGGTGACGAGGACGCGGTGGCCCTGGGCGTCGCACCCCGTCCACTGCGCTGGGTGGTGCTGATCGCAGTGGCACTGATTGTGGCCGGTGCAGTGGCGGTCAGCGGTGCCGTCAGCTGGGTGGGCCTGGTGGTGCCGCACCTGGCGCGGATGTGGGTGGGCCCGGACCACCGGGTGCTCCTGCCGGTGTCCTTCCTCCTCGGCGGGGCGTACATAGTCCTGGTGGACACCGTGGCCCGCACCGCCACCGCCGGGGAGATCCCGCTGGGCGTCCTCACCGCCTTGATCGGCGCCCCGGTCTTCTTTCTGCTCCTGCGCCGGAACCGGGAAAGGATCTGGGAAAGTGCTTGAGCTGGACGGCGTGGGTTTTGGCTATGCCCGGCAGTCCTGGGTGTTCCGGGATGTCAGTTTCCGGGTGCCCCGCGGCACCGCCACCGCGGTGCTCGGTCCCAACGGCAGCGGCAAGACCACACTGATCCGGTGTGCGGCCGGTCTCCTGGAGCCGGCGGAAGGCACAGTGCGCCGGGCGGACGGCGCAGGCTACGTGCCGCAGGCCCACGGCAGCGCGTTCAGTTACAGTGCCCTGGACATGGTCCTGATGGGGCGGGCGCGGCAAGTGGGGATCTTCCGGACACCGGGCGCCGCGGACCGGGCCGCTGCCCTGGCGGCGATGGAGAAAGTCGGGGTCGACGGCCTCCGGGACCGCCGCTTCCCCACCCTGAGCGGCGGCGAGCAGCAGCTGGTCCTGATCGCCCGGGCCGTCGCGACCGGCTGCCCGGTGCTGGTGCTGGACGAGCCCGCCACCGGCCTTGACCTCAAGAACCAGGTGCGGGTCCTGTCCCTCCTGCGCGGCCTGATGGCCGACGGCATGGCCCTCCTGCTGAGCACCCACCATCCCGACCACGCGCTGTACCTCGCCGACCGCGCGGTCCTGCTGGGCCCCGGCGGGGCACGGACCGGGCCGGCCGGGGAACTGCTCACCGACCCCGCCCTGACGGCCCTGTACGGCGTTCCGGTTAGAACGCTGCCGTATTCCGACGGCGGCGTGACCCGCCGGACCGTCGTGGTGCCCTACGGGGAGGCCCTCCCCGGGGCGTCCTAGCCGGTGTTGCGCAGGCCCGCCGCGACGCCGTTGACGGTGATCAGCATGGCGCGCTGGAGCCGTTCGTCGATTTCGGCGCCGGACATGCCCTCCCCGGCGGCCGACTCGGACCGGATGCGGCGCAAAAGCTCCACCTGCAGGTAGCTGATCGGGTCAAGGTACTGGTCACGGATCTCCAGCGAACGCTTCAGGGTCGGCTGCGCGTCGAGGATGACGTGCTCGCCGGTCAGGTTCTGGATCTCGGCGACGGTGAGCTCGTATTCGGCCCGGATGGCGTGGAACAGGTGATGCAGCTCCTCCGGTACCAGCGTCGAGACGTAGTATCCGGCGATGTCCATGTCCGTCTTGGCGAGAGTCATCTCGACGTTGGAAAGCACCGAGCGGAAGAAGTGCCAGCCGTCCATCATCTCCGCCAGTTGGGCGGAGTTGCCGGCCTCGCGGGCGGCCTTGAGGCCCGAACCCACGCCGAACCAGCCCGGCACGATCTGCCTCGATTGGGTCCAGCCGAAGACCCACGGGA
>JBKKDK010000011.1:0-11239 GCA_046708245.1 Arthrobacter sp.
ACGATGTGGTCGATCTCGGAGAGCTTGATGCCGGCTTCCTTGATGACGTCCTGGAACGGCTTCTTGGTGCGGTCCAGCAGGTCCTTGGTGAGGTCCTGGAACTTGGCGCGGGTCAGCTGCTCGTCCAGGTGGACCGGGCCGTCGGGGGTGACGGAGAGGTACTGGAGCGAGACGTTGGTGCTGGTGGAGGAGGAGAGTTCCTTCTTGGCCTGCTCGGATGCCTCGCGCAGGCGCTGCAGGGCGATCTTGTCCTTGGACAGGTCGATGCCCTTGACCTTGAGCTGGTTCAGCAGGTAGTCAACGACGCGCTGGTCCCAGTCGTCGCCGCCGAGGTGGTTGTCACCGGCGGTGGCGCGGACCTGGATGGTGGAGAAGTTGTCTTCGTCCTTGCCCACCTCGAGGAGGGAGACGTCGAAGGTTCCGCCGCCCAGGTCGAAGACGAGGATGAGTTCATCTTCCTTGCCCTTGTCCAGGCCGTACGCCAGCGCGGCCGCGGTGGGCTCGTTGACGATGCGCAGGACGTTCAGGCCCGCAATCTCGCCGGCCTCCTTGGTGGCCTGGCGCTGGGCGTCGTTGAAGTACGCCGGAACGGTGACGACGGCGTCCGTGACCTTTTCGCCGAGGTACGACTCGGCGTCGTTCTTCAGCTTCATCAGGATGCGCGCGGAGATTTCCTGCGCGGTGTACTTCTTGTCGTCGATGGCGACGGACCAGTCAGTGCCCATGTGGCGCTTGACGGAAGCGATGGTGCGGTCAATGTTATTGACGGCCTGGCGCTTGGCGATCTCGCCGACCAGCACCTCGCCGGACTTGGAAAAAGCAACAACCGACGGAGTGGTGCGGCCACCCTCGGCGTTGGCAATGACGGTGGGCTCGCCACCTTCGAGAACGGAGACGACGGAGTTGGTTGTTCCGAGGTCGATACCTACTGCACGTGACATGTGTGGCTTCCTTCTTTCCATGGAAACTTGCTGAGATGGCTGCGGACCGCGGGGATCCAACCGTTATTGAGCGATCTGCACTCAACTTTACTCAGGCCCGTTTCAATGTCAATCCAAACTTGAGCGCAGTTGACTCAACTTTGGTTTTCGGGCAGCAGGAACCGGCGCGGCCTGGCGCGCTATTCCGCGGGATTTCCGGGTGTTCGGTCCGGCGCCGGGGCTGGAATTTCGCTGTCCGCGAAGTCCTCAGCCGTGGCCGGCGCCGCCTCCCTAGCGGGCGTCGCGGTCCGGATCCTCGGCTGACGCGCCGCCGGCCGGGCGCTCTCCGGGGGCGGCGGCGCCGGGGGGGGGGCCCGCGGCGGGGGGGGCGGCCCGCTCCTCGGTGGTGCCGGGCCGGCCGGGAGTCCGATCGCCGGCAGTTCCCGCGGCGCCGTAGTCGCCTTCGGGGTACTCGTCTTCCTCTCCGGTGACGGGCGTGCCGCCGACAGCGCCGGCCGCGCCGTAATCGCCCTCGGGGTAGTCGCCCTCCTCGTCGCCGACGGACGCCGCGCCGGCCGTGCCCGCAGCGCCGTAGTCGCCTGCGGGATACTCGCCCTCCGCGGCCGTGGGCGGGTTCTCCCCGGCCGTGCCTGCCGCGCCGTAGTCACCCTCGACGTACTGGCCTTCGGCAGCCTGGTCTTCTACAGCCTTATCTGAGGAAGCCTCGCTTTCGGCTTCCCCTGCCGTTCGATGAAGCTCGCTGTTTTCGGACATGTCTGGAATCCTCCCTGGGAGCATTGGGCACGCCCGCGTGGGCGCAGGGGCAGTCTATCGAGCACTGCCGGGCGGCAACAGAGGATCCCGCCTCACCCGGCCCCGACCGCAGCCGGCAGCCCGGCGACGTCGGCAAGCACCGCAAGATGGTGGCTTCGCGGACTGCTCGGCGCCGTCGAGGGCGCCGACCGTCTTCCACTGCATCCACGGCCCGAAGCAGCCGCCGCCACCGTGGCCTGGTGGGGGGACCAGGGACAGTGACGGCGGCTGCGGCCTGGACGGAGTGGAACGGCGCGGCTACCGGGCGCCGGCCTCCGCGGCCTCGGGCTCACCGGCCGGCAGCCGGCCGGACGCCGGATCCGCCTCGGGGCGCCCCAGCCGGCTGGGCCACCAGATGCGCGGCCCGATGTCGTAGGCAAGTGCGGGGACCAGCAGCGAGCGGACCAGCACGGTGTCCAGCAGCACACCGAAGGCCACGATGAACGCGAGCTGCACCAGGAACATGATGGGAATGACGCCCAAGGCAGCGAACGTGGCCGCCAGGACCACCCCGGCGGAGGTGATGACCCCGCCCGTCACGCCGAGGCCCCGCAGGATGCCCGGCCGGGTGCCGTGTTTGAGGGACTCCTCCCGCACCCGGCTCATGAGGAATATGTTGTAGTCGACGCCCAGTGCCACGAGGAAGACGAAGCCGAACAGGGGCACCGTGGCATCCGCTCCCGGGAAACCAAACACGTTATTGAACACCAAGGCGGAGACTCCCATCGCCGCCCCGTAGGACAGCACCACCGAGGCAACCAGCAGGACCGGCGCCAGCACGGAGCGCAGCAGCAGCATGAGGATCACGAGGATGACCGCCAGAACCACCGGAATGATGGTGCCGAGGTCGCGCTGGGCGGTGGTGTTGGTATCCAGCGCTGTCGCCGTCACGCCGCCGACGAGGGCGGCGTCGTCGATCATCTTCAGTTCCTGCCGGAGCGAGACCACGGCGTCTTCGGCCGCCCGGGAATCCGCGGCGAAGTCCAGCGTCGCGCTGATCAGCACCTTGCCCTCCCGGACCGCCGGCGCCGCGGGCGGGCCGGGGGCCGCGGGACTGTCGGTGAGGATGGGAGCGCCGCCGTCTGCCAGCAGATAGGCGTCCCCGACGCCGCTGGCCGCACTGACCCGTTCCAGCACCTGCCCGGCCTTGGCTTCGCTGGCCACGATGACTGCGGGGCTGCCGGATCCGGCATCGAAGTGCCGGGCCAGGGCGTCCTGGCCGTCGACGGCGTTGGAGGCGGCGAGGATGACGTCGGTCTGCGGCACCCCGCTGGCTTTGAGCTGCAGCACGCCGGCGGAGGCCGCCAGGAGCAGTAGCACGGACGCGACCCAGACTGTCCGGGGCCGGCGGGACACGAGTGCACCCGTGGCCCGCCACAGGCCCCGCTGGCCCTCGAGTCCGGTCCGCAGCTCCGGCTCGTGATCAGCCCCGGGGAGCATCTTCGGGCGGAAGGGCCAGAAGGCGGCGCGGCCGAGCAGCGCCAGCAATGCCGGCAGCAGCGTCAGGGCCGCAAGGAGGGAACAGAGGATGCCGGCCGCCGCCACCGGGCCGAGGGCCTTGTTGGAGTTGAGGTCGGAAAACAGCAGGCACAGCAGGGCAATGATCACGGTGGCGCCGGAGGCCAGGACCGGCTCCCAGGAGGCCTTCCAGGCCGAGAGCGCCGCGGCCGTCCGGCTGGTGGTGTGCGTCAGCGCCTCGCGGAACCGCGCCACGTAGAGCAGGGCGTAGTCGGTGGCGGCGCCGATCACCAGGATCGACAGGATGCCCTGGCTTTGGCCGTTGAGCTGGATCCAGCCCAGTTTGGCCATGCCGAACACCAGCAGAATGGCCGCACACAGGGCGGACACGGAGGTGAACAGCACCGCGACCGGCAGCAGGAGTGAGCGGTAGACAACCAGCAGGATCAGGAACACGGCGCCGAGGGCCACGAGCAGCAGGATGCCGTCAATACCGGCAAAGGCGCTGACGAGGTCGGCGGTCAGGCCCGCGGGGCCTGTGACGAAGGTCTGCATCCCCGCCGGGGCGGAGGCTTCCACCTCGTCCCGGATCTCCTTGACGACTTCCTTCACCTCGGCGGCGGCATCGACCGGCACCACGAACTGGACGGCTCTGGCGTCCTCAGACGGGATCGGGCCGATCACCGCGCCGCCGGCTTGCAGCGCTTCGAGCTTGCCCGCGAGCGCGGCGGCCTCGCCGAGCTGGGCGGCCGTGAAGGCGGCACTGTTCTCAATCACGACGACGGCGGGAATCTGCGTGGAGTCCCGGAATTTGGCCTGCCAGCCCTGGGCCGCGGTGGCTTCCGCTCCGGCGGGCAGGAAGGATGCCTGGTCGTTGGAGGAGACCTCGTCCAGCCGGCCGAAGGTGGGGCCGCCGAGGCCGGCGACCGCCAGCCACGCACTGACCAGCAGGACGGGGATGAGCCAGCGCAACCAGAACGGGACTCGTGCACGGTGGAGGGGCGTGTTGGTCATGGGTGCTACCTGCCTCGGGATGAATGCGATAAATTCCACAATAGACTATCTCTACGATAGAGAGAGTTTCTGGCTCTGATGCGCCGGCGGCGGCCGGGCAGCCGGCTGCTGCAGTAAACTCCGGAGGGCACCACGGGAGTGTCCGTCCCGGGACCGCAGCCGGGACCGCCGGAGACTCAAGAGAGGGAGGTTGGTTGTGTCAGCAGGAGCATCCGAACACCCTGAGACCGCCGGGCCCCCTGCGCTGGTCCTGCTCCTCCAGGAGTTCACCCTTGAAGCCAACCGCTACGTCGACTCCGCGGGCGGCCGGCACCGGATGTACAGGACGGATCTCAACGCCCTGGCCGTCATCATGCGGCATGCCGCGAAGGGTGAAATCGTCACGCCCGGTGTGCTGCGGAAGGAACTGAACCTCAGCTCACCGGCCACCACGGCGCTGATCGACCGGCTGGACCGCTCCGGCCACGTGGTCCGCGAACGGCAGGGCACGGACCGGCGCCAGGTCCAGCTGCACATGACGCCCAAGGCCTACCGTGACGGCGGGGCGATGTTCCGGCCGCTGGCCCGGCATATGGGTACGGCCATGGCCGCTTTCACCGCCGAGGAGTTGGAGGTCGCCACCCGGTTCATGACCGCCATGACCGAGGCGACCATCAGCGCAGCGCGGGAAGCGGCCGGAGCCGACCCCGGAGCTCAGCCCGCGACCGGTGACGCCACCGCACCGTCCTGAGCCGGAGTCTGGGCCGAAGCCGGGGCATCAGCCTGGGCTCCGGCCGTCAGCCGGCCATCCGGTGCGGCGGGAACCGCACGTTTGCCGGCCACGAGCGCGGCAGCCGCAAGCACCAGCGGGACCACCAGGGCCCAGCCGCTGAACAGCAGGACCACCACCATCACGGCCGCGGCCACAATGACGCCGTACCAGGCCGGGGTCCCGGCCCGCAGCAGCCGCACGCCGGCGGCAAGACCGAACGCGGTCACGGCCGTGAAGCAGGCGGAGGATGCCCCGATCTGGAACTGCATGTTGCTGAGCCCGGCCACCGCGGCAGCGAACGACACGAACGTCATGCCCGCGAGCACCGCCAGGCTGGCGGCGGGCACCGATCCCGCACCCGCGCCGCGCGCCAACGCCCGCGGCAGCACGCCGTCGGACGCCAGGCTGGCACCCAGCCGGCTGGCGCCGGCCACAAACGTATTGATCGGACCGAACGTGAGGACCGCCGCGGCGACGGCGGTGAGCGGGGCGGCCAGCCCGCCCAGCCCCTTCTCGAGCAGCTCGGCGATGGGCACCTCACTGCCGGCAAGGCCGGGACCCAGCACGGCAACCGAGGCGGCCACCACGCCGATATAGACCACGCCCACCACGATCAGGGTCAGCCAGGTGGCGCGCCGGAGGTCCCGTTCCGGATGCCGGAATTCCCCCGCAATGTGGGTGACCGCTTCCCAGCCGGCAAAGCAGAAAAACAGCAGGCTCGCCACGCCGCCCACGGCCCAGTAGCCGTGCGGGGCGAAGGGTTCGAAGTTTTCCGTCCGGGCATGCGGTGCGGCCAGCGCCACGGCGAGCGCCAGCAGCCCGACCAGCAGGACCATCAGCACCAGCTGGATGCCGCTGGACATCCGGATGCCGACGGCGTTGCTGGCGAAGGCGGCCGCGAGCAGCAAAGCCGCCGCCAGCAGCGCCGTTTCCCGGCCGCCGCCCAGGGCGTGGGCGATGTAGTTCCCGCCGATCACCGCCGTCGCGGGGGCACCGAACGGGATGGCGAAGTAGAACAGGAAGCCGGCCACGGCGGAGGCGCGCCGGCCGTAGGCGCGGGTGACAAAGTGGGCGATTCCGCCGGCGTCGGGCTGCTGGCGGCTCATCTCCGCAAAACTGAACGCCACCGGGGTGCAGA
The DNA here is from genome assembly GCA_046708245.1 of Arthrobacter sp. Lineage (GTDB taxonomy): Bacteria > Actinomycetota > Actinomycetes > Actinomycetales > Micrococcaceae > Arthrobacter. The sequence goes on from JBKKDK010000011.1 coordinate 6,095, forward strand.
AGACCAGCAGGAGGGCCCAAGCCAGGAGTGAGGCGGGGCCGGCCTCTTTCGCCGCGATGGCCGGCAGCACCAGGATGCCCGAGCCCAGGATGGCGCCCACGTAGATTCCGGTGGCCCGGAACAGCCCGAGCCCTGCCTTTTTGCCGTTGATGTCCACCCCTCCATTCATCCGCAGAACAGGGCAGGGCAAAAGCAGCAAAACTGACTCCTGCCTGCGAAAAACTGCCGACCTCATGCCGGCCGTCCGGGTGGCTGGGTCCGTTTCGGCGCGCGGAGCGGTAGCGTTCCTTTATGAGTGCGCAGCAGCCTGACGACGTGTACACCCACGGCCACCACGAGTCGGTGACCCGTGCCCATGCCTCCCGGACCGCGGAGAATTCGGCGGCCTTTGTGATCCCGCACCTTCTGCGCGGGGTGTCCGTGCTCGACGTCGGCTGCGGCCCGGGCAGCATCACGTGCGATTTCGCCGAACTTGTGGCGCCCGGCAAGGTCACCGGGCTGGACCGCTCCCCCGAGGTGATTGCCCAGGCCACCGCCCTCGCGGCCGAACGCGGCGTCGGGAACGTCGGGTTCGCGGCCGGCAACATCTATGACCTGGATTTCGAGGACGAAACGTTCGACGTCGTCCACGCCCACCAGGTGCTGCAGCACCTGACCGACCCGGTGGCGGCCCTGCGGGAGATGCGGCGCGTGGCCAGGCCCGGCGGGATCGTCGCGGTCCGCGACGCCGATTTCCACGGCATGAGCTGGTACCCGGCGATCCCGGAACTGGACGAATGGATGGAGCTCTACCAGCGGATTGCCCGCCGGAACGGGGCCGAACCGGACGCCGGACGCCGGCTGGTGTCCTGGGCGCAGTCCGCCGGCTTCACCGACGTCGCCCCGTCCAGCAGCAACTGGCTCTACGCCACGGGGCAGCAGCGGCGCTGGCAGGCGCGGGTATGGGGCGAGCGGGTGCTGCACTCCGCTTTCGCGGACCAGGCACTCGAGTACGGTTTCGCCACCGCCGCCGACCTCGCCCGGATTTCCGCCGGCTGGCACCGCTGGGGCTCCACGGACGACGGCTGGTTCCTCATTCCCAACGGCGAGGTCATCGCGCGGGCCTGACACCCGGCAGCCGGCAGCACCCCGATCCCGGGAGCGCCGGAAGCGTCACGCCGGCGCGTTCCCCATACCCATGTTCCCGGTAAAGCCGACGACGCCGAGCTCCACCGCCCGGGCCCGGTGGACGTCCGTGATGGTTGCGGTGCGCCCCTCCTGGCCGGGCATGGCGTAGTAGTCGGGGTAGGCGAACCGTGCGCCGGGAAGGGTCCCGGCCGGCTGGCTAGCGGCCGGGAGGGTCCCGGCCGGCTGGCCCGCGGCGGCCTGGGGAGTGGCCGTGGCCGGTGCAGCGGCGCTGGTTGCGGCCGGGAGGCCGCCGGTCCCGGGCACCGCGCATGAGGTGGCAGCCAGCAGAAGGACCCCAGCCAACGTTGTTCCAACGGTCCTGTCCATCGACTCCCCAAGTCCTGGCGGCCTGCACGCACCGGCGTGGCACGGTGAGAGCATCGTAGCCTTCCGGGTCCGGCTTTGGCGGCAGTCTCGCGGCCCTAAACTGGATCAGTGCAACCCTCCCTTTGGCTGGCCCTCGCCGGCGCCGGCGTCCTGATCAGCTTCACTCCCGGCGCAGGTGCCATCAACACCATGAGCAACTCGCTCAACTCGGGCTTCCGCCGGTCTATCTGGGGCATCCTCGGCCAGCAGGCCGCACTGGTGGTGCACATCCTGATTGTGGCCCTGGGCGTCGGGGTCCTCGTGGCGAGTTCGCCGGTGGCCTTCAACGTCATCCGTTACGCCGGTGCCGCCTACCTGGTCTATCTGGGCATCCGGCAGTTCCTGCACAAGCCCGACCTGGACCAGGAAAAGGCAGCCGCGCTGCGGAACGAGCCGGCGTTGTCCATGTTCCGCCGCGGCCTCTGGGTGAACCTCCTGAACCCCAAGGCCGTCGTGTTCTTCCTGGCCTTTATGCCACAGTTCATTCGTCCGGAGCGGCCGCTGCTTCCGCAGTACCTGGTCCTGTCCGTGACGGTCATCGTGATCGACGTCCTGGTCATGTGGCTCTTCTTCGCCGCCGCGGCCACCTCCTTCCAGCGGTTCACCCACAATGCGCGCGGGCAGCGGATCCTCAACCGGACCTTCGGGCTCCTGTTCGTCACGGTGGGGATTCTACTGGCACTGATCCACTAGCCCCGGCGCTGCAGAAATGACAACTCAAGTCAAGCTTCTTGACCTTCGCGTAACACCCGCGGCGGGCCTGCTAGCCAAGATGTACCCCGCATCATTCATGCTTAGCAGCATGACCTCAATGTCGAGTCAGTACCGGATCATCACGGTCTGCACCGGAAACATCTGCCGGTCCCCGATGGCCGAACTGATGCTGGCTGAGGCCTGCGCCGCCGAGGGTCTTTTCGGGGCAGTGGTGGACTCTGCCGGGATAACTGCCTACGAGCTCGCCCGGCCAATCGATCCCCGCGCCGCCCGGACGCTGCAGGCACACGGCATCTCCTCCGGCCTGCACGTGGCGCGTGAATGGCGGCCGGAATGGTTCCGGAACCGGGATCTGATCCTCGCCCTGGACGTGGACCACTACGGCTGGCTGCGGCAGGCGGCGCCGGACAGCGAATCCCTGGCCAAAATCCGGATGCTGCGCAGCTTCGACCCCGCCGTCGCCGGCAAGGATCCGGTGGACCAGGGCATCGAGGACCCGTGGTACGGCGGGCAAACAGACTTCGACCTCACCTGGAACCTGATCCACGCGGCCGTTCCCGGCATCGTGGCGCATGTCCGCCGCCAGCTGGCCCGCCAGTCGCGGCCGGAGCAGCGGGTACGCTCTATTTCATGAGCCCCGCACCCGTCATCATCGCCATCGACGGACAGTCCGGTGCAGGAAAGACCACCCTGGCGATCGAACTCGCGGCCCGGCTCCGGGAGCACCACAAAGTCTCGTTGTTCCACCTCGAGGACATCTACCCCGGCTGGAACGGGCTTGCCGCCGGGATCGAACGCTACGTCTCCACGGTCCTGAAACCGCTGCATTCCGGCAGCCCGGCCGAGTGGGTCAGCTGGGACTGGACACGCCACTACGACGGCGACACCCGCACCACCCTGCCCGCCGAGATTGTCCTCGTGGAAGGGGTGGGCGCGGCAGCCGCGGCCGCGCGGCCGTACCTGGACGCGGTAATCTGGGCGGACGCGCCGGAGCAGGAACGCCACAGCCGGGCCCTCGCCCGCGACGGGGAGAGTTATGCACCCTACTGGGACCTGTGGGCCGCCCAGGAGCAGGAATGGCTGGCTGCGGACGACGTTCCGTCGCACGCCGAGGTGCGGGTGCTTAACCTCGCGGACGGCACCGCCCCGGAGCAGGTGCTGCAGTCCCTGCAGTACCTGCCCGCCCTGGCGCCGGTGCTGTTGCCCGAGCTCGCGGCCCGCCGCGGACTGCAGCTGCATGCCGAACGGATCGACGCCGAACCGGATCCCGTCCGGCTGTTCGAGCGCCTCTTTGGGACCTCCGCGAACGCGGTCTGGCTGGACTCCTCGCTCCGGCCCGGGACCCGCAGCCAGGACGGCACGGCCGCTGAACGGAGCCGTTTCAGCATCCTGGCGGACGACGGCGGCCGCTTCGGCCAGACGGCCCGGCACACCTCGGGCGAAACCTGCGTGCGCATCGGCAATGCCACCGTCCGGACGCAGGGGCCCTTCTTCCGCTGGCTCGACGGCGTCTGGGGCCGCCGGGCGCTCCGCACCCCGGACGGCTACCCGGGGGAGTTCGCCCTGGGCTGGCTCGGCTACCTCGGCTACGAGCTCAAGCGCGAGACGGGCGGCACCGATGTCACATCGGAGAGCCCGGACGCCTGCCTGCTCTTCGCCGGACGCGGCGTCGTGCTGGACCACCTGGAGGGCACGGTGTGGCTGCTCGCGCTGGACCCGCCGGAGGCCGCCGGATGGCTGGCCGAGGCCCGGAAAGCCGTCGCGGAGGCTGCGGTACCCGCCGGGACGGAGGACCCGGCCGCTGGCGGAAGCGACGCCGTCGTGCTGTCCGACGGCCCGGACTTCGCCGCGCGGGATTCGGAGGTCTCGTACAAGGCCAAAATCACCGAGGCGCAGCATGAAATCACCGAAGGCAACAGCTACGAGGTCTGCCTCACCACGGTGCTGACGGCGCGGTCCCCGGCCGGCGGGCTGGACCCGTGGGCGGCCTACCTGGCGTTGCGGCGCCGGAACCCTGCGCCCTTCGCCAGCTACCTGCGCTTTGGGGAACTCAGCGTGGCCAGCACCTCGCCGGAGCGTTTCCTCCGGGTTGCGGCCGACGGCGCGATGCGGGCAGAGCCGATCAAGGGCACCCGCCGCCGGGACGCTGACCCGGGGCGGGACGCGGGGCTGCGGCGGGAACTCGAAGCGTCGCCCAAGGACCGCGCGGAAAACATCATGATCGTGGACCTGCTCCGGAACGACCTCAGCCATTTCGCCGTCCCCGGGTCCGTCTCGGTCAGCCGGTTGTGCGCGATCGAAAGCTACGCCACGGTGCACCAGATGGTCAGCACCATCGACGCGCGGCTCCGGCCGGGCATGCCGCGGGCCGAGGCCGTCGCTGCCTGCTTCCCCGCCGGGTCCATGACCGGCGCGCCGAAGGTCAGCACCATGGCCATCCTCGACCGGCTGGAGGGTGCCCCGCGCGGGGTGTACTCCGGCGCGATCGGCTACTTTTCGCTCAGTGGCGCCACCGACCTCGCCGTCGCGATCCGGACCCTGGTGGTCAACGCCGGTGCCGCAGGGGCGATGGAGCTGAGCCTGGGCGTCGGCGGCGCGATCACTGCGGACTCGTCGCCACAGGAGGAGTACGAGGAAGTCCGGACCAAGGCCTTCGGCGTCCTCTCGGCCCTCGGCTCAGACTTCCCGGCCGGCTGACGCGCGGGACTGCCGCCGCCGGGGCTACTGCAGGGTGGCGGTCAGGCGTGCCACGTTGTCCACGTACTTGACCAGCATGGGACGCTTCATCCAGTCATCGAGGAGCAGTTCGTGCGAGATGTCGCGGTAGGTGTCCTCCACTGCCCGGATCCGTTGCACGATGTCCTCGCCCAGGAGCATCACGGAGACCTCCAGGTTCAG
>JBKKDK010000012.1:0-14589 GCA_046708245.1 Arthrobacter sp.
GGAGAACCCTGCACCCGCCGTCGTCGTTTGACCAGTGCGCCCGGAAACTGTGAAATCGTTGGTCTATGAACGCCGAGCCTGTCTTTAGCCCGCCCTGCGGTCCGGTCACCGGGTGGCGGGACGGTGACGTTGTGCGCGCCAGCGGAATCCCCTACGCCACGGCAGGCCGGTTCCAGCCCCCGGTGCGTGCGGCGGACTGGACCGCGGATTTTGCCGCGACCTCGCCCGCCCCGGCCTGCCCGCAGGCTCCGGTGCCGTTCCTGGATGATGTCCTGGGCACCCGGTACGGCGAGCTTCCGGGCAGCGAGGACTGCCAGCGCCTTTCGATCACGCTGCCGGCTGACCTCGCGGACGGCGAGCGGCTGCCGGTCATGGTGTGGGTGCACGGCGGGTCCTACACGTCCGGTTCCGGGGACCTGGCCATCTTCGATCCCAAGGCCCTGGTTGCCGAGACCCGGGTCATCGTCGTCTCCGTGACCTACCGCCTGGGCCTGTTCGGGTACCTGGCCACCGGCACGGGCCGGCCCGCCAACCTCGGTCTCCTGGACCAGCTGGAGGCGTTCCGCTGGGTGCAGCGCAATATCGGCGCCTTCGGCGGGGACCCTGGCCGCGTCACCGCGTTCGGCCAGTCCGCGGGAGGCGACGCCGTCGCCCACCTTATGGCGACGGAGGAGGCCCCGTCGCTCTTCCAGCGCGCCATCATTCAAAGTGCGCCGCTGGGCATCACCCGCGGCCGGGAAAAGATGAGCCGCGCCATGGGCATCGCAGCGGAAGCCGTTACCGAAGACACCCCGGCCATGGACGTTGTGGCCGTTGAAGAGCGCGTTTCCCAGGCGGCCCGCAAGTACGGGCTGCTGGCCGCCATGCCGTTCGGCACACAGTACGGGCATTCGCCCCTGCCGCCGGAATCCGGCATCGAGGCCGCGTGGAACATAACGGCCCCGGGGATCGAGGTCCTGATCGGGCACACCGCCGCCGAGGCCCGGCTGTTCCTGCCGCGCAGCCCGCTGATCAGCCGGCTTGCCCGGGTCCCGGTGCTCGGCGCCGCCGTCGTCCAGGCCGTCAGCTGGGCCGTGACGGAAGCGGTCTACGGCAGATCGGCCCGGAAGTTCGCCCGGCGCCACGCACAGGCCGGCGGCAGGGCGTACAGCTACGTGCTGTCCTGGGGTGCGCCGGGAAACTTCTACGGGGCGGCCCACACCGTTGACCTGCCGCTCCTGTTCGGGGACGAACGGACGTGGGAAGCTGCCGGGCTGCTTGCCGGTGCCAGCTGGAACGAAGTCAACGCCCAGGGCCGGGCGCTCCGTGCGGTCTGGGCGCGCTTCGCGTACGGGAACGGCCTGGGCAGCGGGGGCGGCATCCCGGGCGCGCTGCGGTACCGCGCGGTGTAAGCCCGGAATCCGGTGAGGACCCTCGGCGTCGACCTTGCCGCCGCCGCCGCCAAAACGGCGGTGGCGGTCCTGGCGTGGGAGGGCGGGTCCGGCCGCCTGGAGCATCTGGCCCTGGGCGCGGGTGACCAGGAAATCGTGGACCTGTTCGGTGCCAGCGACCTGACCGGGATCGACTGCCCCGTGGGCTGGCCCGACGCGTTCCTTCCCTTTCTCTCCGGGCACCTGAACTTCGAGGCCCACCCGGTGCTGGACCATGACGGGATCGAAGGCCGCCGGCTGCTGGCCTACCGGGACACGGACAGGTTCGTCACCCGTCACACCGGCCTGATCCCGCTCAGCGTCTCCGCGGACCGGCTGGCCCATCCGGCGATGCGGTGCGCCGTCATCCAGGCAAAGATCGCCCGGGAGCACGGGCCGCAGGCCAGGGACGGCAGCGGCCGGCTTGCGGAGGTTTACCCGGCGGCCTCGCTGAAACTGTGGGGCCTGGCGGCCCGGGGTTATAAAGGGCGGGGCACCACGGAAACGGAGCGGCTGGCAACGGTCCTGTTCGCGCTGGCCACGGCCGCGCCGTGGCTGGACCTGGCCGGGCACGAAGCCCGGCTCGCCGGCTCGGATGACATGTTTGACGCGCTCATCGCCGCCCTGACCGCGCGGGCCGCCGCCCTCGGCAGGACGCTGCGTCCCGGGGCAGGGCAGGCCCGGGCCGCCCTCACCGAGGGCTGGATCCACCTGCCCCGCGGCGGGCTGGCCGAGCTCCCGGGCTAGCGGCGCCGGCGCGGTTGCTCGCGCCGCAGCGACCAGTCCCGGATTTCCGCCGGATCCTCCCCGTGCTCGCGGGTGTGGTCCCGGGCCCGCATGCGGCTGTCCTGCAGCGACTGGCGCAGCAGCGAGTGCTTTTCCGACAGCCCGGGAACCCGGTCAATCGCGTCGATGGCGAGCTGGAAACGGTCGATCCCGTTGAGCATGGCCATGTCGAACGGGGTGGTGGTGGTGCCTTCCTCCTTGTAGCCGCGCACGTGCAGTCCCTCCTGGTTGCTCCGGCGGTACGTGAGCCGGTGGATCAGGGCCGGGTAGCCGTGGTAGGCGAAAATGACGGGCTTGTCCGCCGTGAAGATACCGTCGAAATCCCGTGAGTTCAGGCCGTGCGGGTGTTCGCTGGCATCCTGGAGCCGCATCAGGTCCACGACGTTGACCACGCGGATCTTCAGCCCGGGAGCGCCCTGCTTCAGCAGTTCCGCCGCGGCGACGGTCTCGATTGTGGGGACGTCGCCCGCGCAGGCGAGGACGACGTCGGGCTCTTCGCCGGGGACCTCGGAACCGGCGAACTGCCAGATGCCGAGGCCGCGGCGGCAATGGTGCGAGGCCTCGGCCGGGCCCAGCCAGGTCGGCGAGGGCTGCTTGCCGCTGACCACGATGTTGACGAGGTCGCGCGAGCCGAGGCAGTGCTCCATAACGGCCAGCAGCGTGTTGGCATCCGGCGGCAGGTAGACCCGGATGACTTCGGCCTTTTTGTTGACCGCGTGGTCGATGAAGCCGGGGTCCTGGTGCGAGAAGCCGTTGTGATCCTGCTGCCAGACATGCGAGGACAAGAGGTAGTTCAGCGAGGCCACCGGCTGGCGCCACGGCAGCTGGCGGTGGACCTTCAGCCATTTGGCATGCTGGTTAAACATCGAATCCACGATGTGGATGAACGCCTCGTAGCAGTTGAAGACGCCGTGCCGTACGGTCAGCAGGTACCCCTCCAGCCAGCCCTGGCACAGGTGTTCGCTCAGCACTTCCATCACCCGGCCGGCCCGGGCGATGTGTTCATCCTGCCCGTCGATCCGGTACTGCCAGACCTTGTCCGTTACCTCGTAGACGTTTTGCAGCCGGTTGGAGGCGGTCTCGTCCGGGCCAAGGATGCGGAACGTCTCGGGGTTCAGTGAGATCACATCGCGCAGCCAGGAGCCGAGTGTGATCATCGGGCTGATCCGTTCGACGCCGGGGGCAGCGACGTCGACGGCGTGCCCGGCGTACCCGGGAAGCTGGAGCGGGCGCAACAGGAGACCGCCGTTGGCGTGCGGTGTGGCGCTCATCCGCTGCGGCCCGGCCGGCGCGTTTTCCGCGATCCCGGGCAGGAGCCGGCCCCGCTCGTCGAAGAGCTCATCGGGACGGTAGGACTGCAGCCACCGCTCGAGCTGGTCCAGGTGCTCCGGATTGGTGCGGACCTCGTTCAGCGGTACCTGGTGGCTGCGCCAGGTGCCTTCAACCTGGAGCCCGTCGACCTCTTTCGGCCCGGTCCAGCCCTTCGGGGAACGCAGCACAATCATCGGCCACCGCGGGGCTGCTGCATCTTTGGCGGCGGCTTCGACCGCGGCTTCACCGCGGCGCTCCGCCTGGATCGCCCCGATTTCCGCCAGGCAGGTCTCCAGTGCGGCGGCGAAGGCCCGGTGCGCGGCGGCCGTGTCGTCCGGATCAGCCACCGTGACAAAGTGCGGCTCGTGCCCGTAACCGCGCAGGAGTTGCTCCAGCTGGGCCTCGGGCATGCGGGCCAGGATGGTGGGGTTGGCGATCTTGTAGCCGTTGAGGTGCAGGATGGGCAGCACCGCGCCGTCCGCCGCAGGGTCCAGGAAGTTGTGCGAATGCCAGCTGGCGGCCAGCGGGCCGGTTTCCGCCTCGCCGTCACCGATTACGACGGCGGCAACCAGCCCGGGGTTGTCGAACACCGCACCGTACGCGTGCGCCAGCGAATAGCCGAGTTCCCCGCCCTCGCTGATGGATCCCGGGGTTTCCGGCGCCGCGTGGCTGGGGATCCCGCCGGGGTAGGAAAACTGCCGGAACAGCTCGGCCATGCCCTGCTCGTCGTCGCCGACGTGGGCGTAGATCTCGGAATAGGTGCCCTCCAGCCAGGCGTTGGCCACCACGGCCGGGCCGCCGTGGCCGGGGCCGGCGATGAACAGCATCTCCTGCCGGTGCCGGCGGATCAAACGGTTCAGGTGGGCGTAGACGAAGTTGAGTCCGGGCGTTGTGCCCCAGTGCCCCAGCAGCCGGGACTTGGTGTCCTCCGCGCGGAGGGGTTCGCGCAGCAGCGGGTTGGAACGGAGGTAGATCTGCCCCACGGAAAGGTAGTTGGCGGCCCGCCACCAGCGGTCCACCAGCTCCAGCGCGGCGTCGTCAAGGTGGCTCCGGGAGGCGGCTGGGCTTTGGGCCCGGGCGGCGCCCTCGGGAGGCAGCCCGGCGTCGCTGTCCACGGCGCGGGTCACGTCACTTGTCACTGCAGTCCTCGCTTCACTCGGGCCCCGTTGCGGTGGCGTGTCCTCCATCGCAACACGTCCCCGGACAGGACACAAGCCCGACGCCGGGCGGGCCGGGTCCGCTGTTGCCTCCGAATTACCACCGGGTAGTGTGTGATCCAGAATGTTCACGCTGACCATCAATCAAACCGACAGCCGGCGCGACGGCGACCGTGTGCCGCAGCTCCTCAAGGACCTGCGGCATATTCCGGCGCGCCTCGATTTCGACCGTTCGGTGGAGGACGAGGTCCAGGGCATTGTGGACTGCCCGCACCAGGCGGTGGAAGCGGCGATGATCGCACTGCGCAGCGGCAGCTGGTACGTCGGGATCGGTGTGGGGCCGGTGAATGAACCGCTGCCCAACCAGATCAAGGACGCCTCCGGCCACGGTTTGATCTATGCCCGGCGGGCCGTCGACCGGCTGCGCAACGGCAAGGACCGGGTCCCCGTGGCGGTGGAGGGGCCGCTCGCGGACATCGCGGCGGAGTCGGAGTCCGTGCTGCGGCTCCTGGGCCATATTGTCCACGACCGCAGCCACGCCGAGTGGCGGGTGCTGGACCTGTTGACTCCGGGGGTTCGCGGACAGCAGAAGGCCGTCGCGGAGGAACTGGGCATCACGACGCAGGCGGTCAGCAAGGCCGTAGCCCGGGCACAGTGGAACGAGGAGCACGCGGCGCGGCCCGCGGCGGCCCGGCTGCTGAGCCTCATCCTCGAGGTCCGCTGACCCATGCAGCGGTGCCTCCGGCCGGCACTGCACGCCGGTGCACCGGATTGCCCGTCTAGAGCAGCAGGCTGCGCAGCACGTGCGCCGCGCCGTCGTCGTACACGGAGTGTGTGACCTCGTTCGCGGCGGCGATCACTTCGTCCGGGGCCTGCCCCATGGCGACCCCGCGGGCGGCCCAGCCGAGCATTTCGATGTCGTTGCGGCCGTCGCCGATGGCGATGGTGCGGTGCGCCTCGATCTCCAGGCTGCCGCGGAGCCGTTCCAGGGCGCTGGCCTTGGTGACCCCGGCTGCGGCGATGTCCAGCCAGGCGGTCCAGCCGACAGAGTAGGTCACACCGGCCAGGCCGACGTGGCGGATGGCGGCGGTGAACTCCTCGGGCGTGTTTTCCGAGCTGAACACCACCACGCGCACGGCGGTGGACTCCAGCATGGTCTGGAAGTCGACGCCGATGGCCTCCACGCCGAAGCTGGCGTCCTGGAAGCGTTCCGTGGACAGGAAGTTGCCGTCCTCGTCCTCAAGGGCGTACTTGGCCATGGGCAGCCGGCTGCGCAGCGCACGGAGGGCAGGACCCGGGTCAAACGTCGCTTTGTGGACAACCTCGTATCCTGCGGACAGGCTTGAATCGAGCCGCAGGGTGACGCCGCCGTTCGAGCACACGGCATAGCCGTTGTCGATGCCGATGTGCTCGATGATGGGCAGCGTGGCGTTCAGTGAACGGCCGGTCGCGATCATGACGTGGTGGCCGGCGGCCACAACGTCCTGTGCGGCCTCGCGGACGGGGGCCGACATGTGGCCGTCGTGGTCGACCAGGGTGCCGTCGACGTCGAGTGCGACCATCATCTTTGCGACGGTGGTGTGGCCGTTGCTTGTTGGGGTGGATTCTCGCCGGTCATCGTTGCCGGCGACTGAGGTTTCAGTCAATGTAGTCATCCATCAAGTAGAGCAGAGACCCCCGACAGCCGCTAGGATCCACGCCACAGCACCGGGTGAACCCGGGGTGAACACTCCGTGGCGCGTGACGGGCCGCGTGCGGGCCGGGGCTAGTGGACAGGGAAGACGGTCATCCCGCCCAGGTATTTCTGCAGGGCGGCGGGGACGTTGACGGAGCCGTCCGGGTTCTGGTGGTGTTCCAGGATGGCCACAATCCAGCGGGTGGTGGCCAGCGTGCCGTTAAGCGTCGCGACGGCACGCGTGCCCTTGGGCGCGCCGTCCTCGTTCAGCACCCGTTCGCGGATGTTGAGCCGGCGGGACTGGAAGGTGGTGCAGTTGGAGGTGGACGTCAGTTCGCGGTAGGCGCCCTGGGTGGGAACCCAGGCCTCGCAGTCGAACTTCCGGGCTGCCGAATTGCCGAGGTCTCCCGCGGCGGTGTCAATCACGCGGTACGGGAGCTCGCACTTGGCCAGCATCTCCTCTTCCCAGGCCAGCAGGCGGGCGTGCTCAGCGGCCGCTTCCTCCACGGTGGTGTAAATGAACATCTCCACCTTGTTGAACTGGTGGACCCGGATGATGCCGCGGGTGTCCTTGCCGTGCGAGCCGGCCTCGCGGCGGTAGCAGGAGCTTTGCCCCGCGTAACGGATCGGGCCGGCGGACAGGTCCAGGATCTCGTCCGCGTGGTAGCCCGCCAGGGCCACTTCCGAGGTGCCCACCAGATAGAGGTCGTCTTCGGCGAGGCGGTAGATTTCGGCGTCGTGCTTGACGTCGAAGCCGGTGCCCTGCATGGTTTCGGGCCGGACCAGGGTGGGGGTGATCATGGGCACAAAGCCGGCGTCGATTGCCTGCTCCATCGCCATCTGCAGCAGGGCCATTTCCAGCCGGGCGCCGACGCCCCGCAGGAAGTAGAAACGCGAGCCGGAAACCTTGGCGCCGCGTTCCATGTCGATGGCGCCGATCAGCTCGCCGATCTCCAGGTGGTCCTTCGGCTCGAAATCGGGAAATTCGCGGGGCGTGCCGACGGTCTTGACCACGATGTAGTCGTCCTCGCCGCCTGCCGGGACGCCGTCCTCGATGAGGTTCGGAATGGCCCGGAGCAGCTCCTCCTGGGCGGCCTGTGCGACGTCGGCTTCGGCGGACGCCGATTTGACCGAGGCCGCGAGGGCCTTCACCTCGGTGAGCAGGGCCTGCTTTTCCTCGCCCTTGGCCTGCGCCACCTTCTTACCGAAGACGTTCTGCTCCGCCCTCAGGTTCTCGAACCGGATCAGGGCTGCACGGCGGGCCGAGTCAGCGGCGATGATCGCATCCACTACGGAGGCGTCGGCGCCGCGGGCGCGCTGGCTGGCCCGGAACTTGTCCGGGTTTTCGCTGAGGTCTTTTACGTCAATCACCAGACAAGACTATCCAATCCGGCGCCCATTACCGGGCAAACCGGCGGCGGGGCAGCGGCGGGATAGTGTTGGAGCACAATGCAAGACTGGCTGCTGTACCTCATCATTGCTGGAGTCCTGGCCTTCGCCGTCTCCAGCTGGTGGGGAGTGCGCAGGCTCAAGGCCAAGCACACCCGCAGCGCTGTCTGGGAACAGACGCACAGTCCGGGCATCGGGCAGCAGAAAGTCGCCGTGGTGCTGAACCCGATCAAGGCCAAGTCCGCCGAGGCCCGCGGGCTGATCGAGAACGCCTGCGCCGCGGCCGGCTGGGAACCGCCGCGCTTCTTTGAAACCACAGCCGAGGACGCCGGTTTCGCCCAGACCCGGCAGGCCGTGGACTACGGGGCCGACGTCGTCCTGGCGGGCGGCGGCGACGGAACGGTGCGGGTGGTGGCGGAGATCCTGGCCGGCACGGACACCGCCATGGGCCTGATCCCGCTCGGCACCGGCAACCTTCTGGCGCGCAACATTGATCTGGACGTAAACGACGTTGCAGGCAACGTGCAGACCGCCCTGTTCGGGCACCAGCGGTTCATCGACACGGCCCGCATGCGGGTGGAAAACTCCCGGACCGGCCAGTCGCTGGAGCACACTTTCCTCGTGATCGCCGGCATCGGTATGGACGCCGAGATAGTGGGCGACACGAATGACGGGCTGAAAAAGGCCGTGGGCTGGCTGGCGTACACCGAGGCGGGGGTCCGGCATCTTCCCGGGCGCCGCAAGCGCGTCTCGATCTCCCTTGACGACCAGCCGGAACAGACCAGGAAAATCCGGAGCGTCCTGTTCGCCAACTGCGGGCTGATCCCCGGCGGCATCGACTTCATTCCCCAGGCGATGATTGACGACGGCATGCTCGACGTTGTGGTGATGAGCCCGCGCAGCGCGATCGGCTGGCTCGCGATGTATACGAAAATCGTGCTTAAGCACAAGAGAAACTTGCCGGTGATGAGCTACTACCGCTCAGGCAAGATCACCATCCGAAGCGCGGAACCCATGCCCACCCAGGTCGACGGCGACACTTCCGGCGAGGCCACGAGGGTGACCGTGCAGGTGGCGCCGGGCTCGCTGCTGGTTCGGGTCAAGAACGGCACCGAGGAAGACTAGGCGCTGGCTTCCTTCTTCGAAGCGGCCACTTTCTTTGCTTCCGCCGCAGCCTTCGCGGCGCGCGCCTCGGACTGTTCGCGGATCATGGCCTGCTCCTCTTCGAAGCGCAGCCGGTCGGCACGGTCGGCGTCATCACCGTCCCAGTCCTGGTTCTCAGCTGTCGGCTTGGGGTTCACAATCATTCCCTGGCCGTCATTTTCAATGCTGGTGCCTGACATGACCTGCTCCCTCCCGTTCGAGGACTTCCCCCATATGGATCAGGCAAGCATACGCACAGTTGTCAGAGGGCGGTAGTGCCCCGTGAGGCAATCGGCTACGCTCTGGGCGAAGCCTCCGGCGTATATTCCGGCACCACAGATGCTCCGGCCAGAATATTTTTCACCCATGCGTGTGCCGCGCGGAATGCCTGGTCTGAGGTGTGCGGGGCGACGAGTGTCCGGTTGCCGTCGGCACGGCTGTAGGAACCCAGGAAGCGGGTGGCCGGACTGATCCGGTGCAGGCCGGCGAGCGCATCCGCCACCCTCGCGTCGGCGACGTGGCCGTCGGCGTCGATGCTGAAGAAGTAGTGGCCCAGGTACTGACCGGTGGGACGGGATTCGATCCTGCTGAGGTTCACGCCGCGGGTGGCGAACTGGTCCAGGATCTCCATCAGCGCACCGGGCCGGTCCTCCGGCAGGGGAACCACCACGGTGGTCTTGTCCGCGCCGGTCGGCTCGGGCAGGGCACCGGGCCGGCCGACGAGCACAAAGCGGGTGACGGCGCCCGGGTTGTCGCCGATGTCTTCGGCCAGCACGGCCAGACCGGGCTGTTCCGTGGCCACGATCGGGGCGCAGATCGCGGCGTCGTAGTGGGCGTCGCCTTCAAGGAGCCCCATGGCTGAAGCGGCCGTGGAGGACCCGGGAATGTATTCCGCGTTGGGAATATGGGCGTCGACCCAAAGCCGGCACTGCGCCCAGGCGTGGCCGTGGGTGGAGATCCGGCGGATGTCCTCGATCCGGACGCCGGGACGGGCCACTAGGACGAAGCTAATCGGCACGAGGGCTTCCCGGAGGATGCGGAGCTCCTGGCCGGTGGCGATGGCATCGAGGGTGGCCGTGACCCCGCCCTCCACAGAGTTCTCGATTGGCACCATGGCCGCGTCCGCGGAGCCGTCCCGGACCTTGTCGAGCGCCGTGTTCACGTTGGAGGAGGGGACGCGGATGGCGTCTGCCGCGCCCGGCACCTGCATGAGGGCGGCCTCGGTGAAGGTGCCCTCAGGCCCGAGGAAGGTGTAGGTGACGGGGGAAGCAGACATCGGCTCTTCTTCTTTCTTCGCTTACAGGATTACTGGCTTGAGTCCGTTGTCGGAAACCAGCGGCATGCCGTTTTCCAGCCACTGGTCCATGCCACCGGCGACGTTCAACGCGGTATATCCCTGGCCCACGAGCCATTGGGCCGCCCGGAAGGACCGTCCGCCGGTCCGGCAGATCACGTAAAGGTCCTCGTCCGGGTTCAGATCCTCGAGGCGGGTCGGGAGCTGGGCCAGGGGGATGTGCAGCGCACCCTCGGCATGGCCGGCCACCCATTCATAGTCCTCGCGGACGTCCAGGATCCGTGCCCCTTCGGGAATGCCTGACACGGTTACGGTGTCGAAGTCGCTCATGTTCGTCCTTTCCGCGGAATTCAGGGTCTGCCTCCAGCGTATCGCCAGCCATTGACGGCGCACCCCACCGGGCGGCACGTTACGCTTCTGGGAGAGTGCAAGGAGACGTCATGGCAGCGAAACAGCCCCCGGTCCGGGCAACCTCCGGCCCGTCACCACGCCCCACGGGGACATGCCCTCCCCCCGCCGCCAGCACTGGACATGACGCCCATGTGCCCACCCGCCAGCCCGGGCACTGGACATGTCCCCCCGGGTTCCGGCCCGTTGCAGCACCGCCACGTCCGGAGCCGCAACCCCTTGGCTGACCTCCACGAGCTGTCCGCGGTCGGGCTCCGCGATGCCCTGCGCACCGGAAGCGTCTCGGCCCGGGAAGCCGCCGCGCATTTCCTGGACCGGATCGGGGCGGAAAACCCGCTTTTGGGCGCGTTCATTACCGTCACGGCGGAGCAAGCCTTGAAGGACGCGGCCGCCGCGGATGAGCTCCATGCCCGCGCCGCCCGGGACGGGACGGAGCTGCCGCTGCTGCACGGGATGCCGGTGGCGTTCAAGGACCTGACCGACGTCGCCGGTGTCGTCACCACCCACGGCAGCGCCGCCCTGGATCACCGTCCGGCGCTGGCCGACGGCGCGCTGCCCTCGCTGCTGAAGGGCGCCGGCGTCGTTTCGCTGGGCAAGACCCAGGTTCCGGAGTTCGGGCTGACGGCCTACAGCGAGAACCGGATCGCCCCGCCGTCGCGCAATCCGCATGCCCTCAGCCGCAGCTCGGGCGGCTCGTCCGGCGGCAGCGCTGCCGCCGTGGCCGCCCGGCTGCTCCCGTTCGCACCCGGGTCCGACGGCGGCGGCTCGGTCCGCATCCCGGCGGCAGCCTGCGGGCTCGTGGGGCTCAAACCGGGCCGCGGGCTCATCCCGGCGGGGGAAAGCACCGGCGATCCGGCGGGGCTGGTGGCCACCGGGCCGCTGGCCCGTTCGGCAGCGGATGCGGCGTTGATGCTGGACGCGCTGGTGCCGGCGGGACACGGTCCGCACGCGGCCAGCTACCTCGACCTCACCGCCCAGGACCCCCGCAAGCTGCGGATCGGAGTGAGCCTCGACAGCCCCTGGCAGACCATGTTTCCTTTCACGCCGGACCAGGAGGCCCTCGATGCCCTGGCGGCGGGCATCGGCCTGCTGGAGGCGGCGGGCCACGAAACCACGGAAGCCCCGGTCCGCTACGACAACCGCTACCCGGCCGCGTTCACAACCGTCTGGACTGCCGGCGTCGGCAGTGCCCGGATCGCGCCGCAGCGCGAGGCGCTCCTGACGCCGCTGACCCGCACGTTCCGGCGCCGGGCCCAGCAGCGCAGCGCAGCCAAACTCAACGAGTCCCTCGCATTCCTGCGGTTGTTCCAGCGGGACACGATCGCGCAGTACGCGGCCTGGGACCTCATCCTGATGCCGGCGCTGGCGCAGCCCCCCCGGCCGGTGGGCTGGTTCACCGGCGCGGCCCACGGCGACGGCTACTGGCCCGCGTCGGAGTGGGCTGGCGACGCCGACGGCGACTACCGCAAACAGTGCGAATTCGCGCCGTGGTCCTCCATGGTGAACGTGTGCGGCTTGCCCGCGATCAGCATCCCGGTGCACTGGACCGGCGGATCAACCGGTGCCGGGCTGCCGATGGGCATCCAGCTGATTGGGCCGATGGGGTCCGAGGCGCTGCTCCTTCAGGTGGCCTCGCAGCTTGGCTGATAGGCGCCCGTGCCGACGGCGGCGGACCGTCCCGTCGAAATGGACGCCCGCACGCCGGACGGCTAGGGTTCACTCAGACCACCACAGGGGCGATGAGAGGGATCGATGAAGATCACCGGTGCAGTACTTGAGGAAATCGGCCGGCCGCGCCCGTTCGCGGACTCCAGGCCCATCAGCATCTCGGAGCTGGAGCTGGACGGCCCCGGACCCACCGAAATCCTGGTCCGGATTGAGGCAGCCGGCATCTGCCATTCGGACCTGAGCGTTGTCGACGGGAACCGGGTGCGGCCCGTGCCGATGCTGCTCGGCCACGAGGCCGCTGGACGCGTGGTGGAGGTCGGCTCCGAAGTCACGGACCTGGAACCAGGCCAGCGTGTGGTCATGTCGTTCCTGCCCCGCTGCGAAAAGTGCGAGAACTGCGCCGCGGACGGCCGGCTGCCCTGCACCACCGGGTCGAAAAGCAACAATGAGGGGACGCTGCTGCACGGCTCGATGCACCTGGACCGCGGGGGCGAGAAGATCTACCACCACCTCGGCGTCTCGGGCTTCGCAAGCCACGCCGTCGTGGACCGGGCCTCCGCCGTGCCGGTGGGAGACGACATTCCGGCCGATATTGCCGCCGTTCTCGGCTGCGCCGTGCTGACCGGTGGAGGCGCGGTCCTCAATGCCGCCCGGCCCGAACCGAAGGACAGCATCATGATCGTGGGGCTCGGCGGCGTCGGCATGGCCGCCCTGATCACGGCCATCTCCCAGGGCGTCTCGCGGATCATTGCCGTCGACACGCTTGAGGAGAAGCTTGAGCACGCACGCCGGCTGGGCGCCCACGAGGCGTACACCCCGCAGCAGGTGCTTGAGGACGGCGTCAAGGCCCGCTACGTGATCGAGTGCGCCGGCAATCCGCGCGCGTTCGAGACCGCCTTCGCCGCCACCGCCGTCGGCGGAACCACCATCACCGCGGGCCTGCCCTCCCCCGAGGCCCGGGCCTCGATCTCACCGCTGACCGTCACGGCGGAAGCCCGGACCATCGTGGGCAGCTACCTCGGCTCCGCGGTGCCGGCCCGGGACATCCCCAAGTACGCCCAGCTCTGGCGTGACGGGAAGCTGCCCGTCGAAGAACTGATCTCCGCGCACATCCGCCTGGCCGACATCAACCAGGCAATGGACCAGCTGGCAGACGGCAAGGCCGTCCGCCAGGTCATTGTGTTCGACGCCGAATAGCCCGCCCTCCCCCGTTGCCCGATCACTTGTGGGTGCCATTCCGGGTCGGAAGCAACATCTGCTGATAGAGCAACGGGGGAGGAAACGGGGCTTGCCCCGGGGTGGCCCCGAATGTGACAATCGCGCGTCACACTGTCAGCATTAAGTAAATGAGCACTACTCATTTAGCCAGTCCCCCCGCTACAACGCCGGGCGATACGTCCTTTTTTGGCCACCCGAAGATGCTGGCCAGCCTCTTCTCCGTAGAAATGTGGGAACGCTTCTCCTTCTACGGAATGCAGGGGATCCTGCTCTACTACATGTACTTCACCGCCGCTGAAGGCGGCCTGGGGATTGAGCAGGGCCTCGCCGCCGGCCTGGTCGGCGCGTACGGCGGAGGCGTGTATCTCTCCACCATCCTCGGCGCCTGGCTCGCGGACCGGCTGTTCGGCTCCGAGCGTGTGCTCTTCGGCTCCGCCGTCCTGATCATGGCCGGCCACATCGCCCTCGCCCTGGTCCCCGGGATCCCCGGACTGATCGCCGGCCTGGTGCTGGTGGGGGTCGGTTCCGGCGGTCTCAAGGCCAATGCCACCGCCCTGGTGGGAAGCCTGTACCGCGAAAGGGACGAACGCCGCGACGCCGGCTTCTCCATCTTCTACATGGGCATCAACGCCGGCGCCCTGATCGGCCCGCTGGTTACCGGCTGGCTGCAGGAAAGCCACGGGTTCCACTGGGGCTTCGGCGCCGCCGCCGTCGGCATGGCGCTGGGCCTGGGCATCTACGCCGCGGGCCGCAAGAAACTGCCCGAAGAGGCGCACCGGGTGCCCAACCCGCTGCCCGTCGCCGAACGCAGCAAGTATGGGGCCCTCTTCGCCGGGATCGCGGCAGTCATCGCCGTGCTCCTTGCCACCGGAACCGTGAACGCCGAGAACCTGGCCATGTCCATGGCCTACGCCGCGATCGGCGCGTCCGTGCTCTACTTCGTCCTGATCTTCAGCAGCAAGAAGGTCTCGGGAACCGAGCGCCAGCGCGTGGCCGCGTTCATTCCGCTGTACATCGCCTC
The DNA here is from genome assembly GCA_046708245.1 of Arthrobacter sp. GTDB lineage: Bacteria > Actinomycetota > Actinomycetes > Actinomycetales > Micrococcaceae > Arthrobacter. Next base: position 14,480 of record JBKKDK010000012.1, read on the forward strand.
GGCCGCCTTCTGGGCCCTGTTCGAGCAGCAGTTCACCTTCATCGCCGTGTACTCGGAGGAGAAGCTGGACCGCAACCTGTTTGGCTGGGAAATGCCGGCGGCCTGGGTGC
>JBKKDK010000013.1:0-4951 GCA_046708245.1 Arthrobacter sp.
GTGCGGACAAGCGGAACACGAACTACGCCGGCGGCAACACCTCCGCCAAGGGCACCGAAAAAGACCCCGTGACCGGGGAGGACGTCCGGCTGCTATGGGTGAAGGGCTCCGGCGGGGACCTGGGCACGCTGACCGAACCCGGACTCGCGGTGCTCCGGCTGGACCGGCTGCTGGCGCTGAAGAACGTCTACCCGGGCGTCGGGCGTGAGGACGAGATGGTGGCGGCCTTCGATTACTGCCTGCACGGCAAGGGCGGCGCCGCACCCTCGATCGATACCGCCATGCACGGCCTGGTCGACGCCGCCCACGTGGACCACCTGCACCCGGACTCCGGCATCGCCATCGCCACCGCCGCCGACGGTGAGGAACTGACAAGGAAGATATTCGGCGGCAAGGTGGTCTGGGTCCCGTGGCGGCGCCCCGGCTTCCAGCTGGGCCTGGACATCGCCGCGATCAAGGACGCCAACCCGCAGGCCATCGGCACTATCCTGGGCGGGCACGGCATCACCGCCTGGGGTGGCACCAGCGAAGAAGCCGAGGCCAGCTCGCTCTGGATCATCGAGGAAGCCGAGAAGTACATCGCCGACAACGGCCGTCCGGAGCCTTTTGGCCCGACGCTCCCCGGCTACGCCGCACTTCCGGAGGCGGACCGGAAGGCGAAGGCCGCCGCTCTGGCGCCGGTGATCCGCGGCCTGGCGTCCACGGACAAGCCGCAGCTGGGGCACTTCAGTGATGACGCCGTCGTGCTTGACTTCCTGGCGGCCGCCGAGCACCCGCGCCTGGGCGCCCTGGGCACGTCCTGCCCGGACCACTTCCTGCGCACCAAGGTCAAGCCGCTGATCCTGGACCTGCCCGCCGATGCCTCGATCGAGGACTCGACCGCCCGGCTGAAGGAACTGCACGCCGTCTACCGCGAGGACTACCAGGCCTACTACGACCGGCACGCCGGCCCTGAGAGCCCGGCCCTGCGCGGAGCCGACCCGGCGATCGTACTGGTCCCGGGCGTGGGCATGTTCTCTTACGGAGCCACCAAGCAGACTGCCCGGGTCGCCGGTGAGTTCTACCTCAACGCCATCAACGTCATGCGCGGCGCCGAGGCCATCTCCAGGTACGCGCCCATCGAGGAAGCCGAAAAATTCCGGATCGAGTACTGGGCTCTCGAGGAAGCCAAGCTCGCCCGGCTGCCCAAACCGAAATCGCACGCCACCCGGATTGCCCTGGTGACCGGGGCGGCGTCGGGCATCGGCAAGGCCATCGCCACCCGGCTGGCCGCCGATGGCGCGTGCGTCGTGATTGCGGACCTGAACCTCGAGAACGCACAGGCCGTCGCGGCCGGGCTCGGCGGGCCGGACACCGCCGTCGGCGTCCAGGCGGACGTCACCGACGAAGCCCAGGTCGGGGCGGCCATCGACGCCGCCGTGCTGGCCTTCGGCGGCCTGGACCTGGTGGTCAACAACGCCGGGCTCTCGATCTCCAAACCCCTGCTGGAGACCACGGAAAAGGACTGGGACCTGCAGCACAACGTCATGGCCAAGGGCTCCTTCCTGGTCTCCAAGGCCGCCGCGAAGGTCATGATCGGACAGGAAATGGGCGGGGACATCATCTACATCTCCTCCAAAAACTCCGTCTTTGCCGGCCCGAACAACATTGCCTACTCCGCCACCAAAGCCGACCAGGCCCACCAGGTGCGGCTTCTTGCCGCCGAACTCGGCGAGCACGGCATCCGGGTCAACGGCATCAACCCCGACGGCGTGGTCCGCGGCTCGGGGATCTTCGCCGGCGGCTGGGGCGCCAAGCGGGCGGCCGTGTACGGCGTCGAGGAGCAGGAACTCGGCAAGTACTACGCCCAGCGCACACTGCTCAAGCGCGAGGTCCTGCCGGAGAACGTGGCCAACGCCGCCGCCGTGCTCACCAGCGCCGAACTCTCCCACACCACGGGCCTGCATATCCCTGTGGACGCCGGCGTCGCGGCGGCCTTCCTGCGATGACCACCGCGCCACCAGCGGATACCGCACCAGCCAGCGGCGGCCTGTCCGCCGGCAGTGTCTTTGTCGCCGTCGACGTTGGTGCCTCCTCCGGCCGCGTCATCCTGGGCCGGGTCAAAGGCGGCCGGGCCGAGCTGGAGACCGTGCACCGCTTTCCCAACGCTGTGGTGGAGTCCGGCGCCGGCCTTCACTGGGACTTCGACACGCTCTTCACCGAAGTCCTCACCGGTCTTGCGGCAGCCGCTGCAGCGGCAGCGGCGCGGCGTGAGCGGATCTTGAGCATCGGGATCGACACGTGGGCCGTGGACTACGGGCTTGTCACCGCCGCCGGGGAGCTGGTCGCCCAGCCCTTCAGCTACCGGGACGACCGCAGCCGCGCCGCGGTATCCCGGGTCCACAGGCTTTTGGATCCTGCCAGGCTCTACGCCACCACGGGGCTCCAGTTCCTGCAGTTCAACACCATCTACCAGCTTGCCAGTGAACAAGACCTAAACGGTGTCCAGGCACTCCTGATTCCGGACCTGATCGCGTTTTTCCTGACGGGGCAGCGCCGCACGGAGGCCACCAATGCCTCCACCACGGGGCTGTTCGACGCGGCCGTGGGGGACTGGGCAGCCAAGTTCCTGGCGGTCCTGGGACTGCCGCCGGAACTATTCCCGCCGCTCGTGCAACCGGGGGAGACCGTGGGCACCCTGCTGCCGGCGGTCGCGGCGCGGACCGGGCTGCCGGCAGGGACGAAGGTGGTCGCCGTCGGCTCGCATGACACTGCCTCGGCAGTCGTCGCGGTCCCGGCGGACCAGCAGAATTTCGCCTACATTTCCTCGGGCACGTGGTCATTAGTCGGCGTCGAACTGAACCACCCCGTTCTCACCGAAGCCAGCAGGCAGGCCAACTTCACCAACGAACGCGGCGTGGACTCGACCATCCGCTACCTGCGCAATGCCGGTGGGCTCTGGCTGCTCAGCGAGTCCCAGCGGGCCTGGGCAGGGCAAGGGCGGACCCTCACCCTGGCCGGGTTGCTGGACGCAGCCGGGGCCTTGCCGTCCGGCGGACCGCGGATCAACGCCGACGACCCCGCGTTTACGGCACCCGGGAACATGCCCGAGCGGATCCGCGCCGCCGTCCGCAATGCAGGGGGAGTGCTCGCCGACCAGCCCGCTGCAGTGGTCAGGTGCATCCTCGACAGCCTCGCTTCCGGATATGCCCGTACCCTTGCCGACGCTGAACGGCTCGCGGACCGGAGCATCGACGTCGTCCACATCGTGGGCGGCGGCTCGCAGAACCGGCTCCTGTGCCAGCTCACCGCGGACGCGACAGGCAGGCGCATCGTGGCAGGCCCGGTGGAGGCCACGGCACTGGGCAATGTCCTGGTCCAGGCCCGCGCAGCCGGCGCGGTCAGTGGAACCCTGGCGGAGCTGCGCCGGAACCTGTCGGCCAGCCAGGGAACCAGCAGCTACCTGCCTGGAGTGCGTGTTCCGGCCAGGCCGCAGGGCTGAAATTGGGGCCACCCGCGGGCCATCGACAACCCCCGGGGCCAGGAATAGCCTTAAGCCGTCCGAGACTGACCCGACCATGACGACGGAGAGGTGGCCGAAAATGGGAACCGCGGAAAATGCTGAACTGGTCCGACGCGGATACGAGGCCTTCAGCGCAGGGGATATGGCGACGCTCAGCGAAATATTCGCCGAGGACGCGGTGTGGCATGTGGCAGGAAGCGGCGTTCTCTCGGGCAGGAGAGAGGGCCGGGACAGCATTTTGGCGTACTTCGGCGAACTCGGGAAACGTTCGGAAGGGAACCTGAAAGTCACCGTGCAGGATATCGTCGCCGGCGAAAACCACACTGTGGCGCTCCAGCACAACAATGCGGAGAGCAACGGCAGAACCCTGGACATGGACGGCGCGATTGCCTTCCAGGTCCGGGACGGCAAGATCATTGAGGGCCGCGAATTCTTCGCCGATACGGCGCAGGGGGACGCGTTCTGGGCCTAGCCCGGCAGACTACTTTGTCAGCAGGGGTTCCGTCGCCGGCTCGTGCGCCGGAGCTGCGGATTCGAGTCCGGGCCGGCGTTCCTTCAGGAAGAAAACCAAGCCGGCGGCAATCGCGGACGCCGCCGCAAGGGCGAACAGGCCCGGGGTGACGCGTCCGGTCCCTTCCTTGATGAGGCCGAATCCGAACGGCGCCACGAAGCCGCCCAGGTTGCCGAGTGAGTTGATGACGGCGATGGCCGGGGCGAGGATCAGCGGGTGCAGGCCAGACTGCGGGATGGTCCAGAACAACGGCGAGGCGCTCTTGAAGCCCATCGCGGCGACGGCCAGGAAAACGAGCGCGGGTACCGGCGCGGCGACGGCGGCCGCGAATGTGCCGGCGGCTGCCACCAGCAGGGCCACCATGAGCAGGGGGCGCTTCGATTTCGCTTTGTCCTGCCACCTGGCGGCAAAATACATGGCGACGACGGCGCAGACCCACGGGATTGCCGACAGGAAGCCGACGCTCAGGTCCGTGGTGCCGGGAATCTGCTTGACGATGCTGGGCAGCCAGAAGGTATTTGCGTAGATGGAGAGCTGCACGGCAAAGTAGATGCCGCAGAGCAGCAGGATCTGCGGATTGAGGAGCATCCTCCACCGGTTAACCTGCTCTCCGGGTGCGGTGGCGTGCTGGGCGTCCTCCGCCGCGATGGTGTTGGCCAGGGCGGACTTTTCGCCGGCCGAGAGCCACTTGGCATCCTGGATCTTGGCATCCAGCAGGAAGAAGACCACGATGCCCACCACCACGGAGAGAACCCCTTCAATGCCGAACAGCCATTGCCAGCCCCGGATTCCCAGGGCATCGTGCATGCTCAGGAGCATGCCCGCAATGGGCCCGGACAGCGCCGCGGCTATGGACGAACCTGCGATGAGGCGGTGGCCTTGCCTCGCTGGCCAGCGGGCACCCAGCGGGCGAAGTAGAAGATGACTGCGGGGAAGAA
>JBKKDK010000014.1:0-11811 GCA_046708245.1 Arthrobacter sp.
CTCGGAGATGTGTAAAAGACACAGGGCCGGCACCTTCCACGGAAGGCGCCGGCCGCCGTCGTTCCCTGCGCCTGAATTTTTTTGCTCCATCTTCACCACCCGGTTGTCCGAGTCCCTGGCGGAGGCGTTCACCGGCGCGGGCGCCTCGGCCGAGCAGGCCTCGCAGTCCACCCGGACCCTGGACCCGCAGGCCCAGATCCCGCTCTCGGACACCGCCGGCATGGTGGCCCGCGGCGAGGCCGTGGGCGGCGAAGAGGCAGAGCGCCTCGACGCCGAACGCCACGCCGGCGGCGAGCTCACCACCGCGCGCCGCTAAGGCACACGGGTCAGGTCGTCAGACGCTCGCGAACGCGCATGAGCCATTCGGCAACCAGGGCGTGCACGACGTCGGGCTGCTCGTGCAGGAGGGCGTGCCCGGCGCGGTCGAGGACGGCAGAGGTGGCCCGGGGGTAGTGCTCGATCAGCTCCCCCGGGCCTGTGTGCCCGGCCGTGGCGTCCTGCCGGCCGGCAAGGACCAGCACCGGACGCGGATAGGGTTTCCCGGCTTCCGGACGGTCCCGTAGCTCCCACTGCGAGAAGATCCGCATCAGGCCCGACTCGTCGACGAGGGATGTCCCAGGGGCCACATGCTCCCGGAACCGGCGCAGAGTATCCGCCGTCTGCACAACGAAGTAGTCGCGGTAGGCAGCCTCCTGATCAGGGTCCAGCTGGCCGGGCAGACCGGCCCACGACACCTCACCGGACGACACCAGGACCTCGTGCCTGGGCACATTCCGCGTATGCGCGCCAACCGGGCAGAACATCGCCAGCCCGACAGCCCGCCCAGGTCTCAGGCTGGCAACCGCGCGGGCCAGGTACCCGCCGTAGGAGTGGCCCATGACCAGAAACGGTTCATCACCGACGGTGCTGTGGACAAGGCCGAGGAGAAGGTCCAGGACGTTATCGTTGCTCGTGATGCTTCCGGGCGCCGGGGTGCGGCCCATCCCCGGCAGGTCCGGATACAGGCGTCGATAGCCAGGCAAGGTGCCGAAGACCGGGAGTGTAGACCGGGCGGCCGCTCCCCTGCATCGGGTACTCTCAGCCCCGGAAGTGCGCGGCCCCGTCCGGCTCCAGGGCCCGTTGGATGGCCTCGAGGTGTCCCGGCATGAGCTCCGGGAAGTCCCGGGGCCGGAACCAGCCGACGGCGAGGGACTCGTCGTCGTTCACCCGGGCCTCGCCGGAAACGTACCGGCAGCGGAAGACCAGGGTCAGGTAGCGGCACACGTCCCCGTTCGGATACGTCACGTGGCCCGAGCCCTCCACCGCCACGAGGCGCTCGGCGGCCGCCACGACGCCGGTCTCCTCCAGGATCTCCCGCAGCAGCCCCGGCGCCGGCTCCTCGCCGGGATCCAGGATTCCGGCGATGAGGCCCCAGCGCCCGTTGTCGGCGCGCTGGCCGAGCAGCACGCGCCCGGCGTCGTCGAACACCACACCCCGGACCGCCGGGATCCACAGCATGTCGTGGCCGATAGTTTCGCGCAGCTTCAGGATGAAGTCCGGGGTCACCATGCCGCCAGCCTAATCGGAAGGCAGCCCCTCACGCAGGCAGCAACGCCATGGCCGCGGCCGTCCCGGCCAGCATGAACGGCCCGAACGGGATGGACGATTTCAGCGTGCCGCGGCGCAGCGCCAAAAGGCCCAGGCTCCACACGCCGCCGAACACGAAGGCGGCCACGGTGCCGGCCACGACGTGGGACCATCCCAGGAAGCCCAAATACATCCCCAGGACCCCGGCCAGCTTGACGTCGCCGAACCCCATCCCCGGCGGGTACAGGGCACGCAGGACGAAATAGAACAGCCACAGCACCGCGCCCCCGGCCATGATCCGCAGCCCCGGCACACCGAACAGCGCCGCGCCGCCGTCGGGTGCGGCCACCGCCCCCGGACCGGCCAGGAACACCGAACTGGCGGCAGCTCCCAGCAGCAGGATCCCGGCGACCGCATAGGAGGGAAAAACGATCCGGTCCGGCAGCAGGTGGTGGCGGATGTCGATCACCGTGAGCCGCACGGCCATCAGCGCAAAGTAGGCGCAGGCGGCGGCCAGCAGCCAGAAGGCCAGCGGTGCGGCGCCGGCGAGGTTCCCGAGTCGATGGATCACCCTCGGATGCTACGGGATTTTGCCGCAGACGTGGATGGGCCCGCGCGTAAACTGTGGATATGGCCGCATGGGACAGCAGGAACCGGGCCGGGCCGCGCGAGCCCGGAGGGCCGGCAGAGCAGGCGACCGCGTTCCGGAACCTGTGCCGCTCCTCGCCGTGGAAGTGGCAGTCGCTGCGCTTTGAATACCTGGACCGCCCGGTTCCGGGCCGGGGACCCGAGCCGTCCGGCGGCGGGGCCCCCGACCTCGTCCATGCGTGGCTGCGGCGGCCCGGAGCCCTCCGGCTCGAGACTGCCGACGGACTGGTCCTCCACAGCACCACGGGCATCAATGATTCCCGGGACGGTTTCTATGTGAGTTCCACCCGGAAGTCCTGGCTGCTGCCGCCGCAGCTGGTCACGCCGGTGTACGACGACGGCGGCCTGGTCCGGCGCCGCCCCGAAGCCGCCTACGGCGAGCCCTGCTTCGGCAACGGCCGTTTCGGCGCCGCCCTGGACCCCGTGGAGCTGGCCGGCAACGCCCCGGTCCCGCTGGAATTCCCGAACTCCAATGCCGTGGAGCTGGATGCCATCACCGAGGTCGACCACGAGGGCCGGGCCGCGCTGGAAGCCACCGTCATGCCGAACCCCGGCTACCGCCCGGCCGACCCGGACGCGCCGCTGTGCCGGCCCGGGCGCACGCTGGTCAGGATCGACGCCGGCACCGGCGTCTGCGTCGCGAGCCGCTGGCTCGAGGACGGGCCGGAGGGCTACGGCCACTGGCTGCGGATCCTGGCCGTCGACGAGTACATGCTCGATGACCTCTTCCTGGCCGAGTCCATGAACCTCACCGACGTCCGCCGGCACATCAGCTGGGATGTCTCGCCGGGCGTGTGACTGGCAGCGGCAGCGCCCCGCCGCTACGCTTCGGTGATGACTGAGCCCGCCTCCTACTGGCCCCCGTTCGCCCTCTCCCTGGCCACTCCGCGGCTCACGCTCCGGCCCATCCGGGACGAGGACATCCCGGCCGCGGTGCAGGCGGCCCTCAGCGGCGTCCACGAACCCGGCCGCAACCCCTTCAGCCAGCCCTGGACGGAAGCCCCGGCCGGGGAACTCGGCCCCAACATGGCGCAGTGGTACTGGCGGTGCCGCGGGAACGTGACGCCGCAGGAGTGGACGCTGCTGCTTGGCATCTGGCACGGCGGGGAGTTCATCGGCTGCCAGGACGTCGGGGCCAAGGACTTCGGCACCCTGAAGACGGTCGGCACGGGCTCATGGCTGCGGCAAAGCATGCACGGCCGGGGCTTTGGCAAGGAGATGCGGGCCGCCGTCGCCCTCTACGCCTTCGACTGGCTCGGCGCGGAGGTCGCCGAATCCGAGGCAGCGGTCTGGAATGCCCGGTCCCTCGGCGTCTCCCGTGCCCTCGGCTATGAACTGAACGGCGTCACCCGGGCAGCCTGGGGCGGCAAGGCCCAGGACGTCCAAAAAGTCCGCCTAACCCCCGCCACGTTCAACCGCCCGGCCTGGCAACTGCAAGTAGAAGGCCACGCCCCCACGGCCAAGTTCCTGGGGATCCAGTAGACGTGCCGGGGCCACGGCGACCCGCGTAGGTTGCCGGCGCACATGCCGGACCGCGGCCAAGGCTAAGGAGCGCATCGCGGCCCATCGGTCCCCCGGAGGTCGCCCAGCGACCGTAGGGGACCCAACGGGTCGTAAGCAGCGTCCCGAGGGCCCCGAGGCGAGCTTGCGAGCCTTGGGAAGGGACCTCTGCGCTAAGCGACGGCGAAGGACCGCGGCCCGGCGAACCGGACCGCGGCGAAGGCTTTAGATCTCCGCCCCCTCCAGCAGCTCCGTGACCAAAGCAGCAATCGGCGAGCGCTCCGAGCGGGTCAGGGTGACGTGGCCGAAGAGCGGATGCCCCTTGAGCGTCTCGACCACGGCGGCCACGCCGTCGTGCCGCCCGACCCGGAGGTTGTCACGCTGGGCGACGTCGTGGGTCAGGACGATTTTGGAGTTCTGGCCGATGCGGCTCATGACCGTCAGCAGGACGTTCTTCTCCAGTGACTGGGCCTCGTCCACAATCACGAACGCGTCATGCAGCGAACGCCCGCGAATATGGGTCAGCGGCATCACCTCGAGCATCCCGCGGTCCATGACTTCCTCCACCACCTCCTGGCTGACCAGTGCGCCGAGGGTGTCGAAAACCGCCTGGGCCCACGGATTCATCTTCTCCGCCTCGGAGCCGGGCAGGTAGCCCAGTTCCTGCCCGCCCACGGCGTAGAGCGGCCGGAAGACGATCACCTTGCGGTGCTCGCGGCGTTCTAGGACGGCTTCCAGGCCCGCGCAGAGGGCCAGCGCGGACTTGCCGGTGCCGGCCCGCCCGCCGAGGGACACGATGCCCACGGCGGGGTCCATCAGCAGGTCGATCGCAAGACGCTGCTCGGCGGAGCGCCCGTGCAGCCCGAAGACGTCGCGGTCACCCCTGACCAGCCGTACCTGCTTGTCGGCGCCCACCCGGCCCAGGGCGGATCCCCGGCCGGAGAGCAGCACCAGCCCGGTGTTGGCCGGCATCTCGGCGGCTGCCGGGATGAAGACCGGTTCGTGTCCATAGAGCGTGGCCACGTCCTCCTCGCTCGCGTCCAGCTCGGCGACCCCGGTCCAGCCGGAGTCCTTGACGAGTTCGTTGCGGTATTCGTCGGCCTGCAGGCCCATGGCCGAGGCCTTGACGCGCATCGGGAGGTCCTTGGACACCACCGTCACGTCCCGTCCCCCGTTGGCGAGGTTCTTGGCGACGGCTAGGATCCGGCTGTCGTTGTCGCCCCCGCGGAAACCTGCGGGGAGCACCTCGGAGGAGATGTGGTTCAGTTCCACCATCAGGGTTCCGCCGTCGGGGCCGAGCGGGATGGGACGGTCCAGTCCCCCGTGCTCCACACGGAGGTCATCGAGGAGCCGGAGCGCCTTGCGGGCGAAATAGCCCAGCTCGGGGTCGTGCCGCTTGCCTTCGAGTTCGGTGATGACGATGATCGGCAGGATGACCTCGTGCTCTGCGAAGCGCAGCAGGGCCCGCGGGTCCGACAACAGCACCGAGGTGTCGATCACGAAGCTCCGGCCTGGTTCCATGTCTGCTGTCCCTTCCCCGGAAACAGCAAGACCGGCCGCAGCGGAATCCGCTGCACCGGTCTGTGAGGTGGCTCGCTCGGCGCGAGAGGTAGCCTTCTGTCCCTGGTCGGTCACGACGTCGGGCAGTTGTTCAGAAATAGCCACATCGACTCCAGCCCCGGGCGCATGCCCGGAATTGTTATTGGTGAGGCGGCTCGGCCGGAAGGCCGGACGCGGCCTCCCATACACCCGGTGCGAAAGTCCGCTCCATGTACTGGCCTCCCCGATCAGCCGGCGGTTTGCCTGCTGATGGGAATAACGTAGTTCTCCGTCGTGTTGTTTCCGCGACTATTTCCCGGCGATTCCTGTTGCCATTCCGTTAACTCGGGATGAACGGGCTAGGCGCCGAAGCGGCGCTGCCTGCCGGCGTAGTCGCGCAGCGCGCGGAGGAAGTCGACCTTCCGGAAGGCGGGCCAGAGGGCTTCGCAGAAATAGAACTCGCTGTAGGCGCTTTGCCACATGAGGAACCCGGAGAGCCGCTGCTCCCCCGAGGTCCGGATTACGAGGTCCGGGTCCGGCTGGCCGCGGGTGTAGAGGAACCGCGAGATGTCGTCCACGCTCAGTTCATCGGCCAGCTTCCCGATGTCCGCACCGCGGCCGACGGCGTCGTGCAGCAGCTCCCGCACGGCGTCGACGATCTCGCGCCGGCCGCCGTAGCCGACGGCGACATTGACGTGCAGCTTTTCGCGCGCCGGGGTGCGGGCGGTGAGGTTGTTGAGCCGCTCGGCGAGGTAGTCCGGCAGCAGTTCCGGTGCCCCCATGGCGTGCACCGAAATGTCGGCGTCCCCGTCCAGCCGGTCCAGGGTGTTGGCGATGATGCCCATCAGGAGGTCCAGCTCCTCGCCGGAGCGGTTCATGTTGTCCGTGGAGAGCATGTAGAGCGTGACGACTTTGACGCCAAGCTCCTGGCACCAACCGAGGAACTCGTGGATTTTGTCGGCCCCGGCCTGGTGCCCCTGGCTTGTCGGGGCGTTGAACTGGCGCGCCCAGCGCCGGTTCCCGTCCACCATGACGCCGATGTGTTTCGGGATCCGGTCCGGGTCCAGGGACCGCTGGAGGTTGCGCTCGTAGAAGCCATAAAGGAACCCGGGCAGTTCCATCCGGAGATTCACCTGGCTTCCTTTTACGACTTCAGTGCAAATCCTAGGCTACCTGCCGGAGGGCGGTGGCGGGTGCAGCGGCGTCCCGGACTTGCGCCACCGAGGTCATTACTGAGGAGTAACTTATCTGGCTGGTCGGCTATTATGGCGGCATGGATAGCAACAGTCCTGAACCCTTGCCGGAGCGCTCGGCGGAGCGCGGAACCCGGATGGACGACGCCGCGGTGCGGCTTGCCGAACTGCTGATGATCAAGCCCAAGTGGCGCGGCTGGATCCACACGGTGACGGCGCCGCTGGCGCTGATGGCCGGCGTCGTGCTGGTGGTCCTGGCCCCGACAACCGACCTCAAAATTGCCTCCGCCATTTATGCCTTCACCGGGGTCCTGCTGTTCGGCATCAGCGCCATCTACCACCGCGGGAACTGGTCCCCGGGCGTCAAGATCGTGCTGAAGCGGCTGGACCACACCAACATCATGCTGGTGATTGCCGGCAGCTACACGCCGCTGGCCTGGGCGCTGCTGGAACGGCCGAAAGCTGAGCTGCTGCTGTGGGTGATCTGGGCCGGGGCCATCCTTGGCGTGCTGTTCCGCCTCCTGTGGACCGATGCCCCGCGCTGGCTCTATGTGCCGATTTACATCGCCCTGGGCTGCGGCTCGCTGTTCTATCTGCCGGAGTTCTTCGCCGCCAACGCCGTCTCAGCCGTGCTGGTCTGCGTCGGCGGTGCCCTTTACATCACCGGGGCGGTGTTCTACGCCCTGAAGAAGCCGAACTTCAGCTACAAGCACTTCGGCTTCCACGAGCTCTTCCACGCCCTCACGGTCTTTGCGTTCGCCGCGCACTACATCGCGATTGCCCTCGCCGTTCTCAGCTGACACCTGCCTGCCCGCCCGCCGTCTTGGCTGCGGATTCTCCCCACCTTTGAATGTGCGACGTCGGGACTCACCGGCGGTTACGCCCGACTCGCCGGACGCCGGCCTCAAAAGCGGGGAATTTCGGCGCCGGGGGCCGGCGCGCAGGCGGGAGACCCCGGCTTCGCCTGGCTGACTCCCCCTTGCCGAAGACGCCCGCGGTTGCGGATTCTCCCCACCTTTGAATGCGCGACGCCGCAACTCACCGTCAGTTGCGCCCGACTCGCCGGACGCCTGCTTCAAAAGCGGGGAACTTCCGCGCCGAACACCACCAGCTCAAAGCCGTCCCGACCCGTCATGCCGACATCCGGGCCAGCAGTTCGCGTACCCCTTCGACGGAACCAACAGGCAGCTCGCAGACCATGCCGCGGCACAGGAACACCTGTGGCGAGCCGCCCGGGGTGGGCCCGCGGCCGCGCAGCAACGGCACCGCCTCAGGCCGGGAGGCGTCCTGGACGGCGACCACGAGTCCGGGGCTCGGCGAAAGCAGCAGTTCCCGGTGCAATGCCGCGCGTTCCGGCGTGTCCGGTCCTGCGACGGCGGCCTCCACCGGACCGGCGAGCGCAGCCTGTGCCGTCGCGAGCAGCCAGCCGGCAGCCCGGGGCGCACGCACAGCCAGCGGCGGCAACAGCAGCTCGAGGATGTTCGCGGCCAGCGATCGGTATTCGGCCGAGCCGGTCAGGGCGGAATGGGACAGCAGTGCCCCGGCGAACGCGGCGGCCCCGCTCGGCGTGGCACTGTCGAACGGATCCAGGGCCGCATTGCCGCCCTGGGCGTTCAGCACCTGCGCGGACTCCCCCGCGGTGTCGGTCAGGGCACCGCCGGCGGCGAACCGCGAGCAGGCGGCGGACAGGATGTCCCCGGCCAGGTCGAACCAGCGCGTCCGGCCGGTGACCGAGTAGAGGGCGAGCAGGCCCTCGGCGCAGAAGGCGTAATCCTCCAGCAGCCCGCCGATCCCCCGGGCCGTGCCGTCGTGCGAGACCCGCACCAGGGTCCCCGGTGTCCCGCCGGCGCCGGCACTCCAGTGCACACGCTCGAGGTAGGCCGCCATCCGTTCCGCGGCGGCGGCCAGCGCGGGACGTTCCAGCACCGCACCGGCTTCGGCCAGCGCCGCGATGGCCAGGCCGTTCCAGCCCGCCACCACTTTGTCGTCCCGGGCCGGCTGCGGGCGGCATGAGCGCGCGGCCAGGAGGGCCGGCCGGACCCGCTCCCACAGGCCGGCCTCCGCTGCAGTGAACTCCCGCGCCGGATGCAGCGGGGACCCCTCCGCCGTGACGCTTCCGCGGGCCAGCACGTTCATCAGTCCGGCCACGGCGGCGCCGTCGTCCGGCCCCAGCAGCCCGGCGAGCTCTGCCGGCGTCCACAGGTAGGTGGCGCCCTCGGCATGCACTCCGTCCACCACGGTGTCGGCGTCGAGGGAGGACGCCAGCGCGTCGGGCAGGCCGGCGTCGCCGGGCAGGGTGCCGGCGGGCGTCGGTCCCGGCGACACCAGCCCCAGCGATCCGAGGAGCCACTCGGCCGTGCGGACGGCGACGTCGGCGGCCTCCGCGGCGGGGTATTCCGCGGTGCCGCCAAGCCGGACCCAGTGCACATAGAGGCGCAGCAGCTGGGCGTTGTCGTAGAGCATTTTTTCGAAGTGCGGGACGGACCAGTCGCGGGTCACGGAATACCGCGCGAAGCCGCCGTCGAGCTGGTCGAACAGGGCCGAACGGGACATCGCGGCCAGCGCCCGGGCCGCCATGCCCTCCGCCACGCCGGCAGAGCCCGGGGCGGCCGCGCCGGCCGCGTCTGCCGGACCAACCTGGCCGGGACCTGCGGCGTGCCGGATCAGGAATTCCAGCACCGGCGACGGCGGAAACTTCGGCGCGGTGCCAAAACCGCCGTCGTCCGGGTCTTCCGAGGCCGCGAGGGCCTCGACTGCCGCGGACAGCAGGGCAGCGCCGATCGGTCCGGGCGTACGGTCCAGCTGCACCGCGGAGACAGGCTGCGAGGCGGCCAGGCCGCGGGCCAGTGTGTCGGCGTTCTGTTCCACGGCGCCGCGGCGCTCCTGCCAGGCGTCCACCACTGCCTCGAGCACCTGCCGGAACGAGGGCCGGCCGGGCATCTGCCGGGGCGGAAAATAGGTGCCGGCGTGGAACGCGCGGCCGTCGGGCAACAGGAAGACGGACATCGGCCAGCCGCCTTCGCCGCTGATCGCCTGCGTGGCGGCCATGTAAACGGAGTCGACGTCGGGACGTTCCTCCCGGTCCACCTTCACCGCGACGAAGTTCGCGTTCAGGTAGTCCGCGGTGTCCTGGTCCTCAAAGGACTCGTGCGCCATGACATGGCACCAGTGACAGGCGGCGTACCCGATCGAGAGGAACACCGGGACGTCGCGGGCGGCGGCGAAGGCAAAGGCCTCGTCGCCAAACGGGCGCCAGTGGACGGGGTTTCCGGCGTGCTGCCGGAGATAGGCAGAGGGCTCCGCCCCCAGCGCATTCGCGGCCCCGGGGATTACCTGCGGCGGTCCGCCGTCAGCGGGTTCCGGGTCCCGCATCGCCGTTGACCTCCGGGCGGGCGCCCGCGCCGCGGCCCGGTTCCCGGTCCGGGTTCGGGTCCTCCGCCCCGGGCGAGCCCGTGCCGCCCGTGCCGTCCGCGCGTGCCGCGTCCGCTTCGGCGGCTGCGGCGCGCTCTTCCTCCACCTGTGCCCGGTAGCGTACCCGGCGGATGCGCCGCACCATGTCCACGATCAGCAGCGCCGTCAGCACCACGATGAAGGCGGTCAGCAGGAACCCCAGCAGTCCGGGCGTCACCTGGTCCTGGGACAGCCCGGGCCGCAGCGACGGCGAGGGGGCGGGCGCCGGTGAGGTTGCCAGGGCGATGAGCAAGGAATGCACTGTTAAGACCTTCTGTGGAAATTGACTGACCCGTTTCGGGGCCGTTTTGCGGGCTGCTTCCGGGCGGTTTTCTACGCCGCATAGAAATGGCCTGTTGGGTCTATCTTAGCCCGGCGAAGAAGTCCTTTTCAGGCAGTTCGGCAGGGATCCTGGAGTGGATCAGCGAGTAGTCCTCCCACGGCCAGACGCGGCGCTGCGTCTCGGCTGAGACGGCAAAAAAGAAGCCCTCCGGGTCAACCTGCGTGCGGTGCGCGCGCAGGGCCTCATCGCGTGCCTCGAAGAAGTCCCCGCATTCGATCTGGGTGGTGGTCGCGTGGGTCGGCGCAGGCGGCGTGTGGCCTTCGGCGTCCGCTTCCAGCCAGGCCGCGATCCGCTCCGCGTACGGCGACTGCAGTCCGGATTCCTCCAGCGCGTTGTGCAGGGCGCGGAAGCGTTCGGGGCTGAAGGCGCGGTCGTAGTAGAGCTTGCTGGGCGCCCAGGCCTCCCCGGTGCCCGGATAACGTGCGGGATCCCCCGCCGCCTCAAAAGCCTCCACGGCCACCCGGTGCGCCATGATGTGGTCCGGGTGCGGATAACCGCCGTTCTCGTCATAGCTGAGGATGACCTGCGGTTTAAACTCGCGGACCAGGCGCACCAGCGGGGCCGCTGCCCGTTCCAGCGGCAGCGTGGCGAAGGAGCCCACCGGCAGGGGCGGGAGCGGGTCGCCTTCCGGCAGCCCGGAGTCCACGAAGCCCAGCCACCGCTGCCGGATGCCCAGAATCTGGGCCGCCCGGTCCATCTCCAGTTTGCGCGCTCCGGCCATGTCGCGCTTGGGATGCGGATCGCCGTCCACCGCGGGGTTCTGGATGTCACCGCGGGAACCGTCCGTGCAGGTGGCCACGAGGACGTCGACGCCGGCGGCCGCGTACATGGCCATTGTGGCTGCACCCTTGCTGGATTCGTCGTCGGGATGAGCATGGACCGCCAGCAGCCGAAGCGGCGCTGACGGGCTGGGGGACGCTGTCATCGTGGGGACGGCTCCTCTTGTCTACGGATGTGTCTACGGATGGTCGGGACGGGTCACTGGCCGGGCACAGGTCCGGATCGTCGGCGCGGATTCTCCCCGCCCCGATCCACACTAAACTGGACTGGTGACTTCCGAGGATCAGCATGCCGCGCCCGCGCCGGCATCTACCAGCCTAGCCAATCGATACGGCAGCCAAAAGCGCGTGCTGACCGGCCGGACCAAACGCTACCTCCTGGTCGCCGCACTCGCGCTGGGCATCGGATTCATGGCCTGGATCTCGACGTCCTCCGCCACCGCGTCGGTGACCTTCAAGGACATCGGCTACAGCACCCCGGACGCCACCCTCGCGGAGATCGATTTCCAGGTCACCAAGGACCCGGCAACGTCGGCCAAATGCGCCCTGAAGGCCCTCGATGCCAAGTTCGCCGTCGTCGGCTGGAAGGTGGTCGACGTCGGCCCCAACGACGCTGGCACCGGTGCGGACGGCGGCCGCACCACCGCGCACCGGGCGCTGGTCCGCACGGAATCCCAGGCGGTTTCCGGCGTCGTCGACAGCTGTTGGAATCCCGACGCCGGCCAGTAGCCCCCGGGGGCCCGCCCCGGGGCCGCCGCAACACCCTGTGGACCCAGCCGCAAGCTTGGTTGGT
>JBKKDK010000015.1:0-5063 GCA_046708245.1 Arthrobacter sp.
GGTCGGGGCTGTGTGAATCACGGATGTCACCGCCGGGTTGGTGCGAAGCCCAAGCCTTGGGGGGAGGCGGACTACGGATCACTGGCTTTCCGGGTCCCTGGGTTCAGGGTTTGGCGTAGTCGGCGAATCCCTGCCAGTCGATCACGACACAGGGTTCGTCTCCGAGTACCCAGGCGTCGTGCCCGGGGGCCATGGTGGCGAAGTCCCCCGGCCCGTACTCCATTTCTTCGCCGTCGTTCATAACTACCTTCATTCGACCGGAGACGAAATACGCCATGTGGGCGGCCTGACAGCTCTCCGTTTTGGCGATCGGTTTTACGTGCTCGGACCAGCGCCATCCGGGCAGGAACGTGGCTCGACCCACGGCGCCCTGTTCGAGGTTGACGAGTTGAAGCTGGCCCGTACCACCTTCGAAGGGACGCGTCTCCTCGGGCGAATCGAGGCTTTTACGAACTAAACCTGGCATCTTGACCTCCTGTGGTTGGTACTGCGTGTTGTTGTGGGTTAGGGTCCGGCAACTGCTCTCTGGCGGTCTTTGCCCCCTCGGATGCGCGCGAATTTCAGCTGACGGCGCCTCTGCAGAAGGGCCGGCAACGCACTGAGCTGCCGTGATGATCTATAGACCCAATCGCCCCTTTTGCCTAGAGCACACAGGTCCCGCCTTAGCTGAGCCTGCGGTTGGCCGCGGCACTTTTCCCGCACCTATGAGACGCCATTGCCAAGTAACAGTCACAATCCTGATGTCCGGTGGGGGACAGGCTTGCGGACGTGTTTGGCGGGCGGGGGCGCGGGGAAATGTTCCCCCTCCTAATCGGATTGCGCAACTACCTACTTAGTGAGACTATCCATTTGTGGAGGACACCGAATTTGACCAAGAGCTGACCCGCGCGGCGCTCCCGCAGGCAGTGCTCGCGGTGCTCAGCCACGGGGATAGCCACGGCTACGCCATCGCCGAGGTCCTCCGTCAGCACGGCTTCACCCGTATCAAAGGCGGAACGCTGTACCCCCTCCTGAAGAGAATGGAAGACCAGGGCCTCGTTGAGCACACGTGGCAGCACGACCAGGCAGGTCCGGGACGCAAGCAGTTCACACTCACCGAGCAAGGCCGCAATGAACTGGAGCGCTCGACAACAGCTTGGCACCGAATGAGCCACGCCCTCACCGAAATCCGGACGACCCGACGGGAACAACCATGAGCTACGAACTAAACCTGACCTTCAACCTCAGAATGCGCGGGTTGTCCGAACCCGAAATCGCGGAAGCGCTCGATGAGGTGCGGGCGCATGAGGCCGCCACAGGGACTCCCGCGGAAGCCGAATTCGGCACAGTCGAGGAGTACGCGAAGCAGTTCCCCAAGAAGAAGAGGCGGACACGGGGACAAACCATCGTGATCATCGGGGGAGCATTGGCGATCGCCTACGTTCTCCTCACGGTCGTACTGATGTTTTTCAGGATTGACGTTCGTGAGTACGTCGGCCCGATCACACTCCTACCGGCGCTCGTGGTGATCCTGGCCGGTATCCTGGCCGGATTCCTGACCGATTACTTCCAGCCCGCGCAGGGCTCCCGCGCTGCGCGCTCAGGTGCTCAAACGGGACGGTGACAACGCCAAGCGGAGCTGCGGTTTGACATTACTTGCCGCCAACCGTCTCGGTCGACTGCAGGTCTGCCGCCAGGGCTTTCATCGCCGGCGTCGGCGGTTCCGGTCTGCTCCCTCGCCGAACCACTTGTGCCAGACGGCGGCCACGACCTCCGGGGTTATGAGCTGACCCTCGGCCATCAGTCGCGCGAAGTCTTCCATCTCCGGGTCGTACTCGTCCGCGGGCGCCCCGTGCCCCATGACGCCGAGCAGGTCGTGGGCGTTTAGGCGCTCCGTTATGGCGGCTTTCAGGGCGGAGTGGTCGGTGGCGTTGGTGGTCATAGCGCAACTCTAGGAGGGAGGGCGCCCGCCTGCTGGTTGAGCTTCTAACTCCCGCCCAGTCGGAATTCAGTCCAGAGCGGGTAGTGGTCCGAGATCCGCCATGAGATTTCGTTTCGGGTCAGGCCGGTCCTGATGTATGGGATGAAGTCGAAGGATCCGGCCCGCAGGCTGTAAGTGAGCCCGTCCAGCAGCGGGGTTCCGTCGGGTTCGGAGAACCAGGCGATCTGGTCGTAGAAATGTCGGGTCTTGTCGTCATCAAAGATGGTTAGGGGCACGTTGTTTAGTTCGGTCGGGGGCCATAGGCCGGTGGCGACGAAGGCCTCGTAGAGCGGGTCGCCGATGCTGTCCAGATTGAAGTCGCTCAGGACCATGAGGTTCTCGTTCCAGTCGTTGGGCCGGTCCGCCCAGTCGCGCATCCATTGCGCTAAGGCTGTGACTTCGGGGAAGTCGCTCGGCGGCTTTCCTGCCCCAGAGAACGTGCACCGAGGCCAGGGTGAACTCCGTCCCCGAGCGGCTGAAGCCGGCGAAGTACGGGGTGCGGGCGAACTGCCGTGCGGGATCGGCCACGATGGTAGGCAGGACGATCTCACCGACCAGGCCTGAGGGCTGGACCCCGGTCTGAGTCGTAGAGGAAATCCAGGCGTCCCCTTTGCCGGAGGAGCCCTCGGTCACGTCCGAGACGATGACCTTCCAGGTCGGGCCCAGCCTCTCGACCAGGAAGCGCAGCGCTTTCGTGCTCCGCCGGGCCTCCTGCAGGGCGATGACGTCGAAGCGGGAAGCCACTCGGCAATGCAGGCGACGGCCTGCCAGTCGCGCTTGGGGGAGTCCCGGGCCCGGTTAACCACTTGCTGGTCAGGTCACCGAACGCTCTGACGTTCCACGTAGCTACCAGGAGATTGGACTCGAACTTGGCCGGGACGGTTGCGTCCAGCGCGGCTCCCAGTCTCGTCAGATCCTGAGCGATCTTGTCTGGGGGAGCGGTAGTCATGGCTCCATGCAATCACGCTTGCGTCAGTCCGGGGTGCTACGCCGCATCCTTATGGGCCAGCGGACGGCTGCACCAGCAGGCTTGAATCGAACCAGGTCAGCCAGGGGGCGTCGGCCGCCGTCGGCCTGTACGGAAAGATTCAGGAGTCCTAGGCTGGGGGCATGCCCAGGGTGAGCGTCAACGGCGTCGATCTCTACTACGAAGAACACGGCGAAGGGGTGCCGATCCTCGGCATACACGGAACGCCCAGCTCCGCCGTGATGTGGGCCGGAGCTGCCCTTGAACTCGCAAAGCACGGCCGATGCCTCATCTACGACCGCAGGGGCTTCTACCGCAGCGCGCCCCCCGAACCGTTCAAAACCATGGATCTAATCCACCATGTGGACGACGCAGCGGCCCTCCTTGCGGCCCTGAATCTCGGGCCCGTCGTGGTGATCGGGCGGAGCACGGGCGGACAGATCGCCCTCGAGTTCGCCCGACACTTTCCGGACAAAGTGAAGGCCCTGATCCTCTTGGAGCCTGCCCTGTTCACGATCGACCCCGAAGCCAAAGCCTGGGCGGATGACGCGCGCCGGAGGCTCCTGGAGCAGGCCGCGGTAGACGCTTCATTGCTTGCGGAGGCGTTGGTGCGGGACGCGCTCGGGGATGAAGCCTGGGAGTCCTTCCCCGGCGAGCTCAAGGACATGTTTGCCGCCACCAGTCCGGCGGTCCTGGCCGAGATGAGGGGCCACGGACTGGACCTTTCCCAGGACCCGGTCGAGCTGAGCGAGGACGAACTAGCCGGGATACGCCGTCCCGCTCTAATCATCACCGCCGAGGATTCGCTGGAAGCCTGCCGGCTCGTGAACGCCCGCTTGGCGGGGGCCCTACCTTACGCTGAGTCGGTGCTGGTGCCGGGCGGCCATCTCATCAATCCTGCCCACCCGGCCGTACTGACCTTCATCGATCGGCTTGCGGCCCGGCCAACTTCTTGGACATAGGCACGGCTGTGCGTCGAGCAGGCGGACTACGGCCGGCGCCGAACCGGGGTCGTCCCCTGTGGCCAGGGATGCGCAGTGGAACACGGCCTGGGCGGGACGGTCTCATGAACTATAGGTCAAGCGCCTCCATCGGGAAGCCCCCAGGGGTCCGGCGTTTGCGGGCCCGAACCGTCGATGTCGTGCAATTGCGTTGACCCGAACGATGTGTTCCAGCCCGGCTCGCTGTCCGTGCAGCGGCCATGAGGCAGAATCGTCCTATGTGCGGACGCTACGTGATGAGCAGGGCCACCGGAGATCTCCTGAGCTACTTTTGACGCCAAGGAGGTCGAGGGGAGCCCGCCGCCGCCGAGCTGGAACGTCGCTCCCACGCAGGAAGTCCCGATCATCACCGAAAAGCTCCATGACGATGAGCTGGACCGCCGGCTGCTTATTGCCCGGTGGGGCCTGGTGCCATCCTGGGCGAAGGACATCAAGATCGGCTCGAAGCTCATCAATGCGCGCAGCGAGACGATACTGGAGAAGCCGTCCTTCCGGAAGGCCGCCGTCACGCGCCGGGCGCTCATCCCCGCGGAGGGTTATTACGAGTGGCAGGAGACCGAGGACGGGAAGAAGATCCCGAATTACCTCTGCTCGGAGAAGGATGAGCTCCTGGCTTTCGCGGGGCTCTACGAGTTCTGGCCCGACCCGTCATTGCCGGAGGATGATCCGGGAAAGTGGCTGCTGAGCTGCACCGTGCTGACCACGACGGCGCGCGACACCCTGGGCCATGTTCACGACCGGGCCGGCCGATGACCGCGGCGCACACGACGTCGATGTTGTCCCGGTGCTTCACCTTCAGCCTTATCTGCACCTTGATCGCACGGACATAGCTGCTTGCGGGTTCCGCGCGTGATCTATTTGCGCTGGGCGTGCGACGTGAGGATTCGCCGTTCAGCAGGGGGAGTGGTCGGCAGACTGGCCCATCTGCTAAGAATTGGGACGCAAGTGTGGGACAAGCTCAACGAGCACTGGCACCGGCGTAACAACCCCCGCGGCCTGCCGAACTGAGCGAGCTCTGCACTCGAGCGCACCGGCGAGGTAACAGGAAAGGCCGTGAACAGGGTTACGGCGGCTGTGCCAGAGGCGGTCAAGGAACCGATTCGCCGTGCCGGTGACGCTGTCGCCACAATCGCCC
>JBKKDK010000016.1:0-2721 GCA_046708245.1 Arthrobacter sp.
GCACCTTGTATCGCGGCCGTGAAGGCATGTGGTCTTGGGTTGGACACCGTATTACCGGTGTAGTGATTTTCTTCTTCTTGTTGGTCCATGTGCTGGACACCTCATTGGTGCGTGTGTCCCCCGAGGCTTACACCGCCGTGATCGGTGCCTACAAGAACCCCCTGATGGCCCTGGGTGAAACGGGCCTTGTCGCGGCGATCGTCTTCCATGCCTTCAACGGCCTGCGGATCATCGCCGTCGACTTCTGGAAGAAGGGCGCAAAGTACCAGCGCCAGATGCTGTGGACGGTCCTGGTCCTCTGGGTCATCGTTATGGTCGGCTTCTCCATCCGCCACCTTTCCCTCGCCCTTGGAGGTCACTAGCCATGAGTGCAACTGAGATTCAGAGCCCGCGCAGTGCAAAGGCGCCCGCAGCCAAGGTCGGCAGCAACCGCATCGCACCGCAGTACCGCCGCAGCGGCTCGTCCAAGGGCAACTTCGAAATGTTCGCCTGGCTGTTCATGCGGCTCTCCGGCGTCGTCCTGGTGGTCCTGATCTTCGGCCACCTGTCCGTCAACCTGCTGGTGGGCGAGGGCATCCACGCCATCGACTTCGGGTTCGTGGCCGGCAAGTGGGCCGACCCGTTCTGGCAGATCTGGGACCTGGCCATGCTGTGGCTCGCCATGCTGCACGGCACCAACGGTGTGCGCACCATCATCAACGACTACGCCGAAAAGGACGCCACGCGTCTCTGGCTGAAGATCGTTCTCTACGCGGCCACCACCGTCATCATCATCCTGGGTACCCTGGTCATTTTCACCTTCGACCCGTGCCCCGTGGTCAACGGTGTCCAGCTGCCGGGCGGCTTCTGCCCCGTGCCGTAGCGGGACGGGGCGTCCGTGCCCTCCGGGGCAGCACTCCCCGGCCCGTCACAGCGACCCATTCATGCCTGCCCGGTGCAGGCACGGGTTCCCACGAGATTTCACCGGGCAGGCTCCGCCGGCCGGTGTTTTATAGCGAATTTTGAGAGAAAGAGCGTCTGGTATGCAGGTCCATAAGTACGACGTCGTCATCGTCGGTGCCGGTGGCGCCGGGATGCGCGCGGCGATCGAATCAGGTCAGCGCGCCCGAACAGCAGTACTGACCAAGCTGTACCCCACCCGGTCCCACACCGGCGCGGCCCAGGGCGGCATGTGCGCGGCCCTGGCCAACGTCGAGGAAGACAACTGGGAGTGGCACACGTTCGACACCATCAAGGGCGGCGACTACCTGGTGGACCAGGACGCAGCCGAGGTCATGGCGAAGGAAGCGATCGACGCCGTCCTGGACCTGGAAAAGATGGGCCTGCCGTTCAACCGCACCCCCGAGGGCCGCATTGACCAGCGCCGCTTCGGTGGCCACACCCGCGACCACGGCAAGGCCCCGGTCCGCCGCGCCTGCTACGCCGCCGACCGCACCGGCCACATGATCCTGCAGACCCTGTACCAAAACTGCGTCAAGCACAACGTCGAGTTCTACAACGAGTACTACGTGCTGGACCCGCTGACGGTCGAAGAGGACGCTGTCCGCAAGGACGGCACGCCGTACAAGCAAAAGCGCGTCGCCGGCGTCGTCTCCTACGACCTCGCGTCCGGCGAGCTGCACGTCTTCCAGGCCAAGTCCGTGGTGTTCGCCTCCGGCGGCGCCGGCAAGGTCTTCAAGACCACCTCCAACGCCCACACCCTCACCGGTGACGGGATGGGCATCGCGTTCCGCCGCGGCATCCCGCTGGAGGACATGGAGTTCTTCCAGTTCCACCCGACAGGCCTCGCCGGCCTGGGCATCCTCCTCTCCGAGGCAGCCCGCGGCGAGGGCGCGATCCTGCGCAACTCCGAGGGTGAGCGCTTTATGGAGCGCTACGCCCCCACCATCAAGGACCTCGCGCCCCGCGACATCGTGGCCCGCTCCATGGCCAACGAGGTCCGCGAGGGACGCGGCTGCGGCCCGAACAAGGACTACGTCCTCCTGGACCTGACCCACCTGGAGCCGGCGCACATCGACGCCAAGCTCCCGGACATCACCGAGTTCGCCCGCACCTACCTCGGCGTGGAGCCGTACACGGAGCCGGTTCCGGTCTTCCCGACGGCGCACTACGCTATGGGCGGCATCCCCACGAACATCAGCGCCGAGGTCCTCCAGGACAACGACACCGTGGTCCCGGGCCTGTACGCGGCCGGCGAGGTGGCCTGCGTCTCCGTGCACGGCTCCAACCGCCTCGGCACCAACTCGCTGCTGGACATCAACGTCTTCGGCAAGCGCGCCGGCATCGCCGCCGCGGAGTACGCCAAGACCGCCGACTTCGTGGAGCTCCCGGTGGACCCGGAGGCCTACACGCTGGACCTGCTGAACCACGTCCGCACCTCTGACGGCACCGAGAAGGTCGCTGCGATCCGCAAGGAACTGCAGGACACGATGGACGCCAACATGCAGGTGTTCCGTACGGCTGACACGCTGAACCAGGTCCTGACGGACATCGAGTCCTTCGAGGCCCGCTATAAGAAGATCAGCGTCCAGGACAAGGGCAAGCGCTTCAACCTGGACCTGCTCGAGGCCGTTGAGCTGGGCTTCCTGCTGGAACTGGCCAAGGTCATGACCGTGGCTGCCCTGCACCGTGAGGAATCCCGCGGCGGACACTTCCGCGAGGACTTCCCGGACCGGAACGACGAAAAATTCATGAAGCACTCCATGGCGTACAAGGACGACC
>JBKKDK010000017.1:0-3827 GCA_046708245.1 Arthrobacter sp.
GGCCGGACCCTGTTCGGGGTCCGGCCGGGCTCGGAGCCGGCGGCAGTATCGCCGGGCGGTGACGCTATTCGGCGTCGTGGTCCGTTTCGAGGATCTGGACCAGGCGCTCCAGGGCGGCGTCGGCGCCGTCGCCCTCGGCGCGCAGCACCACAACCTCGCCGTGGGACGCGCCCAGGCTCATGAGGGACAGGATGCTTGCGGCGTCCATGGCCTCGTCAATGGGTTCGCCCAGCCGGGCGATGGTGATTTCGAGATCGAACTCGCCTGCAGCCTCGGCAAAGATGGCAGCCGGGCGGGCATGCAGCCCTACGCGGCTGGCAATGGTGGCGTTACGTTCGGTCATTTCTGCTCCTTGAATATCAGCTTGGATTTCAGCTTCGGGAAAGATTTCCTGGACCGGCTCAGACGGTTACGGGAACCGGTTCAACCGTATCAACGGACTTCTTGGCTGCCCAGCGCTTGAGGGCGACGACGGCCAAGGCGCTGACCACGGTTCCGGCGAGGATGGCGACGATGAACATCACCAGGTTGCCGATGGCGAAGAACACAAAGATGCCGCCGTGGGGTGCCTGCGAGGTCACGCCGGTGGCCATGCAGAGGGCCCCGGTGAGGGCACCGCCCACCATGCTGGCCGGGATGACCCGCAGCGGGTCGGCCGCGGCGAACGGGATGGCGCCTTCGGAGATGAAGGACGCGCCCAGCAGCCAGGCTGCTTTGCCGTTTTCGCGCTCGGCCAGGCTGAAAAGCTTCTTGTCCAGGACGGTGGCCAGGGCCATCGCCAGCGGCGGGACCATGCCGGCAGCCATCACGGTGGCCATGATCTGCCACGGTGCCTGGTTGGTGGCGCTGCCGGCGCTCAGGCCGGCCACAGCGAAGGCGTAGGCAACCTTGTTGACCGGACCGCCGAGGTCGAAGCACATCATGAGCCCAAGGATGATGCCGAGGACGACGGCGGAGGCGCCGGTCATGCCGGAGAGCCAGCCGTTGAGGGCCGCGGTCAGGCCTGCGATGGGACCGCCGAGGACCAGGAACATCAGGCCGGAGGCAAAGATGGACGCGAGCAGCGGGATGATCACCACGGGCATCAGGCCGCGGAGCCACCGCGGAACCTGCCAAGTCCCGATCAGGTGCGCCATGTAGCCCGCGAGCAGGCCGCCGACGATGCCGCCGAGGAAGCCGGCTCCCATGAACCCGGCGACGGCGCCGGCCACGAAGCCCGGTGCGATGCCCGGCCGGTCGGCGATTGCGAAGGCGATGTAGCCAGCCAGCGCGGGAACCAGGAAGCCCATGGACAGGGCGCCGATCTTGAACAGCACGGCGCCGAGGTAGATCGCGAGGCCGCCCTCGGGCAGGTTGCCGAAGTTGTTCTCCACAACCACCTTGTCGGCAACGGCGGTGATGTCGTAGCCGCCCAGGAGGAAGCCAAGGGCGATCAGGAGGCCGCCGCCGGCGACGAACGGGATCATGTAGCTGACACCCGTGAGCAGGGCCCGCTTCAGCTTCTGGCCGATGTGCTCGCCCTTTTCCTCGGCCTCGTGCTCGGCCTGTTCCTCGGCGCCGAAGTGCGGGACGCGGCGGGCGTTCGGGTTGTCCGCGGCGGCGAGGGCTTCCTGGACCATCTTGGCGGGTTCGTCGATGCCGCGCTTGACCGGTGCGTTGATGACCGGTTTGCCGGCAAAGCGTTCCTTGCCGCGGACGTCGACGTCCACGGCAAAGATCACGGCGTCGGCGGCGGCGATGACGGCGGGGTCAAGCGGCTTGGCGCCGGAGGAGCCCTGCGTCTCGACCTGCAGGTCAACGCCGGCTTCCTTGGCGGCGGCCACAAGCGAATCGGCGGCCATGTAGGTGTGCGCGATGCCGGTGGGGCAGGCGGTGACGGCCACGAGGCGCTTCGGGCCGCCGGACCTGGCGCCCCCGCCGTCCTGGGTAGCGGGGTCCGCGGCCACGGCAGCGGCAGCAGGGGCTGCGGCGGCGTGGGCTGCGGGCTTGTCGGCCAAAGCGCCCTCGACCAGTTCAACAATCTCGGCCTGGGACCTGGCCGCGCGGAGGCTGGCGGTGAAGTCCTTCTTGATCAGGGACCGGGCCAGCTTGGACAGCAGCTTCAGGTGCTCCTGGTCCGCGCCTTCGGGGGCCGCGATGAAGAAGATCAGGTCAGCCGGGCCGTCCTTGGCACCGAAATCGACCGGCTGGGACAGCCGGGCCATCGCCAGTGTGGGTTCCGTGACCGCCGTCGAACGGCAGTGCGGGATCGCGATGCCGCCGGGGACGCCGGTCGCGGTCTTCTGTTCGCGGGCGAAAGCGTCCGTGAAGAGCCCTTCGACTTCGGTGGCGCGTCCGTTTGCAGCAACTTTGCTGGCAAGGTGCCGGATCACGTCCTCGGGCGTGCTGCCCAGGTTCTGGTCGAGCTCGACCAGTTCGGTAGTAATGAGCTGAGTCACTGTCAATCCTTCCGGAGGGCCGTGATGGTTACGGCATCAGGGGTGGTTTGGTGGACTGCCGGGACTGTGGAGCCCGGCAGGGAAGCAGCGGCGGCACCATGGGCCACCGCCTGACGCAGACAATCGACCGGGGCGTCGCCCTGGCTGGAAGCGAGCAGGTAGCCGGCCAGCGACGAATCGCCGGCGCCGACCGTGCTGACCGCGGTGACCGGCGGGTGCGTGGCCAGCCACGCGCCGTCGGCCGTCACAAGCACCGCACCCTTGGAGCCGAGGGTTGCCAGGACGGCCCCGACCCCGGACCGTACGACGGCGCCGGCGGCGGCAGCTGCCGCCTCCGGATCCGCTTCGAGTTCCTCGGCGGTCTTGTGAGTGGCGAACCCGGCTGCGGCAGCCAGTTCCACCAGTTCCTCGGCATTGGGTTTCAACAGATCGGGTTTCCCCGAGGCGTCGTCGCCCGAAACGGCGGCGGCGAGCGGGGCCCCGGAGGAGTCGACGGCGATGCGCGGCGCTTCGGTGCCGTCGTGGATCAGCCGCAGCCGCCGGGTGACGGTGGCATAAAAGTCGGCCGGGACTCCGGGTGGGAGCGAGCCGGCCAGGACAACCCAGCTGGCGCCACGTGCCTGGTCCAGCAGCAGCCCGATCAGGGCCTCCTGCTGGTCCTCGCTCAGCACCGGGCCGGGTTCGTTGATTTTCGTGGTGACACCGCCGGGCTCGGTGAGGGCCACGTTGCTGCGCAGCGGCTCGCCGATGGGGAGGGCGGCAAACGGGACGTCGCCGTCGCGCAGTCCGGCGAGGACGGGATCGGCGTCGGACCCGGGCAGCACGGCTATCGTCTTGAGCCCGGACGCGACCAGCGCGCGGGAGACGTTCACGCCCTTGCCGCCGGATTCCTGCGAGACGGATATGGCCCGCTGGACTTCGCCGCGGAGCAGGGGGCCGGGCAGGGCGACGGTGCGGTCCAGGCTGGGGTTGGCGGTCAGGGTGACAATCACGCGACCACCACCTCCACGCCGGAATCGGCAAGCGCGTCGGCGAGGGCCCGGCTTGGTGTCGTGTCAGTGATCAAGGTGTCCAGATCTTTCAACGAGGCGAACTGGACGAGCGTTTCCGCGTCCAGCTTGGAGGAATCAGCCAGCACCACAATGCGGCGCGCTGATTGGACGAAGGCTGCCTTGACGGCGGCTTCTTCCGGATCGGGTGTGCTCAGCCCGAAGGCTGCATGGATGCCGTTGGTCCCGATGAAGGCGATGTCCGGCCGGATCCGGCGTGCGGCTTCCACCGTGGACTGGCCGACGGCCGCCTGGGTGAGTCCGCGGATCCTCCCGCCGAGCAGGTGGAGGGCGATGCCGGGTTCCCCGGACAGCTTCACTGCGATGGGCAGTGCGTGGG
>JBKKDK010000018.1:0-5884 GCA_046708245.1 Arthrobacter sp.
ATCGTTGATGTGATTATGAGACTGAGTTTGGCCGGGCTTCCCGCCGGTACGAGCGGGACCCGGCAGCACTTCACTGCCTGTGGGGAGGCGCGGCGCACATCCCGGGGGGCGCCGTCCTAGCTTTCGAAGTGCGTCCGGGTCGGTCCCTGGCCAAGTGACTCCACGACGCCGGCCGCGACCGCATGCAGCTTGATGTTGCGGGCACTGGAAGCCGACTTCAGCAGACCGAACGCCTCGTCCTGGCTGCAGCGGTTTTGCGCCATGATGATGCCCACCGCGACGTCGATGCCGGTGCGGGTTTCCAGGGTCGCCAGGAGGTTGGCCGCCGTGTCGCTGAAGTGTGCCACCCGGACGGCCAGCTTCAGGGCCAGGGAAGTATGGTTCACGAAGTCGCGGGCCAGTTCCATGGCCCTCGCGTCGAAGCGGCGGGACCGGTGCGAGTAGAGGTTCAGGGCGGCGCGGGTGTCCCCGTCCAGCTCGAACGGCAGCGCCAGGATGGACTGCACGCCCTGCTCCCGGACCGTGGCGGCATATTGCGGCCAGCGGTCCTCGGTGTCCAGGTCAGGGACGTGGACCGTTTCCTGTTCCCGGGAGGCCGTCATGCACGGGCCGTCGCCAAATGCGTACTGGATCTCATCCATCGCCTGGGCGGCCGGGCTGCTGCTGGCAACCGTCGCCGCCTTCCGCTGGCGCAGCAGGGTGATCCCGCAGAGGATCTCGTCCCCTGGCTCGGACAGGCTGCGGGCGGAAACCCGCGCCAGTTCGCCCAGGAACTCCTCGACGTCGGCACTGTTGAGCACCAGTTCGTTCAGCTGCTGGTTGATGGAGGAGGCATCCATGGCGGATACGTCGATTGAAGGTGCGTTCTCGCTGGCCACTATCTCTTCGTGCCGTTTCACTTAGGTCAAAACGATCCGGCGACGCGAAGCTCCACCTGCGGCAAGCGGCGGTGAAAAAGGGCAGCGGTCGGCCGGATCGAAGAACAATCCAACGGCTCGCTGCAAAACCGTACCGGCCAAGTATATACAGCGGACGCGTGCTTTTCCTGACGGCCCACTGCCTGGGCACGGGTGGCCGCGCCGGCCCGTTCCGCCGCGTGAATTCAGGCCCAATGGCCCTCACATCTGCCTGGCTGCTGACCGATAGTGGGAGGAAGCGGCCATCTGGTCCATTCCCCAGCCTCAGGGCATGCCTGGATGAGGCCATGGCTGACGTCCCGACTGGAAGCTAAGGCTGATGAGCATCTTCGAAGACAGGGTCGACGCCGGTCGGCAGCTGGGAAGGCGGCTGGCGGAACTGCGGGGCCAGGACGTTGTTGTCCTGGGCCTTCCCCGCGGCGGCGTCCCGGTGGCCGCCGAAGTTGCCGCAGCGCTGGACGCGCCCCTGGACTTGATTGTGGTGCGCAAGCTGGGGCTTCCCTACCAGCCTGAGCTCGCCATGGGGGCCATCGGGGAGGGCGGCACCCGGGTGCTCGAAGAGCGTGTGCTGGCGCACTCCAGGGTATCCGAGCAGGAACTGAAGGCCGTCGAGGAGCGCGAACGGTCCGTGCTGGAGGACCGGGTGTCACAGTTCCGGAAGGGCCGGGCCCGGCAGGACCTCACCGGGCGCATTGCCGTCATTGTGGACGACGGGATCGCCACAGGTTCCACTGCCCGGGTCGCCTGTCGGATCGGACGGAAGCTGGGAGCGGCACGGGTCATCCTGGCAGTTCCGGTGGCCCCGGCCGACACTCTGGCGGCCCTGACCGAACCGGACGAAATCGTCTGCCTGGCAACACCGCACCATTTCGCCGCCGTCGGTTACCACTACCGCGACTTTTCCCCGACCGAGGACGACGAGGTGGTGCAGCTGCTCGACGCCGCCGCCAAACGGCTGCAGTACTCCCCGCCGGCGTCCCGCAATGCCGACAACGAAGCTGCCGGGGACCCAGCCGACACCGACGAGGAAGTGGAGATACCCTCCCGCGGCGTCCGCCTCCAGGGCCAGCTGCACCTGCCGGTTCCGGCCGCGGGTGTGGTGCTGTTCGCGCACGGCAGCGGCAGCAGCCGGCACAGCCCGCGGAACCGCTTTGCGGCGGGGGTGCTGCAGCAGGCAGGCCTTGGCACGCTGCTGCTGGACCTGCTGACCACGGGGGAGGAACACAGCCGCGCCAACGTTTTCGACATTGAGCTGCTTGCCCGCCGGCTGGCCTCGGCCACGGACTGGCTCGGCACCCGGGAAGACACCGCGTCCTGCCGGGTCGGGTATTTCGGTGCCAGCACCGGCGCCGGAGCTGCCCTGTGGGCCGCCTCCGAACCTTCCGCAAGGATCGCCGCCGTCGTCTCCCGCGGCGGGCGGCCGGACCTCGCCGGTCCGCGGCTGTCGGCAGTGCGGGCGCCGACCCTCCTGATTGTCGGCAGCTTCGACTACGACGTGCTGGAGCTCAACCGCAAGGCAAAATCCATGTTGCGCTGCCCCAACCAGCTGGCCGTCGTCCAGCGCGCCACGCACCTCTTCGAAGAACCCGGCACCCTGGCGGCCGCGGCCATCCTCGCCCGGGACTGGTTCGCGCGGTACCTCCTGGCCGCCTAGGGTGGAACCCACCAGAGAACCCAGAGGAGACCCTGATGAGAGTTGCTGTTACCGGAGGAAGCGGAAAACTGGGCCGGAGCGTGGTCCGCCGGCTGCGCGAGGACGGCCATGAGGTCACCAACCTGGACCGCACCGGGCCGCGAGGGCGCGGCTTCGCCGAGGTGGACCTGCGGAACTACGGCCAGGTGCTGGACGTGATCCTCGGGCTGGAGGACCGCCACGCCGGCTTCGACGCCGTCGTGCATCTTGCCGCGATACCGGCCCCCGGGCTTGCCCCCGACGCCGCCCCGTTCGAGAACAACATGCAGGCCACCTACAACGTCTTCCAGGCCGCCCGCCGGGCCGGGATCAAGAGGATCGTATACGCCTCCAGCGAGACGGTGCTGGGGCTGCCGTTCGACACCGACCCGCCCTACCTCCCGGTGGACGAGGAGTACCCGGCCCGGCCGGAAAGCACGTACTCGCTGGTCAAACACCTCGAGGAGCAGATGGCAATCCAGCTCACCCGCTGGGATCCGGACCTGAGCATCACCGGCCTGCGGTTCTCCAACGTCATGGATCCGGAGGACTACGAGGAGTTCCCCTCCTTCGATGCCGACGCGCGGCTGCGCAAGTGGAATCTCTGGGGCTACATTGACGGCCGGGACGGCGCCCAGGCCGTTGCCCGCGCCCTGGATCACGGCAGGCCCGGCTTCGAGGCCTTTATCATCGCCAACGACGACACGGTGATGGGCCGCTCGAGCGCGAGCCTCGCCGCCGAGGTGTTCCCCAAGGTAAAGGTGGTCAAGGACCTGGGCGAGCACGAAACCATGCTCTCGATCGACAAGGCGAAGCGGCTGCTGGGCTTCGCCCCGGAGCACAGCTGGCGGAAATACCACCCGCTGCGGACCAGCCCCACGGAAGACTGACCCGATTTGAACTGACCCGATTTCGGGAGGGCGGCTGCGGACCCGCGCAGGCGTCGGCCTAGGCGGAGTCCAGCTGGTGGCTGGACCAGATATCGCCCATCTCCTCGGTGGACTGTTCCACGATCCGGTTCATCGCGGCGTGGGCCGCGTCCGCCTCCCCGCGCTGGATGGCGCTGGCCACGTCCACGTGCAGCTGCAGGGCCTCGTGGTGCGGCAGCTGCGGCATCAGCCCGTGCTCGGTGCGCCCGGTCAGCACCTCGGTGACCAGGTTGTGCAGCTGGGAGAACATGGCGTTGCCCGAGGCGCGGAGCACCGCGGCGTGAAAATCGATATCCAGCCGGAGGAACAGTTCACGGTCCCCGCGCTGGCCTGCGGCCCACAGCCGGGCCGCCTGGGAGACGAGGTCGCTGCCGGCGTCCCATGACGCCCTTTCGGCCGCGAGGCGGGCAGCCTGCGGCTCGATCGCGCCGCGGAGTTCATTCAGCGCCCGCAGCTGCTCCAGCCGCCTCGAGGACGCGAGCCGCCAGCGGATCACCTGGGGGTCGTACAGGTTCCAGGATTCCTCGGGCTGCACCACGGTGCCGAGCCGCCGCCGTGATTCCAGCATGCCCTTGGAGGAAAGCACCCGGGTGGCTTCCCGGACCACAGAGCGGGACACGTTGTATTGGGTCTCAAGCTCGTCCAGCCGCAGGATCGAGTGCGGGGCCAGGGTCCCCTCGGCGATAGCGAGCCCCAGGTTCTGGACCAGCACGGAGTGCAGGTCTGCCGGGAACTCCGCCTTTGGGGTTTTCATAAAATAAATCATACGGGTGAGCGCAAGGGGCTTGTTTAAGTCTGCTTTATTTCTCTATGATCGCTTCCAGAGCAGATGTAAAGATGCATGTGCGGATGGCTGGGCGTTGACCGCCGGCCCTGAAACCAAGGGAGTCGTAATGAAGCGACGTTCAATTGTGAAGTACGCGGCCGTCGCCGCGGCCTTGTCACTGGGCCTCACCGCCTGCAGTGGCGGCAGCGGCAGCAACGATGCCAAGACTGCCGGAACCGTCCGGGTCACGCTGGCCAACCACGTCTGGACCGAAGGCATCAAGGCAGCCATCCCGGAATTCGAGAAGTCCAGCGGCCTCAAGGTCGAGCTGACCCAGCTCGGCGAAGACCAGCTCTCTGACCAGTACAACGTCAAGCTCAACGCCGGCAGCGACGAGATCGACGTCATGATGTACCGCCCGCTGCAGGAAGGCAGGGCGTTCGCGAAGAACGGCTACCTCGCCGACCTCACGTCCAAGGTCTCCTCGGACACCGCGTGGGACTGGAAGGACTACCAGGAGGGCCCGGTCAAGGCCACCACCGCTGACGGCAAGGTGGTCGGCGTCCCGATCATCACCGAGCGCGAAGTCCTCTACTACCGCAAGGACCTGCTGAAGGCCGCCGGCCTCGAGGTTCCCAAGACCATGGAGGAGCTCGAGGCGGCCGCCAAGGCCATCAAGGCTTCCTCCCCGGACGTCGCGGGCTTCGTGGCCCGCACCGGCAAGTCCGCCGCCGTCACCCAGTTCTCCAGCTTCCTGTACAGCTTCGGTGGCGACTTCACCGACTCCAGCGGCAAGTCCGCCGTCAACACGGACGCCGCCAAGAAGGCCTACGCGTACTACGGCGGCCTGATCCGCAACTACGGCCCCGCCAACGTCAGCACCGACATGAGCTGGCCCGAGGCGATGGCCATCTTCACCCAGGGCAAGGCCGCTTTCTACACCGAAGCCGACTCGCTCTACAAGAACGCCACCGACCCCGCCAAGTCCAAGGTCGCTGACACGGTCGGTTTCGCCGCCCTGCCCGCCGGCCCGGCAGGATCCAAGCCGTACAACATCCCGTCGTGGGGCCTGGCCGTGAACCAGGCATCAGGCAACCAGGACAACGCCTGGAAGTTCATCCAGTGGGCCACGAGTAAGGAACGCACCCTGGCCGCGCAGAAGGCCGGTGTCCCCGGACCCCGCGCCTCCGTCTGGTCCGATGCCGAGGGTACCTCCACGTACCCGAAGGATCTGGCCGAAGCCATCGCCGCCAGCGCGAAGAACGGCATCGGCCACGACCGTCCCGAGGTAGTCACCGTCGGCAAGGCCCGCGAAATCGTCGGCGGCCCGATCGTTGCCACCATCACCGGCGCTGACGCGTCCGCCGCCGCTGACACGGCCCACGCGGACTTCCAGAAGTTCCTGGACACCGAAAAGAAATAACGCTCCCCCCGCGCGCTATGCGCCGGAGTGCATAACAGCCCGGCGGGAAGGCAGTCCGCCGCCCTCCCGCCGGGCCAGCTCATCACTTCACCCCCAAACTCCATATGTGAAACAAGTATCTAATTACCCCACCCCGCAGCGCCCCGCCCCCGAAGGCGCACCCCACCGCCGGTGCAC
>JBKKDK010000019.1:0-6972 GCA_046708245.1 Arthrobacter sp.
ATCAAGAGCTGGTGCGCTTCGATATTCCCCAGTCCCAGCAGGACGACATCACCGCCCTGATGTTCGGAGAGCTGTACCGCCACCGCGAGGACTGGAAGTTCCGGGCCCTGGGCCAGGGCTACACGACTGGCCTGCGCGGCGTGGCAGCCGACTTCCGGTTCGACGTCTAGGCGATGGCACTGAACAGGTCCAGCATCCGCACGGACATCACCTACCTCAGCCGGCGGGTCAAACCGGCCGCCCAGGCTGGCAGGGACGCCCGCGCTGAAACATCCGTCCCGGCAACCGTCCCGGCGACGGCGGCGCCGTCGTCTCCGGTGTCCCCTGCGGCCCCGACAGCCGCCCCGTCGCTGTCCCTGAGCCGATCGCCCGCGCCCACACTCCCAGCAGCAGCCACCGCGTCAGCCACCTCGCAAGCGACCCCATCGGCCGGAGCCCGGCTGGCAGCCGCGGCTAGGCCCGCCCGGCTCTTTCCGGCTCCTGGGATCGGCGCGACGCGGCTGCTCGACGCCCAGACGCCGATGATCCGCCTTGACCCGCGCCAGTCGGCGATTGGCAGCCTGCTGGTGACGGGGGCAACCTCGGCGGCATGGGAAAGCTCAGAGCGCGTGACCGGGGCCATGACCGTGGACGGCACCGTCTCCGGCACTTCCATCAGATGCTCGGGAAACCGCCCGCTGGTCGGCTACGTGGACGGGACGGCAGCCGTGGCGCTGCGGCATATCCGCGAACTGCGCCGGGCGCTCTTTATCGGACAGCCTTTGGCCCCGCTGACCGTGGAGATCTTCGACGGGGCACCGTGACGCTGCCCGCGGCCGGCGGGGAGCTCAGATACATCCTGTCCCTGACCACGATCGACGGAGTCATCGAGCTGCGTGCGGAACCGGTGCCGGCCAGCGCCGATGCCGCCTTGCTGTGGCAGGAATTCGGCTTTTCCATGACCACCAAAGCTGCCGCCCGCCGGCAGGGACCCTGACGGGACGGCATGCGCCATTTCAGTTTTCTTAGCGACGAGCATGCCTCGCGCCTTTTCCACACCGTTCCGCAGGAGCTGAGCCTCGGCTCGGACCCCGCGCTGCTGGCCGTGGCCCTGGGCGCCACGCTCTACTGCCCGGCGGACCGCCCGAACCTGGCGCAGGATATCCGCAAACAGGCGGCCCGCGGCTGCCTGAGCATGGTGATCTGCCTTGAGGATTCCATTGCCGATGATGCGGTGGACGCCGCCGAGACCAACGTCGTGAACACGCTGACCCGGCTGCATGCCGGTTCCGCCGGGCCGGGCCGCGGGAGCGGCATCGGCAGCGACGATGACAGGAGTGGCGACAGCGGCAGCGACCCCGAAGGCGCCTTCCACTCCGACGAGGGGCCTTTGCTGTTTCTCCGGGTCCGCACCCCGGAGCAGATGCTGAGCCTGGCCCGCCGCTGCGGCAAGGCCCTGGACCTGCTGATGGGCTTTGTCATTCCGAAGTTTGAGAATGAGACCGGCCTGGCGCAGCGCTTCCTGGATGCCCTGCACAGCATCAATGCCTCCCGCGTGGGCGGCCGCAGGCTGCGGATCATGCCCATCATGGAATCGCCGGTCATGATCCACGGCGAGACCCGGGCCAGTACCTTGTCCGGTATCCGCGACGTGCTGCAAGCCAACCGGGAGGATGTTCTGGCCGTCCGCGTGGGCGCCACGGACATGTCCAGTGCTTTCGGCCTGCGCCGCTCCCGGGACCTGACCATTTATGACGTCAAGGTGGTCGCCTCCGTGATCGGGGACATCGTGAACATGCTGGGACGGCCGGACAACGGATTCGTGATTTCCGGCCCTGTCTGGGAGCACTACGGCAATAGCGAGCGGGTGCTGCGCCCCCTGCTGCGACGCACTCCCTTCGCCGAGGCCAATGAGATGCCCCTGCGCGATCGGATTCTGACGGCCAACCTCGACGGGCTGATCCGCGAAATCGAACTGGATTTGGCCAACGGGCTGCTGGGCAAGACGGTCATCCACCCCACCCATGTGCCACTGGTCCATGCCATGTGCGTGGTCAGCCAGGAGTAATACGTGGACGCGCTGGAGATCGCCGGCAAGAACGGCGGCGGCGCCTCGGCCTCGCCGTATGGCAACAAGATGAATGAGATGAAGCCGCATCAGGCCTGGGCCGGCCAGACGCTGCTGCGCGCCGCAGCCTTCGGAGTTGCCGCCGAGAACATCACGTACGTTGACCTTCTGGAAGCGAGCATGAATTGAGCCAGCACCCCTGGACCGGCGGCTTTGTGCGTGACGCGCTCGGCGTCGGCATCACGACGGACCACTCCGCCAGCCTGCTGCCCGTCGAGGACCTGGTGGGACTGGCCCTGCGCCGCAACCCCAAGCGGGCCCACCTGTTGGTGTCCCGGGTGCTGGGCAAACACGTCCCGTCGGAACCCGGGCTGGTCATGGCCGCCGGTGAGCTGCTGGGCGTGCTCGTCGGTGAGGCGCTGGCCGACTCCCCGGAGCCGCTACCGGCCTCCCGGACCATTGCTAACGGGCTCGCCGCGGTGCTGCGCGGGGACACGCACGACGGCGGCCGGCGGGCCGCTTTGGAGGGCCTTCGGCGCCAGCTGGCCGGGTTGAAAACCCGCAACCGGCAGGTCATCACCATCGGCTACGCGGAGACGGCCACCGGCCTGGGCCGGCTTGTGGCGGACACAATCGGCTCGTATTACATCCACTCCTCCCGGCACGCCCCGGCGGGCGCCGCCGCCTACGGGTCCTTCGAGGAATCACATTCGCACGCCACCTCGCACCGGCTGCTGCCCACGGATCCGCGGCGCCTGAACGCCCATGAACCGGTGGTGCTGGTCGACGACGAACTCAGCACCGGGGCCACAATTATCAACACCATCACCGAACTCCACGCCCTGGCGCCGCACCCCAGCTACACGGTGGCTGCGCTTGTGGACCTGCGGACACCGTGTGACCGGACCAGGTTCGACGAACTGGCGGAACGGCTCGGAACCCGCATCCGGGTGGTGGCCCTGGCCACGGGACAGATCACCCTGGGCACGGACATTCTCCAGCGCGCCGACGAGGTGGTGGCGTCACTGCCCCAGACGCCGGCAACCCCGGAAGAGGCACCTGGAACGGTCACCTTCCTCAACGCCGGGGGAGCTGTCCGGAGCGACCGGTTCGGCAACGGCGGTTCCCCCTCGGCGGCCACCCTGGCTCGCATCGGGGAATCGATCCAGCAAATGCTTCCGCAGGGGGCCGCCGATGAGTCCGTCCTCGTCCTGGGCAGCGAGGAGTTCATCCACGTGCCCCTGGCCGTTGCCGATGAGCTGGACCGGCTCAATCCGGGCCGCGTCGTCCGGTTCTCCACTACCACCCGATCCCCGATCGTCGCCCTTGACCGCCCGGATTACGCCATCACCAGCAGTGTGCGGTTCGCCAGCCATGACACCACTGTGGACGGGCCCGGCGTGCGCTTCGCCCACAATGTTTCCCCCGCCGGCCGCGGATTCGGCACGATCGTGCTGATGCCCGAACCCGGAACCAGCGCGGATGTCCTCTCGGGTCCCGGCAGCGTGACGGAGGCGCTCAGCGCCGCCTGCCGCTCGGTCGTCGTCGTCCTGCTGCCCGCCGCACCCGTCCTCCCGGCGCCGCTGGCCGGACCGGCATTCGGGTCCTACGCCCCGTACGACGTCACGTGGCTGCTGAAGGATATCGGTGATGCGGCGCTGGAAGCGCCGGCGGCGGATCGTGAAGCCGTGATGCAAGCGGGCCGGGGGAGCTATGCAGAATCGCTGCCGATCGAATATTCGCCCTCGCAGGAGTACCAGCAGCTGTACCGGGACGCATTGGACCGCTCCTCCGCGCGCGTCGCGCAGGCCGTGGGCACCGTGACCGAGATGGCGCTGGCGGCGCGCGGCAACCGGCCTGTGCTGGTTTCCCTGGCCAGGGCCGGCACGCCGGTGGGCATCCTGATGCGCCGCTGGGCGCAGCAGATCCATGGCATCGACCTGCCCCACTTCACAATGAGCATCGTGCGCGGCGTCGGGCTGGACCAGACGGCACTGCGATACCTGGCCGCCCACCATGACCCGGAGCAGATCCTCTTTGTGGACGGCTGGACCGGAAAAGGCGCGATCACCCGCGAACTCTCGGTCGCCGTCGACCGCTTCGCCGACACCGACGGTGTTGCCTTCCCGAAGGACCTCGCCGTGCTGGCCGATCCCGGGCACTGCGCCGACATGTACGGCACGCGCGAGGACTACCTCATTCCCTCCGCCTGCCTGAACTCGACCGTCTCCGGGCTCGTGTCCCGCACGGTCCTCAATACGGAGTTCATCGGCCCGCACGACTTCCACGGGGCCAAGTTTTATGACCAGCTGCGCGGTGACGATGTCTCACGGGAATTCCTGGCCGCCGTCTCCGTCCATTTCCCAGCCGTCGAAGCGTCCGCCCGGGCAGAAGCCGGGGCCCTGCTGGCCGCGGACCGGACGCCCACCTGGGCCGGCAGGCTCGCCGTGGAAAGCCTTGGCCGGGAACACGGGATCGACGACCTGAACCTCATCAAACCCGGCGTCGGCGAGACAACACGGGTGCTGCTGCGCAGGGTGCCGTGGAAGGTCCTGGTGCGTCCCGATGCCGCGCCCGAGATCGCCCACATCCTGCTGCTGGCACAGCAGCGCGGTGTCCCGGTGCTGGAGGTGCCGGACCTGCCCTTCAGCTGCGTGGGGCTCATCGAACCGACGTTCAGCGGGGCATCGGATGCCGATGGGATTCCTTCGGTGGCCGCCCTGTGAATTCCGTCCTGGTGGCCTCGGACCTTGACCGTACCCTCATCTATTCCGCGAAAGCCTTCTTCCTGGACGTCCCGGACCACCTGGCACCGGACCTGGTGGTCGTGGAGCTCCATGAGGGGGTGCCGATCTCGTTTATGACCCGTACCGCCGAGCGGCTGCTGCTCGACCTGACGCGGACAACCATTTTCGTCCCGGTGACCACCCGGACCGAGGCCCAGTACCGGCGGGTCCGGCTGCCCGGAGCCGTGCCTGAATACGCGGTCACCACCAACGGCGGCGTCCTGCTCAAGAACGGCGAGCGGGACATCGAGTGGCAGGACACCGTGAGTCAACGGGTCTCGGAAGGCTCCGCGCCGTTGCCCGTCATCGAGGAATTTCTGTCCCGGGAGGCCTACCGGTCCTGGATCCTCCGGCTGCGCCGGGCCGAAGAACTCTTCCTCTACGCCATGGTGGACCGGGACCTTATGCCCGCGGAATTCGTACGGGAGCTGGACGCATGGTGTGCTTCGCTCGGCTGGACGGTGTCCGTGCAGGGGCGCAAGCTCTACTGCGTACCGCAGGCGGTGACGAAAAACAGCGCCGTCGCAGAAGTCGCCCGGCGCACCGGGGCCTCACGGGTGATCGCCGCCGGGGATTCGCTGCTGGACGGTCAGATGCTGGCCGAAGCCGACGTCGCGTTCCGGCCCTCCCACGGAGAACTCGCCGACACCGACTTCCGCCGGGATCACCTGCGCGTCACCGACGCCCGCGGCATCCTGGCAGGCGAGGAAATCTCCCGGCGCATCCATGCGCTGGTCCAGCGCTAAGCAACGTCTAGCGGCTGCTCACCTGCCCGAACAGCTTCGCGATCGGTGCGAGCACCAGCGGGCGGGCGGCATACCATCCGGCCGCCGTGATTGCGATGGCGGCCGCGAAGAGCCAGAACCCGACCCAGTTCACTACATCGGTGCCGCCGAACATGTGGTTCAGGTTGCGCAGCGCACCGGTGGCGAACACCAGGAACACGTGGACGAGGATGAACAGCACGAAGAACAGCATGGTCGGGAAGTGCAGCGCACGCGCGGCCTCCACCCGGTAGATCCTGTTCAGCGTTTTCGCGTCCTTCGGCCAGAACTCGCTCATCCGTGCACCCGTTACCGCCGCGAGCGGGGCCGCGATGAACACCACGAGGAAGTACATGAGCTGCTGCAGGCTGTTGTAGTTCACCCAGCCGTTCTCCACGGGCCAGTCCAGCGTCATGTACTGCAGCAGCGCGGAGAGCGCGTTCGGAAACACCTCCCAGCTGGTGGGCACGATCCGCATCCAGCGGCCCGAGGCAAACAGCAGCACCACAAAGATGAGTCCGTTGGCCAGCCACAAGATGTCGAGCGACTGGTGCAGCCACAGGTTGATGCTGATCTTCTTGCCGCCGCGCTTCGGGGTCCAGAACGCCGGCGGTTTCTGCTGGGTGCGCACCTGGTAGCCGGAGCGGATGATGAGCACAAGCAGGAAGATGTTCAGGAAGTGCGTCCACTGCGCCCACCACGGGAAGCCGGACTCGGCGGACTCGGGCAGGTGGTACTCGCCGGGGTACCGCACCAGGAACTCCGGCACGCCCGGCAGCGTGGTCACCCCGCGCGCGGCAAGCACCAGAATCCCGGCGGCGGCCACGGCGCCGACGGCGAGGAGCAGCACGCGCTTGATCCACTGGCCCAGGGTGCGCGAACCGTAGAGCTTTGCCTCGGCCTTTGGCTGTACGGGCTTTTCGGCGGCGACAGACGGTGCCAACGGCGCCGGGGCGGGGGCGGCTGGTGCTGGGACGGCGACGGCCGGTGCACTCGCGGCCGCCGGCGGCTCCGCCTCGGCAACAGTCTCCACCACTCCGGCAGTCGGGGCCGGAGCCGGGGCAATGGGTTCGGGGGCTGCCTGCACCGCAGGGACCGCGGCTGCCGGCGCAAGTCCAGCCGGCGGCCACGGTTCCCCGCCGGGGACACGGGGAAGTCCGCGGCGCAGCGAGGTGGTTCCCGCCGCCGTCGGCGTGGCGGGTGCGGTGTCCGGAGCAGCTGATGGCGGCGCCGCTGCCGGCACTGCTGCTTTCTCGACAGCAACTTCTGGGACGGGCGCGGGCGTGGCGACTGCGGCGGGAGCCCCGGACGGAGCCGGCGCTGAGACCGAAACCTCGCCCGCCGGCGGCCAGGGCTCGCCGCCCGGCACGCGCGG
>JBKKDK010000020.1:0-7285 GCA_046708245.1 Arthrobacter sp.
GCTCTAACCAGCTGAGCTATAGCCCCAGGGGCCCGGACTTGGTCCGGCCCACTCGGAGCCGGACGCATCCGGGCAGAAAAACACTCTAACAATACTAATCGCCGCCGCCGGTCAGCAGCACCGCGCCTTAGACCACCAGGTCGTCGTAGCTGGCTCCGCGGTAGAGGTCTTCGAAGGTCCGGAGGGTGCGCTCGATGCTGTGGTTTTCCACCATCTCCCGGCTCGTCTTGCCCATGGCCGCGAGCTCATCGGCCGGGAGCGTGAAGAGCCGGGCCATCTTTGCGGCCAGGTCGTTGCTGTCATTGGGGGTGAACAGGTGGCCGTTCTCGCCGTCGTGCACCAGGTGCGGCAACGCCATGGCGTCCGCCAGCAGCACCGGGGTGGAGGCCGACATCGCCTCGAGCGTCACGAGGGACTGGAGCTCGGCCGTGCCGGGCATGCAGAAGACGTCTGCCGCGAGGTAGGCCTGGCGCAGCTCCGCATCGCTCGCCAGTCCCAGGAACTTCACCCGGTCCTGAAGTCCAAGCCGGGCCACCTGCGCTTCGAGGGCGGGCCGCACTTCCCCGCCGCCGACGATTTCAAGGTGGATGTCCAGGTCCCTGGGGGTCTTGGCGACAGCGTCGATCAGCACGTCGACGTGCTTCTCCTCGGCGAGCCGGCCGACAAAAAGCACGGTGGGGCTGGCATGGCGTTCCAGCGTCTCGCCGGCGCGGAGTTCGTAGGCGGCTGCATCGATCCCGTTGGAGAGCGGGAGGACCTTGCGGAGGAAGGCGTGCTGGTGCATCGCCTTGGCGGCCAGCGGCGTGGGGGTGGTGACGACGTCGGCCTGGCCCATGACCTTGCCCATGTCCTTCCACGAGATGCGGCCCACGATGTCCTTGAACCACTGCGGGAACGGCAGGAACGGGTTCAGGTTCTCGGGCATGAAGTGGTTGGTCGCAACGATCCGGATGCCGCGCTTTACTGCCTCGTAGAGCACATGCTCGCCGATCATGTAGTGGCTCTGGATGTGCACGACGTCCGGCTGGATGCGGTCGAACAGCAGGCTGATTTCCTTTTTGATCTCCCA
Source organism: Arthrobacter sp. (assembly GCA_046708245.1). GTDB lineage: Bacteria > Actinomycetota > Actinomycetes > Actinomycetales > Micrococcaceae > Arthrobacter. The sequence continues at coordinate 1,070 of JBKKDK010000020.1, forward strand.
CGGGAACGTGATGCGGAAGTATTCGTGCGTCGGCACGGAGTGGGAGCGCAGGCGGTGGACAGTTGCCTCGTCGCGGAACTCGCTGAAGCTCTTGCCCTTGCCGGGACGGCAGGCGAGGACGTGGACGTCGTGGCCGCGGGCGGTCATTCCCTTGGCGAGGCGGTAGCCGAACTGGGCGGCACCGTTGACGTGCGGCGGGTAGGTGTCCGCGGCGATCAGGACGGTCAACGGGTGCTGGGTGTCGGGCATGGTCACGTGGGGAGCTCCTGGTGGTCACGGTGCGGGCAGCTGGGGCTGCGGTGGCCGGCTGGCCGTCGGCGCAGGCGCCGGGCCTACTGGTGAAATCTCGAACCGATGCCCTAGGACACCCGGCCCGCGGCCTTCCGCGCGTCTTTCTTGCGCTTGGTGACCTCGGGGTGGTGCCTCGAAAGGGCGATCACTCCCACGATAGCAAGTGAAGCGGCCGTCCCCATCGCAATCGCGGCCACGGCATGGACATCGGGGCGCAGTTCGCCCAGGATCGTGATGCCGATCGCAATCCCGACGATCGGATCAATCACGGTCAGCCCGGCAATCACGAGATCCGGCGGCCCTCCGGAGTAGGCGTTTTGCACGAACCAGGATCCGAGGCCGCCCGCGGCGGCAATGGCCACGAGGGAATACCACGGCACATTCAGCACGCCCGCGCCGTTCGGCTCCAGCAGGTGCTTGCCAATAATGCGGGTCAGGACGGCCATGAAGCCGAACAGGATACCCGCGCCCAGGATATAGATGAAGGCACTCATCCGGTGCTTGAACATCAGCGCGAGCGTGCCGAACAGTCCCACAGCCAAGGCCAGCAGCAGCACGATGGTCAGCTCGTCCGAGGAGCTGACCCGGTGGTTCTCCTGGGTCACGTTGACCGCCATCACCACGAACAGTGCCGAGCCCGCGACGCACGCGGAGATGGCCACCACAGTGGCCCGGTTGATGCTCAGGCCCTGGTCCTTGGCGTTCACGATCGTGGTGATGACGAGGGCGATCGCCCCGATCGGCTGGACCACGGTGAGCGGTGCCATGACCAGGGCGACGGCGTTCATCGCCATGCCTATGCACAGCAGCAGCAGCCCGAACACCCACCGGGGGCTGCGGAGCAGCCGGAGCATGCCGTGGCTGCTGAGCGCCAGTCCCCCGGTGTCGGCCTTCACCGCGCTTCCCTGGCGCTGTGCGCCAAAAGCCAGGCAGAAGGCGCCGAGCACCGCGAGCATTACAGCCATCCAGACCATCAGGGGAGGCCGCCGTCGTCGACGTTTTTAACTTGTTTGCCTTTGCGGATGATGGCGCGGAAATAGTTGTAGCCGGCGATCCAGTGGCCGATGAGCCCCAGGCCCAGGAAAATCCAGGCGATGACGGCGTAGGTCTCGGTGCCGGGGATGGGGAGCTTGGAGAGGACGAGCAGGGGCGTTCCGGTCAGGAGCAGCCCCGTCCGGACCTTTCCGATCCGGCTGACCGGCAGATCCGGGTGGCTGTGGAAGTAGTACAGCGATACCGCGAGCAGGATCGCGTCCGGGACGAGCAGTGCAGCGAGGTACCACCACTGCACGACGCCGGCGATCACCAGGGTCACGGCGACAGCGATCAGCGATAACCGGTCAGCGATGGGATCCATGATCCTGCCAAGCTTCGACATCTGGTTGAAGCGCCGGGCGATGTAGCCGTCCACCCAGTCGGTGCTGGCCATGATGGCCAGGACGAGGGCGGCGTAACCATATTCCTTCGGGCCGAGCACAAGCCAAATGAAGAACGGCACGCCCAGGAACCGCACCACGGTCAGCACATTGGGGACGGTGAAGACCGCGTCGTGGTGGATCTGGGAATGCCCAGGCCGGGCACCAGCACCGATGAACTTCATCCGTTCCCCCTTCCGTGGCCGGCAACGATCGGGTTGCAGTTCAGCGGGCTGCCTAGCCCTTGATCAGTTTGCGCAGGAGGAACACGAGTGCAGCGCTGGAGGCGGCGAGGAAAGCGAGCGGCTTCCAGCGCCGGCCCAGCTGCTCCGCTGCACCGGCGCCGGTCGAGGACCGGAATCCGGCGACCTTGCCGCTGAGCTGCGCCTTGCCGTCCTGCAGCCGGACCTGGGCCGCGGCCAGCACGGCCTGCGCCTGGGTCTTGACGTCGAGTTCGCCGTTCAGTTCGTCGCGGACGCCGGTGAGGTGCGTCCGGCGCTGGACGATCCTGCGCCGCAGTTCGGTCTCGGTGGGCGGCGGGCCGTAGTCCGGCTCGGCGGCCTTCTTCGCTTCCTTCTCGGCCTTCTCCTTGGCCTCGGCCTCAGCCTTGGCGGCTTTGGCTGCCTTGTACTCGGCGGAGTCCGGGTTAAGGACGGCCGCGTTGAAGGCGGAGCCCTCCTTGGCGATGCCGAGGTCGTGCTTGAGTCCACGGATGGTGTCTTCGGGGACGAGCGGCATGGCCTTCTTGAATTTCCGCACACCCACCAGCCCGGCAATCAGGGCGATCAGCAGGAAGACGCCGCAGACCAGCAGCGCGGCGAGCCACGCAGGCATGATCGTGGCCAGCCCCATGATGGCAGCCACGATCAGGCCGATGAGCAGGAAGGCGACAAACACCAGCGCGACGCCGGCGAACGCTGCGGCGATGCCCAGCTCGATGCCCTTGCGCTTGATCTCGACCTTCGCCAGCGCGATCTCGTCATTGAGCTGACGCGGCGCCAGCTTAAAGATCAGTTTCAGGGTCCGGGGCAGCGCTGAAATGCGCAGCGCTCCGCTTGTTCCGCCGCTGTGACGTCCGCTCATCGGTCCCGCCTAACTGGTTACGTCTGTGGTTCCGCTTCCGCGGGCTTGCCGGTCCGGGCCGCGTTGACGCGGACCCCGGTGTCAAAACTACCATTCTGGCTCCGGCCCGGGCCTACGGGCGGGGTGTGGCGCGCCCCTGCTGCCGCTTTCGGCGCCTGTGCCGGGCCTAGGATGGACCTCTGTGACTACACCCCACAATCCCGGAGATTCCCTCACCCGCCGTCGCAAGCTCCTCTACATCCTGATGCTCGGCGCGCTGACCGCCCTGGGACCGTTCACCGTGGACCTCTACCTCCCGGCCTTCCCGGCCCTGGAAGCCAGCCTCGGCGTGTCCGAGGCGGCCGTTCAGCTGACGCTCACGGGGACGACGGTGGGCTTCGCCCTGGGCCAGCTCGTGGTGGGGCCGCTGAGCGACAAGTTCGGACGGCGCATGCCGCTGATCCTGGCGACCGCGGTGCACATCAGCGCCTCCCTGGGCGCCGCCCTCTCCACCGACATCACGACGCTTGGCCTCTTCCGCGTCCTGATGGGCATCGGCGCGGCCGGCGGCGGCGTCGTGGCCATGGCCATGGTCCGGGACCTGTTCAGCGGCTACGCGATGGTCCGGATGTTCTCCCGGATGGCCCTCGTCAATGGCCTGGCACCCATCCTCGCCCCGGTTATCGGCTCCCAGCTGCTCCTGCTGACCCCGTGGCCGGGCATCTTCGTGTTCCTGGCCGGGTACGGGAGCTGTGTGCTGATCGCTGCAATCTTCGTGGTCCGCGAGACCCTGCCCCGGGAACTGCGCGGGAAATCCGGGATGACCGCCCGCCAGCGCTACGGCGTGCTGTTCGCGGACCGGATCTTTGTGGGCCTGCTGATGGTGGGCGGCATGAACTTTGCCGGCCTTTTCACCTACCTCTCCGCCTCGCCGTTCCTCTTCCAGGACGTCTACGGCTTCAGCCCGCAGGAGTACGGACTGCTGTTCGGCGTCAACTCGCTCGGCATTGTGGCCGGCGTCCAGACCAGTGCCCGGCTGATCCGCCGGGTCCCGCCGCAGTGGATCCTGGCGTGCTCCACGGCCTGGATGTTCCTCATGTCGATCCTGATCGTGATTTTCGACCAGCTGGGCTTCGGGCTGTGGGGCGTGATGGTGCCGCTCTGGTTCTACATCCTCGGCGCCGGTTTCACCTTCCCGTGCGTCCAGGTCCTGGCCCTGGCCAAGCACGGCGCGCAGGCAGGCACCGCGGCTTCCCTGCTCGGCGCGGCGACATTCATGATGGCGGGCCTGATCTCGCCCGTGGTCGGCTGGCTCGGCGTCGGCTCGGCCACCCCGATGGGCGCCGTCCAGGCTGCCTGCATCTTCCTGGCCGCCGCCGCGCTCTGGCTTGTCGTCCGCCCCCGGACCGTGCCCTCAATCCACTAGGTTCCCCGGCGCAGGGCACCACCCCCGGGGGGGGCATGTCCAGTCCTGGAGCCCAGGACCGGGCACAAGGCACTATGCCCACCCGCCAGCCCCAGCACTGGGCATGTCCCACGGCCCTCTCAGCACAGGAGACCTCCCCCGGGAGGACATGTCCACCCCACGGACCCAGGACCGGGCATAAGGCCCTAGGTCCACCCGCCAGCCCCAGCACCGGGCATGTCCCACGGGCCACACAGCACGGGGCACCACCCCCGGGAGGACATGTCCACCCCATGGACCCAGGACCGGACACAAGGCCCTATGTCCACCCGCCAGCCCCAGCACTGGGCATGTCCCACGGCCCTGTTGCCGGCCCCCTGCGGGCGATAAAGTTGGATTGTGCCCCACTGGCAGGACCCTCCGCCCCTTCCGACCACGTGGCAGCGGTGTGACACCGGGATTCTGCCGCTGTGGTGGGACCGGCTGTGCGGCCAGATGAGCCAGCAGTCGGCCGCCCTCTTCGCCGCGGGGCTCTTCACCGAGGACCGGCGCCGTCCGATCGCGCAGTGGTACAACCCGGCCTATGACTCGGCCCTGCTGGTCGCCCCCGAGACCTCACCGGAATGGCCCGTGCAGCGTTTCGGCATCTTCTACGCCCCGCCTGGCTCCGGCTTCACCCAGGTCCACTCCGCCCCGCACGAGTGGCATCCGCGCGAGCCCCGGAAATCCCCCACGGAGCAGGAGGCCTTCGAGGCCGCCGTGGCCGAAGCCGAACGCTTCCTCCAGGTCGAGATGTATTTCGTCTAGGTGTTCTTCCCACGGAGGTTGTGAGCGTGGCCTGAAGTAATAAGGCGAGGGCCTCCGGTATCGATTGGGTTACCACACTCAATTGATGCCACGGAGGCCCTCATGTCTTACGTTACCCATGCCAACGCGATGCTGACACCGGAAGGCCGTCTGAAGCTTGTCCGGCTCGTCCTCGAAGACGGCTGGACGCAGGCGCGCGTCGCGGAGCGACTCCAGGTCTCCCGGGCCACGGTATCCAGATGGGTCAGCCGCTTCAGGGCCCAGGGCATGTCCGGTCTGACCGACAGGTCATCACGTCCGAAGAGGTCGCCGATGCGTACGGCCCGGCGCACGGAACGGCGAATCATCGCCTTGCGCTTCAGCCGCCGCTGGGGGCCCCACCGCATCGGGTATCACTTGGGCCTGCCGCAATCGACCGTGTCGAAAGTCCTGAGCCGATACCGTATGCCGCTTCTGGGGCATTTGGACATGAACACCGGCCTTCCCATACGCAAACCCTCCGCGGTCCGTTATGAACGCGCCCACCCGGGAGAGCTCGTGCACGTCGACGTGAAGAAGCTGGGCAGAATCCCCGAAGGCGGCGGGCACCGGACTCTGGGCACGGCAGGTATCAGGAACAAGAAGAAACACGTGCCCATCGGCTACTCCTTCCTGCATTCGGCCATCGATGACCACTCCCGCGTCGTTTACTCGGAGATCCTCACCGACGAGAAACAGGAGACCGCAGCCGCCTTCTGGATCCGGGCCAACGCGTTCTACGCCTCCCAGGGCATCGCCGTGCTCCGCGTTATGACCGATAACGGCTCCTGCTACCGCTCACGCTGCTTCAATGACGCCCTCGGACAGGCCACCCACAAATACACCCGCCCCTACCGGCCACAGACGAACGGCAAGATTGAGCGCTTCCACCGCACCCTGGCAGCCGAGTGGGCCTACGCCCGCCACTACACCTCCGACCAGGCCAGGGCCGGCACCTACCAGGCATGGATCCACGACTACAATCACCACAGACCCCATACCGGCATCGGCGGCAACTCACCCATCGACCGCGTTCACAACGTCAATGGGAAGAACACCTAGGCGGCCCCGGATCTTCCCGTCGCCGCCAGCAGCCGTTCTGCGTGCTGGCGGGCCGGGCCGTTCAGGAGCCGGTGCAGCTCCGCGAAAATCTGCTCAGCCGTGAGGCCGTGCCAGCCGGCCGGCAGGAACTCCTCAGGCAGGCCCGGGTCCAGGTAC
>JBKKDK010000021.1:0-4446 GCA_046708245.1 Arthrobacter sp.
GTTGAGTGGACGGTCGTCGGGAGCGAACTCGAATCCCTGCAGCTGGAATACACCTGGATCAAGGAATTCAAGCCGCGGTTCAACGTCATGTTCCGCGATGACAAGTCTTACCCCTACCTGGCCGTCACGATGGCGGAAAAATTCCCGCGCGTCCAGGTGCTGCGCGGTGAACGCAAGAAGGGCACCCGCTACTTCGGCCCGTACACCGCCGGCGCCATCCGGGACACCATGGACACCCTCCTGCGGGTCTTCCCGGTCCGCAGCTGCAGCGCAGGCGTGCTGAAACGGGCCCAGGCCAGCGGCCGGCCCTGCCTGCTGGGCTACATCGACAAGTGCGCGGCGCCGTGCGTCGGGCGGATCTCGGAGGAGGACCACCGGGCCCTCGCCGAGGACTTCTGCGCCTTCATGGGCGGTGAAGCGAAACCCTTCGTCACGAGGCTGGAAAAGGAGATGGCCGCCGCCGTCGCCGAACTCGACTACGAACGGGCGGCCCGCATCCGGGACGACATCGTAGCCCTCAAGAAGGTCTTCGAGCGCAACGCCGTTGTCCTCGCAGAGGGCACGGACGCCGACGTCTTCGCCCTGCACGAGGACGAGCTCGAAGCGGCCGTCCAGGTCTTCCACGTCCGCGGCGGCCGGATCCGCGGCCAGCGCGGCTGGGTGGTGGAAAAGGTCGAGGACTCCACCACCCCCGACCTCGTAGAGCACCTGCTGCAGCAGGTCTACGGCGAGGAAGCCGAGAGCCAGGGCCGGCTGCCCCGCGAGATCCTGGTCCCGGCCGAACCCAGCAACGCCGCCGAACTCGCCGAATGGCTGGGCAAGCTGCGCGGCGCCCGGGTGGACATCCGGGTCCCGCAGCGCGGTGACAAGGCCGCGCTGATGTCCACCGTCCGGGACAACGCCGAGCACGCACTGCGGCTGCACAAGTCCCGCCGCGCCGGCGACCTGACCGTGCGGTCGCAGGCCCTCCAGGAACTGCAGGAAGCCCTCGAGCTGCCCGTGGCGCTGATGCGGATCGAATGCTTCGACATCTCGCACGTCCAGGGCACCAACGTGGTCGGCTCCATGGTGGTGGTCGAGGACGGGCTGCCCAAGAAGTCCGATTACCGGAAGTTCTCCGTCACCGGCGCCGCCGCGAATGACGACACCGCCGCCATGCATGACGTCCTGACCCGCCGCTTCCGGAACTACCTGCAGGAAAAGGCGGAGCTGGCGGAGGCGGCCCGGAAGCCTGGCCACCAGACGGGCCGTCAGGCAATACTCAGTGCGGCCGTTGCGGAATCGTTTGCCGACACCACGACGCCCGCACCGCGGAGCAAGTTCGCCTACCCGCCAAACCTCGTCGTGGTGGACGGCGGCAAACCCCAGGTCAATGCCGCGGCCCGCGCGCTGGCCGAACTTGGCATCGAGGACGTCTACGTCGTCGGCCTTGCCAAGCGGCTCGAAGAGGTCTGGCTGCCGGACAGCGACTTCCCGGTGATCCTGCCGCGGGCCTCGGCGGGACTGTACCTGCTCCAGCGCGTCCGCGACGAGGCGCACCGCTTCGCGATCTCCTTCCACCGGCAGAAACGCGGCAAGGCCATGACGGTGTCCGCCCTGGACGGGGTCCCCGGCCTGGGCGAATCCAAGCGCAAGGCGCTCCTGGCGCAGTTCGGCTCGGTCAAGAGCATCCGGGCGGCGACGGCGGATGAACTTACTGTTGCCCGGGGGATCGGGCCTTCGCTGGCCGAGGCGATCGTGCGGCACTTAAACACGGAGGACGGGGCCGGTGTGCCCGCCGTCCCCGCCATCAACATGACGACCGGCGAAATCCTGGAAACTTAGCTAGCTCCAGCAAACTTAGCTAGGGTAAGGACTTGGGAAACGGCCCGTTCGGCGGCAGCACGCGCAGCCGGGCCGTGACGAAGAGCAGTGCACAGCAGAATGGGGCTTCACAGATGGCAGAGTCGACGGCGGAATCCGGCACCGGGACGGACGGCATGACGCCAGTCAAACCCGTCGAGGCGGAACTGCTCGTGGTGACCGGCATGTCTGGTGCCGGGCGGAGCACGGCATCGGACGCGCTCGAGGACCACGGCTGGTACGTCGTGGAGAACCTCCCGCCGCAGATGCTCGGAACGCTGGCCGAACTGGTGTCCCACGCACCCCGTTCCATCTCCAAGCTCGCCGTGGTGATGGACGTCCGCAGCAAGGAGCTGTTTGCCGACATCCGCGCCGCGCTCCGGTCCCTCGAAGCCAGCGGCCTCGGCTTCCGGGTGCTCTTCCTCGACGCCAACGACGACGTCCTGGTGCGCCGCTTCGAACAGGGCCGCCGGCCGCACCCGCTGCAGGGCGGCGGCAGGATCCTGGACGGCATCGCCGCCGAGCGTGAGCTCCTGCACGAACTCCGGACCTCCGCCGACATCGTCCTGGACACCTCGACCCTGAACGTCCATGGACTGGCCACGGCCATCACCGAGCTGTTCAGCGAGACCGGCCCCGTCGCGCTGCGCCTGAACGTCATGAGCTTCGGCTTCAAGTACGGCCTCCCGGTGGACGCCAACTTCGTAGCCGACGCCCGCTTCATCCCCAACCCGCACTGGGTCCCAGCACTGCGGCCGCACACCGGCCTGGACCAGGAAGTCAGCGACTACGTGCTCGAGGCGCAGGGCGTCAGCAACTTCGTGGAGCGCTACGTCCTGGCCCTCGAACCCGTCCTGGACGGCTACCGGCGCGAGAACAAGCACTACGCCACGATCGCCGTCGGCTGCACCGGCGGGAAACACCGCTCCGTGGCCGTCGCCGTCGAGCTTTCCCGCCGGCTGGCGCAGTACCCGCGCGTCACGGTGACCACCACCCACCGGGACCTGGGCCGGGAATAATGGCCCTGCTCACCGGACCCCTGCCGCTCATCCCGCCGGCCAGTTCCGGCTTCGCCAGCCAGCAGGCCAAGGGCCCCTCCGTGGTGGCCCTCGGCGGCGGCCACGGCCTCTCCGCCTCGCTCTCCGCCCTGCGCCTGCTGACCTCCGAACTGACGGCCATCGTCACGGTCGCGGACGACGGCGGCTCCTCCGGGCGGCTGCGCGAGGAGTACGGCGTCCTCCCGCCCGGCGACCTGCGGATGGCGCTGTCGGCGCTGTGTGACGATACCGACTGGGGTCGCACCTGGCGCGACGTGATGCAGCACCGCTTCGCGCCCGGCAAGGGCCCCGGCGGCTCCCTCGACGCGCACGCCATGGGCAACCTGCTGATCGTGACCCTGTGGGAACTCCTCGGTGACACCGTGGCCGGACTCAAATGGGCCGGTGCCCTGCTGGGCGCCCGCGGCGAGGTCCTGCCGATGTCAAGCGTTCCGCTGACCATTGAAGGCCAGGTCCGGATCACCGCGCCGGACGGCACTTCGGTGCTGCAGACCCTCAGCGGGCAGGCGAAATGCGCCGTGGCCGGTTCCCTGGAACGCGTCCGGCTGCTGCCCGAGGACGCCCCGGCCTGCGTCGAGGCCCTCACCGCCATCGAACTGGCGGACTGGGTGGTCCTGGGCCCGGGCTCCTGGTACACGTCGGTGCTGCCGCACCTGCTGCTCCCGGAAATGCGGGAAGCCCTTTCGCAGACGGCGGCCCGCCGCTGCCTCACCATGAACCTTGCAACGGACACCAAAGAAACCCTCGGGATGACCGCCGCCGACCACCTGCGCGTGCTGCGCGACTACGCACCCGAGTTCAGCATCGACGTCGTCCTCGCCGACCCTGCGTCGATCCCGGACCTCCACGATTTCGAAGCGGCGGCCGGGATGCTCGGAGCCGAGGTGGTGTTGGGTAAAGTGGGGGCGTCGAGCCCTAGGCCGATCCACGACCCGCTGCGTCTGGCAACGGCTTACAACGACATTTTCGGGAACAGGTAGGAAAGGTGCCATGGCACTGACAGCATCAGTCAAGGAAGAACTTTCCCGGCTGGACATCAAGAAGTCCTCGGTCCGCAAGGCTGAAGTGTCGGCCATGCTTCGCTTCGCCGGGGGACTGCACATCATCTCCGGCCGGATCGTGATCGAGGCCGAAGTCGACCTCGCCTCGACCGCGCGGCGGCTCCGTGCCGCCATCGCCGAGGTTTACGGGCACCAGAGCGAGATCATCGTCGTCTCCGGCGGCGGGCTGCGCCGCGGCAGCCGCTACGTGGTCCGGGTGGTCCGCGACGGCGAGTCCCTGGCCCGGCAGACAGGCCTCCTGGACGGCCGCGGCCGGCCTGTGCGGGGACTTCCCTCAGCGGTGGTCAACGGCTCGGCCGCTGACGCCGAGGCCGTGTGGCGTGGTGCCTTCCTGGTCCACGGTTCCCTCACTGAACCGGGCCGCTCCTCATCCTTGGAGGTCACCTGCCCGGGTCCCGAGTCCGCTCTTGCCCTCGTAGGCGCCGCCCGGCGCCTTGGTATTCAGGCAAAAGCCCGCGAAGTCAGGGGAGTGGACCGCGTTGTCA
>JBKKDK010000022.1:0-3241 GCA_046708245.1 Arthrobacter sp.
ACCAGCGGGCCGATCGCCAGGGCGTACAGCACCGTCCCGACGCCGACGGAACCGCCCAGGAGCCACCCCGCGGCGAGCACCACCACCTCAATGCCGGTGCGGGACGTCCGCACGGACCAGCCCGTGCGCCGCGCGAGTCCGGTCATCAGCCCGTCCCGCGCCCCTGGTCCCAGCCGGGCACCGATGTAGCAGGCCGAGGCGATGCCGTTGAGCAGGATGGCGCCGGCGAGCATTCCAATCTGCCCGCCCAGGTGCGAGAACTCCGGAATGAGGGCCAGCCCGACGTCGGCGAACACGCCCACCAGCACGGCGTTGCACAGCGTGCCGACGCCGGGCCACTGCCGGAGCGGGATCCACAGGAGCAGGACAAGGAAGCTGACGATCACCACCACGGTGCCGATGCTCAGCCCGGTCTTGACCGCGAGACCCTGGTGGAAGACGTCCCAGGGGTCCAGTCCCAGTCCGGCCCGGATGAACATCGCGAGCGATACGCCGTACATGGCGAGGCCAATGAGGAGCTGGAGGAGCCTTCGGGTCATCATGGCATCCATCCTCACCCAGAACTGGCCTTGCAATCCATAGCCAGTCTGAGATACTGGCTTTATGTCCGGCTCCCTGAACCCCACCTCACTGGTCCGCCTCCTGGGTGCGTGGAACCCCGGGGCCTCCCCCGCCTACCGTGAGCTCGCCGACGTCGTCCGCCTGCTGGTGCTTGACGGCCGGGTCCCCCTCGACGTCGCCCTGCCCAGCGAGCGGTCACTGGCCGCCACGCTCGGCATCAGCCGCACCACCGTGACAGCCGCGTACAGCCTGCTGCGCGAGCAGGGCTTCCTGAGCAGCGGCCAGGGCAGCCGGGGCCGGACCTGCATCCCGCACCGCGGGCCGCGCGGGACCGCGCCGGACGGCGGATCGGCACTGAGCGGGGCGCCCGGACTGGCCCTTCCGGACGGTCTGCTGGACCTTGCCTACGCCTCCCTGCCGGCCAGCGGCGAGGTGGTGCACCGCGCCTTCGCTGCGGCGCTGACCGAGCTGCCGGAACTGCTGCCCGGGTTCGGGTACGACGCGCTGGGCATAGGCCCGCTCCGCGAAGCCATCGCCGCCCGGTACACCGCCGCCGGCGTGCCCACCACCGCGCAGCAGATTCTCGTGACCTCCGGTGCCCAGCACGCGCTGAACATCATCCTGCGCACCCTCGCCGGCCGGTCCGCCAAGGTGCTTGTGGAACATCCCAGCTACCCGAACGCCCTCGACGCCATCCGCGCGGCCGGCTGCCGCCCGGTCCCGGTCGCCATGCCGCCGGCGGATCGGGCCGGCAAGTCCGGCTGGGACCTCGAGGCCCTGGAAACGGCTCTGAGCCAGCAGCGGCCCGCGATGGCCTACGTGGTCCCCGACTTCCACAACCCCACCGGCCGGCTGATGCCCGATTCCCAGCGCCGGCAGCTGGTCCGTGCGGCTGCCGCCTCGGGCACCGTACTGGTGGTGGACGAGACCATGCGGGAGCTCAACCTCGACGGCGCCCCTTCCACACCGCTGGCCGCGTTCGGCCCGGCCGTGGTGTCCATCGGGTCGCTCAGCAAGTCGCACTGGGCCGGGCTGCGGACCGGCTGGATCCGCGCCGGCGAGTCACTCATCCAGCGCTTTGCCGCTGCCCGCACCACCATGGACCTGGGCGGGCCCATCGTGGAGCAGCTCGCGGCAGCCCACCTGGTCAACGACCTCACCGAACCGCTCCCGGAACGGCTCGCCTCGCTCCGCGCCAACCGGGACACCCTGCTGGCGCTCATCGACGAACATCTGCCCACGTGGCAGGCGGAGCGGCCGGGCGGCGGACTGTCGGTCTGGTGCCGGCTGCCGGCTCCGCTCAGCACGGCGCTGACAGTAATCGCCCCGGACTTTGGCATCCGCCTCGCGGCCGGCCCGAGGTTTGGCGTCGGCGGGGCCTTCGAACACTTCCTCCGTGTGCCGTTCACCCTGGCTCCGCAGCAGCTCGAGACCGCGGTACTGGCACTGCGCTCCGCCCAGGACAGGCTGGAGGCATCACCCCAGCTGCGGCGGGACCTCACCAGTCCGCCCGCCGTCGCCATCGCCTGAACCCGCCCGCGCCTTTCCTCGATCCCTCCTGCGCTCCTGCGCCCCTGCGACGCGCAACCTTCCCTGCGACGCGCAAAATACCCGTCGCTACGGGTATTCCCGCGTCGCCGGGCATTGTGCGCGTCGGCAGGCGGATCCCGCGTCGCCGGGCATCTTGCGCGTCGCCAGGTGATCCCTAGGCGTAGACCTTGTCGAGGAAGCCGCCCCAGGCCTTCGCGGTTGCGCCCGAGTCACCATTGCCGCTGAAGTCATGGACGGTCATGCCCACGGGAGCGCCGAAGGCGTTACGGCCGAAGAACCGGTACATCGCGTCCGCGGTCCGCAGCCCCAGAAAGTGCTCATTGGCGAAGTCCACTGCGCCGGAGAGCCGCCCCACGCCGTCGAGCTCCAGCTCAACAGCGGCGCCCTGCCCGGCAGCGTCCGCACCCAGCGCCTTCTTCAGCCGCTCAAATCCGTCCGGGGTCTGCGATGCCGCGGGAGACTGGATGTCCGTAAACACCACCGGTTTGCCGTCGAAGTACCGCAGGTACTGGCCCAGAGTGTGGAGGTAGAACTCGGTGTGCTTGCTGGCGCCGTCATACTGCTCGTCCCAGTTGTCGGCGAAGATCCCGCTGTGGACGTAGTGCAGCCGGGCGCGGCCGCCCTCGAGCGGTTCCAGGACGTGCTCCAGCTGGTTGAACCAGCCGTCCGGCCCGTCCATCCTGGACACGAGGTGGGCCGGGTATTCCTGCACGGTTTTGACGTCCGGCCACTGGTCCGTGGGAAACATCCACGCCGGAGTGCCGCTGGTAACGGCTTCCCAGACGCGCTCCGGAGTGCCCGGCAGTTCGGTGTCGACGACGATCTCGAATTCACGCTGGTCAGTCATTGTCCTGCTCCTTCACTGAGGGTTTGCTTGTGGTCTTGAGAACGGGGTGAAGCGCGACGACGAGACGGTGCTTTCGCCCGCCGCCCGCCGGGGTGCCGCTCGGGCCGGGTGTGCTGCCGCCGTCGTGGTATTTGTCCACCAGTCGGGTCACGGCGACGCCAAGCTCCTCGGCAAAGGCGGCCCGGTCAGCTGCGCTGCGGAAGGTGATTTCGCCGTCGATCGCGAACGTGGCGAGCTTCTGCCTGGCCGCAGCGGCGCCGGCGATCAGCTTGCCCACCTCCT
>JBKKDK010000023.1:0-2833 GCA_046708245.1 Arthrobacter sp.
GAAGTCGCGGGGGTCCCTCTTGCCGCGCGGGTCGGCGTCGGGGGCGCCCTGCATGTCATCGACCTTCTGGCGGGTCAGCGAGCCATACTTGCTCCAGGAGCGGACCTCGAAGTAGACGTCGCCGGAGCCGTCGGTCGCGGGGTAGGCGTGGCCCCTGTCGTTCTGGTGCTGGATGAGGGGGTGCATTTCCGGTTTGTGGCGGGTGGCGCGGGGTGGGTACGTGGGGCGGGAGACGCCGAGGGTGTCGTAGGCCTTGAGGAATTCCTGCTCATACCGGTAGGCCAGCGCCCACCATTCCTCTTCGCGGACGGCACCGGGCTCGTCCTCGAAGTCCGGGCCGAAGGAGGCCTCGGACTTGGCGAGGATCTTGTCGTCAATGTCGGTGGCGTTGCGGACCACCGTGACCCGGAATTCCCGGTATTGCAGCCAGCGGGTGAGCTGGTCGAAGGCGATGGCGGAACGGATATGACCGACATGCGGCATGCCCTGCACGGTCGCACCACAGTAGTAGAGGCTCACTTTGCCCGGAACCAGGGGGACGAAGTCACGGACTTCGGCGGATGCAGTGTCGTAGAAGCGCAAGGTCACCGCTCCAGATTAGCCGATGGGCCCTTCACCCTCCGTTGCGGCGGAGGACGGTTGCCTACTTGCAGTACTGGCCGATCTTGTTGATCTCCTCCGTCAGGCGTGCGGTCTGCTCGGCAGTCTTGGTTCCTTCGGGGGTGGCCGCAACCTCTTTCATAACGTCCGCCATCGACTGGATCGGGGCCGACACCTCAGGGGCAACCTTGTCCGCCACTTCCTGGTAGTGCTGGGCGATCTGGCCCGCCTGCTCCTTCTGGCTTCCGGTGGGTACGAAGTTGTCCCCGTTGAGGAAGTTGCAGCTTTCCTGGACGCTCATCCGTGCCGGGGCGGGGGCCGTGCCGCTCCCCGCGCAGCCGGCCAGCAAAGTTCCGGCGAGGAGTACGACGGCGGGCAGCAGCTTTTTCACGGTGGTCTCCTGTTGTCGCGGAACGGGAATTCTCCTCTAAGCCTAGGCCGACCGGGCCCTGCCGGCGGCGTACCGGTGGCAGGAACCTGGCCAGCCCCGGGACTAACCCGTGCGGTAGACCAGGGCTGTAGCAATCGCCGTAATTCCTTCGCCGCGGCCGGTGAAGCCCAGCCCGTCGCTGGTGGTGGCCGAGACACTCACCGGGGCCGCGGCCGCGTCGCTGAGGACGCGCTGGGATTCCTCCCGGCGGGGTCCGAACTTCGGCCGGTTGGCGACGAACTGTACTGCGATGTTGCCGATTTCGAAGCCTTCCGCGCGGACGATGCGGGCCGCCTCCGCCAGCAGGGTCACCCCGGACGCCCCCGCGTATTCGGGCCGGTCGGTACCGAAATGGGTGCCAAGGTCCCCCACGCCGCAGGCAGAGAAGAGGGCGTCGGCCGCGGCGTGGGCCACGGGATCGCCGTCGGAATGCCCGGACAGTCCGCGCTCCCCCTCCCAGAACAGCCCGCCCAGCCAGAGCGGCTGCGGTGCGTCCTCGGCGGCGTAGGCGTGGACGTCGACGCCGATGCCGGTCCGCGGGATGACCGGGCGGGCCGTGCCCGGGGGTACGTCGTTCGTGGTCATGGTCAGCCTTCCACCCAGCGTGTGCCCAGGGGTCCTTCGAGGAGCCCCTCGGCAATGATCATGTCCAGCGGCGTGGTGATTTTCAGCGACTGGCTGGCGCCGCGCACAGCATGGACGGGAACACCCAGGAGCTCGACCAGCATGGCGTCGTCCGTGACGGCGGCCGCCTGGACGGCGTCGAATCCCGCCGCTGCCTCGTGGGCGCGGCGAAGGGTGGCCAGTTCGAAGCCCTGCGGGGTCTGCACGGCCCGGAGAGTCTCCCGGGCGGCTGTGCCGGTGACCAGTTCCGGGGCGATCGCGGCGGCGTCGCCCGTGGTCAGTTCCACCGTTTTGACGGTGTCGACGACCGGGATGACAGGGATGACCGCTTTTGCGCCGGCGGCCAGGGACTGGGCTACCCGGTGGAAGACGGCCTCCGGTGTCAGGGCACGGGCGGCGTCGTGGACCAGGACGGCTTCCGTGCCGGGCAGGAGGGCGGCCAAGGCGGCGCGGACCGAATCGGCGCGGCTGGTGCCGCCGTCGACGACGGTCACCTCGGGGAGCTGCACGGCAAGTTCGGAGGTGGCGTTCCGCCGGTGCGCCGCATGGAGGCCCGCGGCAAACGACGCGCAGAGGGCGTGCAGCTCCGGATCCCCCGGCGGGATGGCCACGCAGATCTGCCGGGCGATGCCTGCCGCCGCAACGCCGCGCAGCGCGTGGGTCAGGATGCTTTCTCCGCCCAGCGGCACTTTGGCCTTGGGCATTCCGTAGCCAAGACGTTGGCCGGATCCGGCCGCGACGACGATGACCGCCGTCGCCGGGTTTACCGATGCAGGGTTCATGGGCTCAACCCTACGTCCCCGCTCCGGTCCCTCCCATTGAGCTATCACTTTTGATCCCCATTCGGCGCTATCCGGCGCCCGTGAGGACCAAAAGTGATAGCTCAACGCCGGTGGGGCGGCGAAAAAAATGGCAAAAAGAAGCCCCGGCGGCTTGCGCCACCGGGGTTCGATTCTTGTCTTAGGAAGCCAGGACTTCGTCGAGAACGCTTGCGGCCTTCTCTTCATCCGTCTTTTCAGCCAGCGCCAGTTCTGAAATCAGAATCTGGCGGGCCTTGGCCAGCATGCGCTTCTCCCCTGCGGAGAGACCCCGATCGTGATCGCGGCGCCACAGGTCGCGGACGACCTCTGCGACCTTGATAACGTCACCGGAAGCAAGCTTCTCCAGGTTTGCCTTGTA
>JBKKDK010000024.1:0-4740 GCA_046708245.1 Arthrobacter sp.
CCCCCCCACGTCAGGTGCGGTGTACGCCACGTCGACGCCGGTCATGCTCGGCGTGAACGCGGCGCTGCTTCCCGGTCTCTCGGGCGATCAGAACATTGTTTTGGGTTGCCTGGCGATGGGCATGACCCACCAGCAAGTCAACGAAAAATACGATGCAATCGTTGAGTTGTCCGGCTTGGAGGAGGCGATCCACATGCCGATGAAGTCGTATTCTGCCGGGATGTCCTCCAGGCTGCGGTTTGCCATCGCCGCCAGCATCGACCCCGAAATCCTCATCATCGATGAGGCCCTGAACACCGGCGATGCACAGTTCAAAGACAAAACCCGGAAACGGATGTTGGAACTCCTCGACCAGGCAGGCACAGTCTTCCTGGTCAGCCACAGCATGGCGACGGTGATCGATCTATGCAACCGCGTGATCTGGATCGACAAGGGTGAGCTGATTTCCGACGGCGATCCCGCCCAGGTGGTCAAGTTTTACCGGATGTTCACCCAGAAGCTTGCAGCCGGTGACCGTCTTGGCGCCATGAAACTGCGGCGCCGGATGATCCACGACCTTGAGGTGGCCGAAGTCAGCGACAGGAATTCGCTGCGGCGGTCGCGCATATGAGGACCGGCATCACGAAGGTCAGGAAGTTCCTTTGGCACCTCAGGTCCGGAGGTCCGCAGCAGGTACAGACGTGGCTCGCACGGGAATCGGCCGAAGCAGGCCACCGGAAGCTTGAGACTGTCCGCGGGGCCGAGGCTGCCTGGGTGGGCCGCGGCAGGAAGCGACGGCTGAAGTTCCGGCCCGCAGAGATCCAACCCCGCCCAAAGGCCGGGCCGTCCCCGCGCGCGGCAGTCATTCTGGATGATTTCTCCGCCACCGCCTTCGGGGCCGAATGGGATTGCCTGCAACTCTCTCCGGCGGGCTGGCGGGAACAAATGGCGGAGGCTTCCCCGGATTTCCTGTTTGTCGAGTCAGTATGGTCCGGACCCAACGGACGGTGGGCCGGGAAGATCGCGGGCCCGGACCACACCGGGCCATCCGTCCTGCGCGAGCTGACCACCTGGTGCCGGGAAAACGGAATTCCCACCGTCTTCTGGAACAAGGAGGACCCGCCGCACTACGAGGACTTCCTGGGTGCGGCGCGGCTCTTCGACTACGTCTTTACCAGCGACTCCGGCCGGGTGGAGGCCTACGTCAAGGACCTGGGCCACAACAGGGTGGACGTGCTCTCCTTCGCCGCCCAGCCAACCATTCACAATCCCGTCAGGCCGAAGTTCGGCTGGCACGAACGGGATGTGGCCTTCGGCGGAATGTACTTCGCGGAAAAGTACCCTGAACGCAGCGCCCAGCTGGACATGCTCCTGTCCGCCGCACTGGCCGCATCGGCCTCCATGGACACCGGTCTGGAGATTTTCTCGCGGCAGGCCGGCGGGGACGCCAAATATCAGTTCCCGGAGCCGTTTGCGGGGCTGGTTGTGGGCTCACTCAAATACGCCGAGATGCTGACCGCTTACAAGGCATACAAGACCTTCCTGAACGTGAACTCCGTGGTGGACTCGCCCACGATGTGTTCCCGGCGGATCTTTGAAGTGATCGCCGCGGGGGCGAACCTCGTGACCACCCCCAGTGCTGCCATTGGCGCATACTTTGAACCCGATGAAATCTTTACCGTTTCCAGCGAAGCCGAAGCCGAGCAGCTCCTGAAGGCATTGCACCGGAACCCCCAGCTGGGGGAGCGGCAGCTGCATCGCGGCCAGCGAAGGATCTGGCGTGAGCACACGTATGGCGCCCGCGCCGAGCAGGTGCTGGCGGCTGTCGCCCCGGGCCTGCAGGCCCGCTCCCGGCGCCGCGCTGTCTCTGCCCTCGTCTCGACCATCCGTCCGGCGCAGCTGGAGCATGTGTTCCAAACCATCGGGAGCCAGCGCGGGGTCGAGACCGAGCTGGTGTTGTTGACCCACGGATTCGTGCCGGACAACACGGAAATCGCCAAGTTGAAGGACAAATACGGCGTCTCAGTTGTGACCTTGCTGACAGCCGACCGCCAAACGACGTTGGGTGAATGCCTTAACCTGTGCGTCGCAGCGGCTTCGGGCGACGTCCTCACCAAGATGGACGATGACGACTACTATGCACCCGAATACCTGAGTGACCAGCTGTTTGCCCTTGAATTTTCCGGCGCTGATATCGTGGGCAAGCAGGCCCACTACATGTATCTCGCGGAGTCAAACGCGACGCTGCTTCGATTTGCCGAGTGGGAACACCGCTATACTCGAACGGTCATGGGACCCACCCTGTTGGGTTCGGCGGACATGTTCCGCCAGGTTCCCTTTGCCGCCGTCGGTCGGGGAGAGGACAGCCGCTTTTTGAAGGACGTTGCGTCGAACAGCGGAGTGGTCTACTCATCCGACAGGTTCAACTACTGTCAGCAGCGGACATCTGCGGGTCACACGTGGAAAATCAGCGAGGCGGAACTCCTCGCCAGCGGATCACTTAAGTTTTTTGGAAACTACAGAGACGAAGTCTCTGTCTAATGGGGGTTCAACTATGAATACCATCGAAAGCGTAGCTGTCATTGGACTGGGCTACATCGGACTGCCCACAGCGGCTATTTTGGCGGGCAACGGCATCCACGTCATCGGCGTGGACGTCAACCCGAACACTGTCGAATCGGTCAACCGCGGCGAGGTTCCCTTCGTCGAGCCCGATCTGGCCTCGTATGTCGCAGGTGCCGTCAGCCAGACGAAGCTGAGCGCGTCGATCGAGACGCCGTCGGCGCAGGCCTATATTGTCGCCGTCCCGACGCCGTTCAATCCGGACCGCACTGCCGACGTCAGCTACATCAAGGCGGCCGCCCGGGGGATCGCCCCGCAGCTGGTCGGTGGCGAGCTCATCATCCTGGAATCGACGTCCCCTCCCGGAACCACCCAGCTCCTGGGCGATTACCTCATCAGCCTGCGGCCGGACCTGAGCCTTGACGGCTCGGACGGCAAGCCTTCCCTCCACGTGGCCCACTGCCCGGAGCGCGTCCTTCCCGGACGTATCATGATCGAACTCGTGACCAACGACCGCATCGTCGGTGGGCTGACGCCGGAAGCCGCAGAGCTGGCACGGGCCCTCTACGCCGTCTTCTGCCAGGGCGAGATCCTTGTTACGGATGCAGCCACTGCTGAAATGGCCAAGCTTGTGGAGAACTCCTACCGCGACGTGAACATCGCCTTCGCCAACGAGCTCTCGGTTATCAGTGACAAGCTGGGCATCAACGTGTGGGAACTGATCCAGCTTGCCAACCACCACCCCCGGGTCAATATCCTGCAGCCCGGGCCGGGCGTCGGCGGTCACTGCATCGCCGTCGATCCCTGGTTCATCGTCGCGGCGGCGCCCAAAGAGGCGCAAATGATCCGACAGGCGCGCGAAACCAACGACGCCAAGCCCGACTGGGTCATCCAGAAGGTCATGGAAGCGGTCGGCAACATCGTTTCCCCGAAGATCGCCGTGCTGGGACTCGCATTCAAAGCCAATATCGATGACCTGCGCGAGTCGCCGGCCGTTTCGATCACCCAGAAGCTCAGCCAGAAATTGGATGGCGCCGAACTCCTGGTCGTGGAACCGCATGTGGAGACCCTCCCGCGGCAGCTGTCCAACCTTCCGAACGTTGCCCTCGCGGAACTCGAGCCGTCCCTGGCCGTCGCCGACGTCGTCCTGCTCCTGGTCGATCACGACGTCTTCAAGGAACTCGATCGCAGTCTGATCACGGACAAGGCGATTGTGGATACCCGCGGAATCTGGCAGTAACCAGCTCTACCCAGACGGAAGATCGGCGGACGCGGAAAGCAGCCATGAAGTATTCAGATGAAGTCGTGCAGGTCACCACTGTCCAGCTGGCCAAACGCAAGCGTTACCTGCAGGACATCGATTCGGTGGTCGAAGACTACGAGCGCTTGCGGGCCGACGAAGCCGGAAACCAGCGCCGAGTCCAGGTGCTGGTGGAGGACCTCCGTGCCGCGCGGAGGGCCCGGGACAACGCAACGACCGAGCTGCTGGCTGCCAGGAAGCAGCGTGACGAGCTCAGGTCCACGCTCAAGGCCCTGCGCTCTTCCAGAAGCTTCCGTCTGGGTAAGGCCCTTGGCCGCCCGGCCCGAGGGGCCAAGCGTGGCCTCCGTTTGGTAGTGCGCTTCCTTCTGAACCTCGTCCAGACCTTTTCAAAGGCGATTCCCCGGCAGGCTGACCGGAACATAAACGAGGTCCGGAGCCAGGGCCCCGCAGCGCCGATCAAGCCGGCGCCGGCCGTTACCGCCGAGCCTGTTCCCGTGACACGGGAACAGCTTCACCTCGAATTCGAGACGGATCCGTCCAAGGGCGCTGCCATCAAGCTGATCTCCCACGACTACTTCGTCCGGGGCGCCATCCTGGAACCGGCCGAATTCATCCAGCGGAATCAAGAGCTGTTCAGTGGCGCGGACGCCAAGGAGCTCGCGCTGATCCAGAACATCCTGGGTCAGAGCGAGCTGCTCACCAACGAGCAATTCCTCTCCCCGCGGCAACCCAACGCCGGGTACTCGGTTGAGCGCGACCGGATCATGTATTGCGCCCACAGCACGGGACACTTCAACAGCAACGGCTACTCGACCAGAACCGGTGGTGTGGTTGGCGGGCTCACGGAGACCGGCGAGGATGTAGTGGTCGTCGCCGGGCCCGGGTACCCGTGGGATGCCCGGGTCGACGTCGAGATGGGCGAACGGACACGGTTCGAG
>JBKKDK010000025.1:0-24647 GCA_046708245.1 Arthrobacter sp.
CAGCCTGGGTTGCCTCCTCGGAACCGTCGACGCCGACGACGACGCCCTGGCCGCCGGCCCCCTTCGTGAGCGGGATGACGGCAACCGGGCTGTCCGAGGCGGCAACGATTTGCAGGGCACGGTCCGTCAGGGGGCCGCCGTCCATCCAGTGCTTGTCGTGCTCGCCCACTACCACCATGGCGGCCTGTTTGGAAACCTCCCGCAGCACCGACCCGACGCTGCCGTGCCGCAGCTCGACCCCCACCTCAACGCTGGGGTCCAGTGTGGTCGCGGTTGCCTTCGCCTGCTGCAGCAGTTCCAACCCGGATTCCCGGATGAGCTCGTGGTACTGGAAATCCGGGGACATCCAGCGGTCGTCAACGGCGTGGATGGCGAGCACCGGGAGACTGTAGCGGGCGGCCCGCTGCACGGCCCATGCAAGGGCTGCCTCGCTTCCGGCAGACCCGTTGATCCCGACGACGATTGCCTTGTCCATCCTGATCGCGCTCTTCTCCATGGCGTGGCTGCTGCACCGCAACGGGCCGCGGTGCAGTCCTCTGATACCTGAGTGTGCGCCGCCCGCGAAACGCCGGGTTAGGGCCTTAAGCCCCGCACTTGGCCCCGCCGCAGCTCAGGCCGGCTGCCCGGCGACGGCGGTGGCCGGGCGGCTAGAAACCGGTGGGCTCCGTCTCGAATTCGCTGTCCCGGTGCGGCCGTTCGGGGTGTACCGGGCGCAGGGCGGCGGTGTGCTCCAGCCAGACCAGGGCGTCGTAGCGTTCCCCCATCCTGCTCGGGACGTAGTTCCGGAGTTCCGTTTCCGGCTTATAGACCACCCCGATTGCGCGGTGGCCCAGCCAGCCGGAGAGCCACGGGCCGGACCTGTCCTGGCCGAAGTCCAGCACGGAAGGAACGCCCAGGGCCTCATGCAGGAGGTCCTCATGGCTGCCCGGCCGCGCCGGGGGCACAGTCAAGAGTTGCGCGGGGCTGCCCCAGGCCTTGGCGGCCGTCAACTCGCCCCGGTGTGAGGCGAAGCCCACCAGCAGCACACCCTCCTTGGCGTGCCGTTCGCGCAGCAACTGGCCCAGGTTGACCAGGCCTTCCTGCGCCATGCCGGTGCCGCGGGCATCGCCGACGTGGGTGTTGTGCGCCCAGATGATGCCTTTGGACGCTCCACCCAGATGCCTGCTGAGCCGGTCCACGGTGTCCGCCATGTGGTGCTCCCGGATGTTCCAGGACTGCCGGTCACCGCGGACCATGATCCGGTAGTAACGCTCGGCGTTCGCGGCGACCTCGGCGTTCTGGACGGCGTCGAAGGCGTCTTCGCCGTGTCCGCCCGGCGCAAACACCCGGTTCCTGACTTCGGCTAGCAAAGCAACGACGTCGGCCTCGCGGGACTCCGGCACCAGCCGCGCGCCCGCCGCGTACTCGTGCAGGTTCTCGTGGTGGGCCAGGAAGATCTGCCATGCCCGCGCCGCAGCAGGACCGGCGTCGGGGTCGTTCTGCTCCAGCCAGCCGATAATCTCCCGGAGCGAGTCCCACAATGAATAGACATCGAGTCCGTAGAAGCCGACGCGCCGGTCCTCCGGGCGGCTGAGGTTCCAGCCGCGCAGCCAGTCGAGGAAGCCGGCCATTTCCTCGTTCGCCCACATCCAGGCGGGCCAGCGTTCAAATCCGGCGAGGAGGGCGTGCACGCCCTGTTCGGGCCCGCTCTGCCCGCGGACCCACCGGTTGATCCGCCAGCAGTCAGGCCAGTCCCCCTCCACGCCGATCCAGTTGTAGCCTTCCTCCTGGACCAGCCTCCGGCTGAGGGTGTTGCGCCACGTGTGGAACTCGTGGGTGCCGTGCGTCGCTTCGCCGATAGCCACGAACCGGCTCTCCGCGGCCCGGCGGACGAGCGGGTTGAAGTCCCGGTCGGTCCGCAGCGGACGGGCGAGATCATGGATTTGCGCCAGCACGGCGGCCTTGCCGACGGCGGCAGTCATCGGGGGTCCTCGAGGGAGACCGTTTCCAGGTGCTCGGGGACCCTGGCGCGCCAGCCGAGTTCGCGCCGGATCCGGAGCCGCAGCGCATCCGAGGCTTCGGGCTCGCCGTGCGTGATGTAGGTCATCCGAGGGTCCTCACCGTAGATCCTGAGTTCGCGCGCCCCGGCGGGGAGTGTGGCGCCGCGGGTGCCGGCGGCCTGGTACCCGCTGAGCACGATCGCGTTCTTCCGGCGCAGGCGGGACAGATGCAGCATCAGCGACTCTGCGCGGCTGACGGCGAACGCGGCAAACATCACCACCCCGCCCCGTTTCGCCACCCGGTTGATGATGTCCCGCAGCTCATCTTCGGGCTTGGACGCGGGGTGCTTCCGGTTGCCGTACGTGGATTCCGTCACGAGGACATCCGCGTGGCCAAGCGGCCTGGGCGGATACATCAGCGGGTCGTCCGTGCGGCCCAGGTCCCCGGTGATGTGCAGCGAGGACGAACCGATCCGCACGTGCACCTGGGCCGCGCCCAGGATGCGCCCGGCGGGCAGGAAAGTCAGTTCCAGGCCCCCGCCCAGGTCCAGCGGCGAGTCGAACCCTTGTATCTCGAAGCTGTTAAGCGACCTGACGGCGTCGGCCGCCGTATAGAGCGGCAACGCCGGGCTGTGGCTGGACGATCCCCGATGCATGGCGAACCGCGCTGCTTCCTCCTGCAGGTAACCGCTGTCCGGAAGGAGCAGTTTGCACAGATCCGTGGTCCGGTCCGTGGCATAGACGGGTCCGCCAAACCCGTCCCGCACCAGGGCAGGAACATAGCCGGTGTGGTCAAGGTGCGCATGAGTCAGGACGACGGCGTCAATGGAGTCCGGCGGCACCGGAAACGGCGCACGGTTGCGCTCGCGGCTCCGCTTGTAGCCCTGGAACAGCCCGCAATCCAGCAGTACCCGCCTGCCGCCCGCTTCAAGCAGGTATCTCGACCCGGTGACGGTGTCCGTGGCTCCCAGGAAGCGGAGGGCGGCCGGCTGGTGCTTCATGGTGCTCCCGTTCCTGCGTGGCCCCAGCTGGATAGAGCTATTCCCAGCTTCCGCCGCCGCCGGTTACGCACCTAGGGCCAAAGGTCACAAACGCCGGCGCGGGCAATGGCTGCCGCGCCGGTAGGCTTTTTCCGGCAGGCTTTCGGCCCGCGGACTGCACCCGGCGCATTTAAGTGGCAAGGACAAACGATGAACAAAAAGCCCAAGCGGCCCGCGATCAATCCGGAGCGGCCCTGGACGGAGCACTACGGGCCGGGAGTGCCGGCGGACCTCAAACTTCCCCCGGGCTCGCTCGTGGACCTGATGGATGCCTCCGTCCAACGCTACGGTTCCAGGACAGCACTGGAGTTCTTCGGGGCAACCACCAGCTACCGGGAACTGGGCACGCTGATCAGCCGGGCCGCGGCCGGGCTCAAGAAATGCGGGGTCAAGGCGGGCGACCGGGTGGCCCTCGTCCTGCCGAACTGCCCGCAGCACATCGTGGCCTTCCATGCCGTGTTGCGGCTGGGCGCGATCGTCGTCGAGCACAACCCCCTGTACACGGACCGGGAGTTGCGGCACCAGTTCGAGGACCACGGCGCCACGGTCGCCATCGTCTGGGACAAGGCGGTGCAGCGGGTAAGCCGGCTGCCGGCCGACGTCGGGCTCCGGACCATCATCTCGGTTGAGCTGATTCCCGCCATGCCGTTGTTCCAGCGGCTGGCCCTGCGGCTCCCCCTGACCGCGGCACGGAAGGCCCGCGCGGCCCTGTCCGCCGGGACGGCCACGTCCGCGGAGAAACGCGGCCCCATCCCGGTCCTGCCATGGCGGGAAGTCCTTGACGCCCGCGGATTGAAGAAAAAGCATCCGCGTCCCGGGCCGCAGGACCTCGCGGTCCTGCAGTACACGAGCGGCACCACGGGCCTGCCCAAGGGTGCCATGCTGACCCACGCCAACCTGCAAGCCAACGCCGCCCAGGGCCGGGCCTGGGTGCCCGGGCTCCGGGAAGGCCGGGAAACCGTGTACGCCGTGCTGCCGATGTTCCACGCCTACGGGCTGACCCTCTGCATGACGTTTGCGCTGAGCATCGGCGCCAAGCTGGTGCTGTTCCCGAAGTTCGACGTCGGGCTGGTGCTGAAGGCGCTCCGGAAATCGCCGGCGACCTTCCTCCCGGCCGTCCCGCCGATCTACGACCGCATCGCGGCCGCGGCCGCGGAACGCGGCATCCGGCTGGACAGCATCCGCTTCTCCATCTCCGGGGCCATGAATCTGCCCACGGCGACGGTCGAGACGTGGGAAAAGGCCACCGGCGGATACCTGATTGAGGGCTACGGCCTGACCGAGACATCCCCCATTGCCCTGGGCAACCCCTTCGGTCCCAGCCGGAAGCCGGGCACCGTGGGAGTGCCGTTCCCGCTGACTGACATCCGCGTTGTGGATCCAAAGAACGTCGCGATCGACCGTGCCCCGGGCGAGGAGGGCGAACTGCTCATCCGCGGGCCCCAGGTGTTCGCGGGGTACTGGAACCGGCCCGGGGAAACCGAGGATGCGCTGGTCGAAGGCGGCTGGTTCCGCACCGGCGACATCGTCTCCGTGGACAAGGACCACTTCGTCACGATCCGGGACCGGATCAAGGAACTGATCATCACGGGAGGGTTCAACGTCTCGCCCAGCGAGGTGGAGGATGTACTGGCCGAATTTCCGGGGCTCGCGGACGTGTCCGTGGTCGGGCTGCCGCGGCCAGGCGGCGGCGAAGACGTGGTGGCCGCCGTCGTTCCCGTTCCGGGCGGCACGGTTGAACCCGAGGCCCTGCTGGCCTTCGCGCGGCAACACCTGGCGGCGTACAAAGTGCCGCGCCGCGTGGTGGTGCTCGATGAGCTGCCGCGCTCGCTGATCGGCAAGGTATTGCGCCGCGAGATCCGGGACACGCTGGCGGCCGGCCAGTAAGCCTCGCCGGTCCGCGCCGCTTCCAGCTTACTTGCGGCGCTCCGGACAAGCTGGTAGGCCTGTAAGCGACCGGAATGTAGGGTGCGTAGTGGCAGACAAGCGCACCATCCAAACCCCGTGGTGTTTGCAGAAGGGAAGTTCGACGTGACCCGCAAGAATCCTCCTGTCGAGGAAACTGATGACAGGGACCTCCAGGTTGGCGACGGTCCGAAAGAATGGGTCGCCGGCATTCCGGGTGTCCTGCATTCCATGAAGCCGGCCATCGAGCAGATGGGCCTGAACCGCACCCGCAAGACCGTCCTGGCGATGAACCAGAAGGACGGCTTCGACTGCCCCAGCTGCGCCTGGCCGGACCCGGATCACCGCAAGGCCTTCGAATTCTGCGAGAACGGGGCGAAAGCGGTCACCTGGGAGGCGACCCCGCTGCTCGTGCCCGCGGGCTTCTGGGCGGAACACGCCGTCAGTGAACTGCGCCAGCGCTCCGAATACTGGCTGGGCATGCAGGGCCGGCTCACCGAGCCCGTCTACAAGCCCGCCGGCGAGGACCACTACAGGCCGGTCAGCTGGGACGAAGCGATCAGGATCATCGCGGACAAGCTCCACAACCTGGACTCCCCCGACCAGGCGGCCTTCTACACGAGCGGCCGGACCTCGAACGAGGCCGCGTTCCTGTACCAGCTGTTCGTCCGCGGCTACGGCACCAACAACCTGCCGGACTGCTCCAATATGTGCCACGAATCCTCCGGCTGGGCCATGGGCCAGACCATCGGCATCGGGAAGGCCACGGTCTCCTTCGACGACTACGCCAAAGCGGACCTGATCATCGTTATGGGCCAGAACCCCGGCACCAACCACCCGCGGATGCTCACCGAGCTGGAGGCGTGCAAGGAAAACGGCGGCGAGATAGTTGCCATTAATCCCCTGCCCGAGGCCGGGCTGCGCCGGTACAAGAACCCGCAGAAGGTCAAGGGCATCGTCGGGCGCGGGACGGAGATCGCGGACCAGTTCCTGCACATCCGGATCGGCGGGGACATGGCCCTGCTGCAGGCGCTCTCAAAGCGCGTGCTCGACGCCGAGGACCGGAATCCGGGGACCGTGCTGGACCACGCCTTCCTGGCCGAACACTGCGAGGGACTGGCCGAACTCAAGGACCACCTCAGCCTGCTCGATGAGCAGGCTGTGCTGGAGGCCACCGGGCTCCGCGCCGAGGAAATCGATGAGCTGGCAGCCCGCTACCTGAAGTCCGAGAAGGTCATCATCACGTGGGCGATGGGCATCACGCAGCAGAAAAAGGGCGTGGCGACCATCAAGGAGATCATCAACCTGCTCCTGCTGCGCGGCAACATTGGCAAGCCCGGGGCCGGCGCCTCCCCCATCCGCGGACACAGCAACGTCCAGGGCGACCGGACAATGGGCATCTGGGAGCAGATGCCGCAGTCCTTCATGGACGCCCTCGGCGAGGAATTCGGCTTTGAACCGCCGCGGGAACACGGTGTGGACGCCGTGGAGACCATCAACAGGATGGGCGACGGCGGGATCAAGGTCTTTGTGGCGCTCGGCGGCAACTTCGTCGGCGCCATCTCGGACACAAACGCCGCGTGGTCGGCCATGCAGAACACCGAACTGTCCGTCCAGATCTCCACCAAACTCAACCGGTCACATACAGTGACCGGTGCTGCAGCCCTGATCCTGCCGACCATGGGCCGCACCGAGATCGACATCCAGGAGTCGGGGCCGCAGTTCGTGTCCGTCGAGGACACCGTCTGCTCGGTCCACCCCTCCCGCGGCAGTGTCGAACCGGTTTCGCACCAGCTCCTGTCCGAACCCGCAATCGTCAGCCGCCTCGGCAAGGCGGTTGTCGGGGACAGGATCAAGGCCGACTGGGACGGCTTCGAGAAGAACTACGACCTCATCAGGGACCACATCTCCCGGGTTGTGGGCGGCTGTGAGAACTACAACGCACGGATCCGGCAGGAGGGCGGCTTTGTGCTGGCGCACGGTCCGCGGGATTCCCGGACGTTCCCGACGCCGACCGGCAAGGCGGTGCTGACAGTCAACGAGCTCGAGCCAGTGGAGCGGCCGGAAGGCACCCTGATTCTGCAGACCATGCGCTCCCATGACCAGTTCAACACCACCATCTACGGGCACAACGACCGCTACCGGGGCATCAAGAAGGGCCGGCACGTGATCTTCGTCAACCCGGACGACATCGCCGAACTGGGCCTTGAGGACGGGTTGTTCGTGGACATCCACGGCGAGTACCAGGACGGCGTGGAACGTGTGCTCCGCAAGTTCCGGGTGGTGTCCTATCCGACGGCCCGCGGCTGCGCGGCGGCCTACTACCCGGAGGCCAACGTGCTGGTGCCGCTGAACCACACTGCCGAGGGCAGCAACACGCCCGTGTCGAAGGCCGTGATTGTCCGGCTTGAGCCCAGCCCGGACCAGACGCCCGACGGCGCCGCCAGCGCAGCCCCCAGTGTGGCGGCCCCTGCCTCTCCTTAACCCCCACGGGACATGCCCAGCCCTGCCCGCGGGCACTGGACATAATGCCAACATGTCCACCCCTGTACCCCAGGGGTGGACATGTTCCCCGGGGCAGGCCGGGTCTCCGCGGGACATGCCCAGCCCTGCCCGCGAGCAATGGGCATAATGCCAACATGCCCACCCGTGAACAACAGGGATGGGCATGTCCCGGGGAGGGCCCGGCGTGCGGAGCCCCTATTGGGCCCTCTTGGCCCAGCCCTTTTCATCCGGTCCGCCGGACTCGCCGTCATCGCACAGCTCGAGGACTTTGTTGGAAGCCGCGTGGACAGCTTCGTGTGTGCTCTTGCGGCCATGGGTTGAGGCAGTGCCGGCAGCGTAACCGACGATGAATGCGCTGATGGCATCCGCGTGCGGCCCGACCGCTTTCACCGATTCGTCGGCGAGCTGGACAATTTTCTCGTGGTCGACTTCCAGATCCAGAATCTGCAGTGCCTGGATCAGGCGCCCGCTCCAGTGCCGCAGTGAGCTGTCTTCATCCCGGGACAAAGTCATTTGTACTCCTCTTCGTAAGGTCCGTGAACCGATCGTCTACCCCTCAAGGGGTAGCACCGACCCCGCCCATGTGCAACGCGACACAGCGCCCGGTTGGCTTGGTGCGGCGTTAAGGAACTGTGCCGCGTCGGCGGCATCAGGGCCGGCGGCGGGCGCGTAAGCTCATGCCATGGCGAGATACTTCGATGTGCACCCCGAGAACCCCCAGGCGCGCTCCATTCAGCAGGCGGTTGAACTCGTGCGTTCCGGCGGCCTGATCGCCTATCCCACCGACTCCTGCTACGCCCTCGGTGCACAGTTGGGGAACAAGGATGCCCTCGACCGGATCCGGACCATCCGCCACCTCGACGACAAGCACCACTTCACGCTGGTCTGCAAGGACTTCGCGCAGTTGGGCCAGCTGGTGCAGATCGACAACGACGTGTTCCGCACGATCAAGGCCGTCACGCCAGGCAGCTACACCTTCATCCTGCCGGCCACCAAAGAGGTTCCGCGGCGGCTGCTGCACCCGAAGAAAAAGACCGTGGGCGTGCGCATCCCGGACAACCGGGTGGTCCAGGCCCTGCTGACCGAACTCGGCGAACCCCTGCTCTCCAGCACGCTGCTCCTGCCGGACGAGGAAGATCCGTTGACCCAGGGCTGGGAAATCAAGGAACGGCTGGACCACGTGGTGGACGCCGTGATCGATTCCGGCGACTGCGGGGCCGAGCCGACGACGGTCATCGACTACTCAAGCGGCGTCGCGGAGATTGTCCGGCGCGGCATGGGTGATACGTCCCGGTTCGAGTAGGACCGACGCGCCTGCTCGAATAGAACGGGCCCGCGGGAGCAGAGCTAGGCCCGGGCGTCGTCCGGTGTCCGGTTGCGCAGCCAACGGCGGATGAGGTCGGCCGCTGCAAGAAGCCCCGCGATCGGTGAGAGCACCGTGGCGGCGTACACGAAGAACAGCCAGGCGACCGTGGTCAGCAGCGACTGGGTGGTGCTCAGCAACGAGAGGCCGCCGAGCAGCCCGAGGGTCCAGAACAGGACGACGCCGGAAAGCACTGCACCGGCAGGGAAGTACTGGTTGCTGACGACTCTTTTCGCCGCGGCGAAGTACGCGACAAAGTACTGGTTCGAGATGACGTCTTTCAAGGTTTTCATGGACCCTCCTCATGCCTGGCGGTCGGGGAATTTGTGCCGGGGTTATTCCAAGTATGCGGCCGCTTGTAAGCGCAAATTCACCGAAAACCGGGCAAGTGACCAAGCTAACTTCAGGGCATCCGCAAGGCGCCTCACTGCCGACCGCGGCGCCGCCAGACTTTCGAATGTATATTCGAGTTGGCGTGTTGGAACCGCGGCCGGGATACCCTGCGTGATAACTGCCGAACGCGCCGACGGCGAAGCCGGCCGGGCTCGCTGTTCAGATGGCGGCCCGGACCCGCTGCAGGAATGAATCCAGGACCCTGCCGGCGTTTTCGTGCATGCGCCGTGACTCGGCCGCCTGCTGCGGCGGCCGCTTGGGCCCGTCGAGGCGTTCGCCGAGGTACAGCAGCGCAGCCAGGACTTCGGAAAGTTCGGCATTGCCTTCGGCCCGCTGGCGGAGGAGCCTCAGGTGCGCGGCCTGCAGGCCGGGACCCGGGGCGCATCCCAGGTCACGGTCAAAGAGCCGCCTGCACCGGTCGTACGCTGACAGGCCCTCAGCCGGCAGTCCCGCCCGTTCGTAGCCCGTCACGAGGACGGTCCAGGCCTTCTCATTCAGCGGCTCCGCGCGGATGGCGGCCTGCGCCCAGTGGATGGCCTCGTCAGGGCGCTCCAGGACGGCGGCCGTTTCCGCCGCAAAAATCTGTGCAGCCACCCTGTCGGCGCAATGGCGTGTCCTCGCCTCGTCGGCCCAATCGGCGACCAGCTCAAACCCCAGCAGCGGCTCAGCGGAAAGTTCAAGGGCCTTGACCAGCAGCGGGTAGGCCTCGGCGGGCGCGGACTGGCCGGCGGTCCGGAGCAGTTCCCTGAAGTGCCACAGGTCCAGGTCGACGAGCTGCGGTTCCAGCACATAGCCGCTGTTGGCTGTCCGGAGCGGCCCGGTCTTCGTTTGCCCGGGCTGGATGGCCCGGCGGATGCCGCTGACGTAGCTCTCCAGTGTCGCCACTGCGCCTTCACTGGCGCTGGCGCCCCAGAGCAGTTCGATCAGCCGCGTCTTGGAGACCGGCGTGCCCAGGTTCAGGAGCAGTATTTCCAGAATGTGCCTGGGCTTGCATCCGCCGAGGTCGGTGGCTGTGAGCGTCGCACCGTCGCGGCGTATTTCGAAGTTTCCGAATAGACGGACTGATATTGACGGTGCTCGTCCGGCTGCATTGTCCACGATGTCTCTCCAATTCCCCAGCGCTGAAGATCTCAACCACTCTTCGAGAGATCGGAAAGTACGCGGAACCATCGAGACTGTGTTCCTCCCGGTCTCCTAAGGAAACCGTGTCACGCACGACCTGCCACAACAAGCAACGAAGCTACCCGACTTGGCACCGGGAAAAAGTCGAGTACCGGGGCAAGTACCGCCGAGTATTCCGCTGCCGGAATTTCCAAGTAGTGATTGCGTAGTGTGCGTGCCGACTCCCCAGTGGTCGCAGCGTGCCGGGTGCCGGCGCACCACCGAGCGGCCGGTATCCCGCTACTGCTGCGTCATTTCTTCGGGTACGGCAACGACGTGAGCCTCCACACCCTCCCGCAGCAGCGACACCTCCAGCGGCGTCCCGATGGCCTCCGCGAACAGCAGCTTCTGCAGGCTCTCGGCGTTGGAAACGGGCTTCCGGCCCACACTCAGGATGATGTCGCCGGCCCGGAGTCCGGCACTTTCGGCCGGCGATCCGGCGAGGACTTCGACAACGAGCAGACCTTCCCGGCGTCCGGTACGCACCACCGCGCTGGGCTGCAGCTGGACCGGGGTGTTCACCAGCCCCAGGTAAGCGCGCCTGACACGTCCGTCCTTGAGGAGGGAGGCGATGATCTTGCGCGATGTAGCGTTCACGGGAACGGCCAGGCCCAGTCCGGCGCCGGCGACGGCGGTGTTGATCCCCACGATCCTGCCGCGGGCATCGGCGAGCGCACCGCCGGAGCTGCCGGCGTTCAACGCGGCATCGGTCTGGATGACGTCCTCGATCATGCGCCGGTTGCGCCCGGACCAGACCGGGATGGAGCGGCCCAGCCCGCTGACCACCCCGGCCGTCACCGAGCCGGACAGCCCCATGGGGTTGCCGACGGCTATGACCAGCTGCCCGACCCTGAGTGTCTCCGCATCACCAAACTCCGCCGGCTCCGCCGTCGGCGCCCTGCCGTGGACGACGGCGAGATCGGAGAGCGGATCGGCGCCGACCACGTGCACGGCTGCCCTGGTCCCGTCCGGAAAAACCGCGGTTCCGCTCTCGGTGCCGGCCACCACGTGCGCGTTCGTGACGAGGTACCCGTCGGAGGTGAACAGGACCGCCGATCCGGCGCCCACCCGGAACCTGCCGCTGCGGCCGCGGCCGGTCATTTCAATGGCCGCCACGTGCGGGGTGACGGTCTCCGCCACTTGGACGACGGTCGCCGAATAGGAGTCCAGCGGATCCCCGGACGCCTCGGGTCCGGGAGCCTTGCTGATCGCAGTTGCCACGGGGCGCCTCCCTTGACTGGTAGTTATCTAAGTCAACCACCGGCGCTGTGCCCGTAGTCCCGGGCGAGGGTACGCCGTCAGAGAAACCCGCCGGGACCACGCGGCGCGTCACGGTGCCGGCCGCAGTTCATTCCCCCGGCAATCCGCCGCTAGGCTCAGGAGTAACCAGCCTTTCAGCCGTACAGGAGAACTCCGTGAGTCCAGCGACCGCATCGCCCGACCCGCTGCCCCCGCTGGGCCTCTGCTGGGGCATCAAACGCAGCTTCATCGACTACCTCGCCGGCCTCCCGGACGGAGCCGTTTCAGCGGCCGATGGCGCCACCGTCGATGAGGCCGGCCGGTTCCGCTTCGCCCCGGAGTCGGCCGATTACGACGCCGGCAGGGGCACCGGGGTGCTGCGCTTCAAGGGTGACGTCCGCCTCGCGGGCCACCACGGAATGATGTTTGTCCGGCTGCTGGACCCGTGGATCGCTTTCACCGGCGGACGCGGGATCCTCTCCATCAGCACCGGCGGCGGGAGCGGCCTGGACCGCACGACGGTGGCCGTCCTGCGCTCCGGGGCCCCAAGGACAGTAGACGGATCACTCTACTGGGAGCACGTCGACGTCGTGATCTCCCCCGAAGGATCGGACCTCTTCGACGGCCAGTACGCCGAAGGGCAGCCGA
The DNA here is from genome assembly GCA_046708245.1 of Arthrobacter sp. Lineage (GTDB taxonomy): Bacteria > Actinomycetota > Actinomycetes > Actinomycetales > Micrococcaceae > Arthrobacter. The sequence continues at coordinate 12,234 of JBKKDK010000025.1, forward strand.
TGGATCCCCTGTTCATCCGGATCCCTGCCTAGGGCATCGGCTGGGCAGCCGCCGCCGGGTCTGTAAGGATGGAGCACTGACGGCCGCCAGGCCCACGGACCGTCGAAGGAGACCCCATGGTGGACGCCGTACCCGCAGAGCACACTGCCAGGGAGCACGTGCTGACGGCACTGGGCATGGCCGGGGCGCCTCCGGGCCGGCACGCCGCTGATTTCCGGCGCCGCTTCGACACCCACTTCGCCGAACTCGCCACGTTGTTCCACCGGCTCTACGGCGCCCGTACCGACTGGCTGGACCAGCTCACGGCCCTTGTGCTGCAGGCTGCCGTCTCCTGGGCCGAACGGCCCGCCGGGCTGAAGGCCCTCGACGCCGAACGCGAGCACAACAGCGGCTGGTTCCTTTCCAACGACATGCTCGGCGGGGTTTGCTACGTGGACCGGTACGCCACCGACCTTGACGGTGTCCGGGCCAGAATCCCTTACTTCAAGGAACTCGGGCTCACCTACCTGCACCTCATGCCGCTGTTCCTGGCGCCGGAGCCGAACTCCGACGGCGGATATGCCGTCTCCAGTTACCGTGAAGTCAACCCCGCCCTCGGCAGTATGGAACAGCTCCGCGGTCTCGCCGCGGAACTGCGCGCGAACGGCATCAGCCTCGTGGTGGACTTTATCTTCAACCACACCTCCGACGAACACGAGTGGGCCCGCAAGGCCGCGTCCGGGGATCCCGGCTACAGCGACTACTACTGGATGTATCCGGACCGGACCATGCCGGACGCCTTCGAACACACCGTGCGCGAGATCTTCCCGGACGATCACCCGGGCTCGTTTGTGGAACTGCCCGACGGACGGTGGGTCTGGGCAACGTTCCACACGTTCCAGTGGGACCTGAACTACGCCAACCCCGAGGTGTTCCGCGCGATGGCCGGCGAGATGCTCTTCCTGGCCAACCAGGGCGTCGACATCCTGCGGATGGACGCCGTCGCCTTCATCTGGAAACAGCTCGGCACACCGTGCGAGAACCTCCCGGAAGCGCACGTGCTGCTGCGCGCCTTCAACGCCGTCTGCCGGATCGCTGCTCCGTCCCTGCTGTTCAAGTCCGAGGCGATTGTGCACCCCGACGAGGTCGCGCAGTACATCGACCCGGCAGAGTGCCAGCTCTCCTACAATCCGCTGCAGATGGCGTTGCTCTGGGAGGCGATGGCCACCCGGGACGTTTCACTGCTGGCCCAGGCCCTCGAACGGCGCCACAACATCCCGGCCGGAACGTCCTGGGTGAACTACGTCCGCAGCCACGACGACATTGGCTGGACGTTCGCGAACGAGGACGCCGCCGAACTGGGGATCAACGGCTTCGAGCACCGGAGGTTCCTGAACTCCTTCTACGTCAACCGCTACCCGGGCAGCTTCGCCCGCGGCGTCCCGTTCCAGGACAACCCGCGCACCGGCGACTGCCGGATTTCCGGCACGACGGCGTCCCTGTGCGGACTGGAGGACGGCCCCGGCCAGGCGGTGGACCGGATCCTCCTGGCCCACTCCGTGATATTCAGTACCGGCGGGATCCCGCTGCTGTACCTGGGCGACGAGGTGGGGCAACTGAACGACTACGGGTATGCCCTGGAGGACGGCCACGGGGCGGACAGCCGCTGGGTGCACCGGCCCCACTACCCAGCCGGGCGATATGCCCGGCGCCATGACGCTTCCGCCCCGGAAGGTGCAGTGTTCGCGGGGCTCCGGACCATGGCGGCCGTGCGGTCCGGCACGCCTGAACTGGCCGGCACCCGGTTGCTGGGCTTCGCCACCAACACCCCCGGCGTGCTCGGCTACCAGCGGCCCGGAGACGGAACCCGCGTCCTGGCGCTCGCAAACTTCAGCGACGCACCCCAGTCCGTGGCGGCGGTAACCCTGTCCGGATTCGCAGCCGACGCCGTCGACCTGCTCACCGGAGCCTCGCTGCGGCTGGCTGAGGGAATCGTGCTCGCACCGCAGCAGTTTGTCTGGCTCCGGGTGACGCCGCTGCCCTGACGGCACGCAATGACCGGCCGCACGCTGGTTGAGGAGAGCATGCGGCCGGTAGCCTGTGGATCCTGATTTCTTGTCCTGGTTCCACTCTCCCGCAGTGCACCTGAGAGGACGCTGAGAAAGCGCAATTGGGCGGGGACGGCGCGGAAATGCGGGCCGTTGGTTGTCCGGGCGGGGCGGTTGCCGCATTCTTGGAACATGCAACAGGACCCGTCCGATTCCAGGGCCGGCCGCTTCCGCGTCCGCCGGACCCGCTGGGGCGTGCGTAAGCGCTCCACGGCGGCCGCCGTCGCCGTGGTGGCTCTCGCGCTGCTGATGGGCGGGCTGGTCATCCTTGCCTTGCTGGACCGGGCACTGACCGCCACGACTGAGTCAGCGGCGCGGGAAAAGGCTCAGGATGTCATCGCGCAACTGTCCGTGGACCAGGACGTCGAGGACGCGATGGAATACGTCATTTCCACCGGCCACGCCGGCCAGTACGTCCAGCTGGTCGACGCCGCCGGAACGGTCATTGCCGGGTCGGAGCCCCGGGCTGCGGGCAAGCCCCTCTCCGCCCTTCGTCCCGGGCCGGGCGACCTCGTAATCCAGAAAGTCTCGAGCCTGCCGAACATCGGCAACGACGACGACTTCCATGTGGTCGCCGCCGGCGGCCGGGTGGGCAACGAAAACGTGGTCGTCGTCGTCGCCTCCTCCGTGCAGGTCCAGGCCGAAACCATCGCCACGGTGGCGTTGCTCATGCTGGGCGCGACGCCCCTCCTGCTGACCGTGGTGGCGGTTTCCGTGTGGCTGCTGGTGGGGCGGTCACTGCGTCAGGTGGAAAGGATCCGGGGCCAGGTGGACCGGATCAACGCCGAACGCCTTGACGGGCGCGTCGATGTTCCGCCCACCCGGGACGAGCTTGAGGCCCTCGCACTGACCATGAACACCATGCTTGAGCGGCTGCAGGCCTCTGACCGCGAGCAGCGGCAGTTCGTTTCGGACGCCAGCCACGAACTCCGGAGCCCGCTGGCCACCCTGAGCGCCGGCGTCGAGATCGCGGCCTCGGATCCGTCCGGCGCGATGTGGCAGCAAATGAAGGACGGCCTGGCCGGCGAAACGGTCCGGATGCGCTACCTGGTCGATGACCTGCTGACCCTGGCCAAAACGAACGACGGCGGCCTCACCCTGGAGGCCGTCGATGTTGACCTCGACGATGTTGTGGACGCGGAAGTCCGGCGCCTCCGGGCCGTCAGCGCGCACAAGATCAAGGCCGAGCTGAACCCGGCCCGGATCACGGGCGACGCCCGGCGGCTGGCACAAGTGCTGCGCAACGTCCTGGACAACGCGGACCGGCACGCACTGTCCTACATCCGGATCAGCCTCCACACCGCCGGCGGCCGGGCTGTTGTTTATGTGGACAACGACGGCGATCCGGTTCCTCCCGCGGACCGGGAGCGGATCTTCGAACGGTTTGTCCGGCTGGACGGAAGCCGGTCCCGGGAGCGCGGGGGCAGCGGCCTGGGCCTGGCCATCGCGGCCGGCATCATGGCGGCGCACCAGGGATCCATCCAGGCCACGGAAAGCCCCCGGGGGGAATGCCGGTTCGAGATGGTGTTCCCGTCCGCGGACACCCCGGCACCGGCCCCGGTTATGCCCGCTGGCCGGACGCGGTCCCAGAAATCCGGTCGGCGCTGAGCACGTAGCCCATGCCGCGGACCGTGCGGAGCGTCTGGACGCCAAACGGGGCGTCGATCTTCCGCCGCAGGTAGCCGATGTAGACCTCCACCACGTTGTCCCCGCCTTCAAAAGCCGAGTCCCAGACGTTGTCGAGGATGTCCGCCTTGGGGACGATCTGGTCATGCCGGCGCATGAGGTACTGCAGGAGCCCGTACTCCCGTGCAGTGAGGCGGATGAGCGTTTCACCCCGCCGGACCCGCCGGTTGACCGGGTCCATGGTCAGGGTACCGAGGGTGAGGACCACCGGCCGCTCCGGCGCTCCCCTGCGGATCAGGGCCCTGATCCGGGCCACCAGCACCAGGAAACTGAACGGCTTGGTCAGGTAGTCGTCGGCGCCCAGATCAAAGGCATCGGTCTGGTCGTACTCCCCGTCCTTCGCCGTCAGCATGAGCACCGGAATCCAGATCCGGCGCCGCCGCAGTTCCTTCAGGACGTCATAGCCGTTCATGAGCGGCAGCATGAGATCGAGGAGGATCACGTCGTAGGCGTGCTCCGTGGCGGCCGACAGTCCGGTGACGCCGTCGTGGGCGACGTCGACGACAAACCCCTCGTTCGTCAGGCCCCGGCGCACAGTGTCGGCCAGCACTGTCTCGTCCTCGACCAACAGGATCCTCATTGCCGGCTTCCTCCCCTCTCAGGACAGTATGCCGCCCCGGGCCGCGGCAGAGGAGTGGCTCAGGGTTTCAGGACCACCTTGATGCAGCCGTCTTCCTTCTTCTGGAAGATCTCGTAGGCCGCCGCGGCGCCGTCGAGGGACACTTCATGGGTCTTCAGGTCCATCACGCCCAGCGGATCCGCGGGGTCCTCGACGATGGGCAGCAGTTCGTCCGTCCAGCGGCGGACGTTGCACTGTCCCATCCTGAACTGGAGCTGCTTGTCGAACATCGCCAGCAACGGCATCGGGCTCGCAGTCCCGCCATAGACACCGCTGAGGGATACCGTGCCGCCGCGCCGGACGGAATCAACGGCTGCGTGCAGCACTGACATCCGGTCCACCCCGGCGGTCTCCATGACCTTCCTGGCCAGCCCGTCCGGGAGGAGGCCCACCGCGTTCTGGGCGAAAGCGCCCATCGGCGAGTTGTGCGCTTCCATACCCACGGCGTCCAGGACCGCGTCCGGGCCCCGGCCGTCGGTCATCCCGCGGAGCTGGTCGCCGATGTCCTTGCTGAAGTCGAGCGTTTCGACCCCGTGGCGTTCCGCCATCCTGCGGCGTTCCGGGACGGGTTCGACGGCGATGACCCGTTGGCCCAGATGGCGTCCGATCCTGCTGGCGAACTGCCCTACCGGTCCCAGTCCGAACACGGCGAGGGTTCCGCCGGCGGGGACGTCGGCGTAGTGCACGCCCTGCCAGGCGGTGGGCAGGATGTCCGAAAGGTAGAGGTACCGCTCATCCGGGAGTTCGGAGCCGACCTTGATGGGGCCGTAGTCGGCGTGCGGGACCCGGAGATACTCGGCCTGCCCGCCGGGCACCGAGCCGTAGAGTTCGGAGAAGCCGAACAGGCTGGCCCCGCTGTTGTGCGCGTGGACCTGGGTGGTCTCGCACTGCGACTGCAGACCCTGTTTGCACATCAGGCAGTGGCCGCAGGCGATGTTGAACGGGATGACCACCCGGTCTCCGGGCTTGAGGTTCCGGACCTCGGCTCCGACCTCCTGCACGATCCCCATAGGCTCGTGGCCGAGGATGTCCCCGGCTTTCATGTAGGGGCCAAGTACCTCATACAGGTGAAGATCGGAGCCGCAGATCGCCGAGGACGTGATCTTCACGATGGCGTCCGTGGGGTCGTTGATGACGGGATCGGGAACGTTTTCGACCCGGATCGACCGCTTGCCCTGCCAGGTTACTGCCCTCATCGGAACTCCCTCGGATCGCGTGAAGTACTAAGCATGCTGAGCATTCACGGTATCCCGATCGGGCGGCGCAGACAAGGAGCCGGCAGGGCTTAGGCCTCCGCCTGCGGCACCGGAAGCTGCGACGTGGCGCCGAAGAGCCAGCCTGAGACGTCGCTGCGCAGGACCAGATGGGGCCCGCCGGTGGAGCTGACGCTGCCGCTGGGAACGTAGTAGCCGCGGCCCGCGCCGGGCCCGCCGGCTGCGCGGTCCAGGGCCTCGGTAAGATCCCGCGTGAGGTGCCCGTGGGGGCCGAGGTCCCGGAGGCCGTCCAGTTCCTCGGGGGTGAGTCGTCCCAGTACTGCAGCAATATCGGCCATGATGGATCCCTTCTGGCGGATGGTGCCCGAACAACCAGCCTAGGGCGGCCCGGTGAACGGCGCGTAAAATCGGGACGACGATCAGCCGACGGAACAGGACGGCTTGTCTCAGGCTTTGGTGCCGGCGCGGGCTGCGGTGGCCGGCACCGGTTCGTGCCGCAGGTAGCTGCGGCTGAAGCGGCCGCTGCCGGACGTCAGGGCGCGCAGCTCGATCGAGTACCGCAGCAGCTCCTGGTCCGGAATTTCGGCGCCGATTTCGGTGACATCCCCGCCTGCGGACGTTGTCCCGGTCAGGCGGGCCCGGCGCGAGGACAAGTCACTCATCACCGCACCAACGTGCGCGTCGGCCACGCTGATGGTCACCGCCGAGACGGGTTCCAACAGCTGGATGCGCCCGGCCGCCGCGGCTTCCCGGAGGGCCAGCGCCCCGGCCGCCTGGAAGGCCGCATCCGAGGAATCCACGCTGTGCGCCTTGCCGCCAAGCAGGGTCACCCGGATGTCGACGACCGGGAATCCGGCGGACACCCCCTTTTGCATCTGCGTCCGCACGCCCTTCTCCACCGACGTGATGAAGGGCCCGGGGATCACCCCTCCCACGGTCTTGTCAATAAACTCGAACCCCGCGCCCCGTTCCAGCGGTTCGACGTCGATGTCGCAGACGGCGTACTGGCCGTGGCCGCCCGACTGCTTGACGTACCGGCCGTGGCCGGCCGCCGGGGCAGCGAATGTTTCCCGCAGGGGTGTCACCACCCCGACGGTCTGGATGTTGACGCCCTGGTCGCGCAGCCTGCCGAGCACCACTTCCGCGTGTGCCTCGCCCATGCACCACAGGATGAGCTGATGGGTTTCCGGGTTCCGTTCCACCCGCAGCGCCGGGTCGCCCGAGGCGACCTTTCCCAGGCTCCGGGCCAGCGCATCCTCGTCGCCGTGCGAGGCCGCCTCGATGGCCACGGGCAGCAGCGGTTCGGGCATCTCCCACGGCTGGACCAGGAGCGGCGCGTCCTTGGCGGAAACAGTGTCGCCGGTCTCGGCGGCGCCCAGCTTGGTGAGGGCGCAAATATCGCCGGCCACGCAGTACGGCACCGGCCGGAGGCTGGAGCCGAGCGGGGCGTAGAGGTGCGCGACCCGCTCGTCGCTGTCGTGGTCCTCGTGCCCGCGCTCCGCCAGCCCGCGCCCGCCCACGTGGACGGCCGAGTCCTCCCGCAGGGTGCCGGAGAACAGACGCACCAGGCAGACCCGCCCCAGGAACGGGTCGATCGTGGTCCGCACCACTTCGCCGGCCAGCGGACCGGCCGGATCGCAGCCCAGCGGGGCCGCCGCGGCCCCGGCAAGATCAGTCACCGCCGGCATGTCCCGCCCGGCCGGGGACGGGAACGCCCGCGCCACGACCTCCAGCAGTTCATTGAGTCCGACGCCGGCCTCCGCCGACGTCGCCAGCACCGGATAAAAGGAGCCGCGTGCGACTGCCGTCTCCAGGTCGTTCACGAGGATGTCGGGCGCGATGTCCTCGCCGCCGAGATAGCGGTCCATCAGGGCCTCGTCCTCGCTCTCGGCGATGATGCCTTCGATGAGGGCGCTCCGGGCAGCCTCCGCCCCGGCGAGTTCGACGTCGTTGGCGTTCCGGACCGACGGCACGGGGCGGTCCGGCACCTGCTCCGATACGGTGCCGGAGAGCAGTCCGTGCAATCCGGTGACAGCGGTCCCGGTCCGGACCGGGAGGTAGAGGGGCAACACCGAGTCGCCAAACGCGCTCTGGCACTTTGCCAGGGCCGCGTCAAAGTCCGCGCGTGGATGGTCCAGCCGGCTGATGACCACAGCCCGTGGCATCCGTGCCTGCTGGCACTCTCCCCAGAGGGCGCTGGTGGCGGCGTCGATGCCATCAACCGCGGAGACGACAAACAGCGCCGCGTCGGCGGCCCGCAGTCCTGCGCGGAGCTCGCCGATGAATTCCAGGTACCCCGGCGTGTCGAGCAGGTTCACTTTGATGCCGTCGACGGCGAGCGGAAGCACCGAGAGCGCGACTGAGCGTTGCTGGTGAATCGCGGCCGGCTCCGAGTCGCTCACTGTGGTGCCGTCTGCGATCGAGCCCATGCGCGCAATGGCGCCCGTTGCCGCGAGGAGCGCCTCGGCCAGCATCGTCTTGCCTGCTCCGGAGTGGCCCACGAGGGCGACGTTCCGGATCCGTTCCGGCCGGTCCGGAGGAAGGCCTTCGGCTGCGTCAGCCCGGCGGAGATCGGCGCCCCGGGCGGGATTCTTCGCCGGGACCTTTGCGTCTTTGGTCGGCATGAGTTTCCTCCTGGCGTCGTGTCCGCCGGCTGCGTTATGCGGCGTGAGGGCCCGTCATAAGGATTTGACACCCTGCGGGCCGCGGACAGCAAGGTCCGGAGCCAATCTCCCGCGCAGGCGGACCCCGCGGCCGCCAGGAACCCCAGCGTCGACCCGGCCCTCAGCCGCCGTCGTAAGCCTTCTGCAGCGCGGCGATGTCGAGTTTCCGCATTCCGAGCATGGCCTGCATGGCACGCTGCGCGCCGGCCGGATCGGGGCCCCCGAGGAGCTGGCCGAGCACAGACGGAATGACCTGCCACGACACGCCGTATTTGTCCTTCAGCCACCCGCACTGGCTTTCGGAGCCGCCTTCGCTGAGCACCGTCCAGTACCGGTCCACTTCCTCCTGTCCGGAGCAGTCGATGACGAAGGACACTGCCTCGTTGAAGGTGAACGCCGGCCCGCCGTTGAGGGCCGTAAACGTCCTGCCTTCGATTTCGAACCGGACCGTGATCGCCTGGCCGGCCGGCGCCGGGCCGCCTTCGCCGTAGCGGGACACGTCAAGAACCTTGCCGCCGGAAAAAACGGAGGTGTAGAACCCGGCGGCTTCCTCGGCCTGGTTGTCGAACCACAGGCAGGTGGTGATTTTCTCGCTCACGTGAGGCCTTCTTCCGTTCGGCCCGTGCCGCACGGCTCTGTCCGGCGGCGCTGCGGGTTTGAGCCCGAGCCTAGCCGGGCGCCCGTAGCGGCACAACGGACAGGCCACGGGCCACTGCGTCCGGCCGGACGTCAGGCGCGCCCGCTCCGGGCCGTCCCGCTAGGCTGGGACCATGACGCCGCCAACGCCCACACCCGCCCGCCCGGCCGCCAGCAACAGCAGCATCCGGCGGGCAGCCGTCACCGCAGCTGTGGCCGACGTGGCGCTGATCCTCCTCTTTGCCGCCATCGGCCGGGACGCACACCAGCGCGGCGAAATCATCACCGGCGTCCTGGCCACGGCGTGGCCGTTCCTTGCCGGTGCCGCCGCAAGCTGGCTCGCCCTGCGCGTCTGGCGCGCCCCGCTGGCAGTGTGGCCGGCCGGCGTCGGCGTCTGGCTTGGAACGGTCGCCGTCGGCATGCTGCTGCGCGCCGTCACCGGCCAGACGGTGGTGCTGCCGTTTGTGGTCGTGGCGCTGCTTGCGCTGGGTGTTTTCCTGCTGGGATACCGGCTCCTGGCCGCTGCGGCGCTCCGGGTCCAGGCACGCCGCCGCCGGGCCTGATGTACTAGGCTTGCAGGGATATGGCACGTCCCCACGGGGGCACAAGACCGGCCAGCAACGACGCAACAGATCCGGAAAGGTACAGACGTGGTCACCGCTTTCGTCCTGATCAAGACAGACGCTTCCCGCATCCCGGAAACCGCTGAAGAAATCTCCGCGATCACGGGGATCAGCGAGGTCTATTCCGTGACGGGCGAATGGGACCTCATTGCCATCGCGCGGGTGCCCAGGCACGAGGACCTTGCGGACGTCATTGCGGACAAGCTGTCCAAGGTCCCCGGCGTGGTGCACACCACCACCCAGATTGCCTTCCGCGCCTATTCCCAGCACGACCTCGACGCGGCCTTCGCCCTCGGCTTCGAGCAGTAGCAGCGGCCGCACGTCCGGCAGGCGGGCAGGACCGGGCGCGGCTCAGCTCTGGGAGAGAGCCACCCAGCGCTCCAGCACGGCAGCCGCAGCGCCGGACTCGACCGACTCCTCGGCGCGCTTCAACGCGTCAACCATCCGGGCCTTGAAGGGCCCCACCGCATCGAGGTCAAAGGCCACCAGGCCCGCGGCGGCGTTCAGCAGCGCGGCGTCGCGCGCCGGACCCGGGGCGCCCGAGAGGACAGCGCGGACGACCGCGGCGTTGGCCGCGGCGTCACCGCCGCGCAGCTCTTCCAGGGTCGCCCGGCGGATGCCAAGTTCCTGCGGGTCAAACATCTCCCGGGCGACCTCGCCGTTCCGGATTTCCCAGACCCGTGACGGCCCCGTTGTGGTGAGCTCGTCCAGCCCGTCGCTGCCACGGAACACCAGCCCGCGGCTGCCGCGCTTGGCCAGCACGCCGGCAACGAGGGGGGCCATACGTTCGTTGGCGACGCCGACGGCGGAGGCCTGGACGTGGGCCGGGTTGACCATGGGCCCGAGGAAATTAAAGGCCGTCGGCACGCCCAGTTCACGCCGGGCCACTGCCGCGTGCCGCATGGAGGGGTGGAACACCTGGGCGAAGCAGAAAGTGATTCCGGCCTCGTCCGCATTCAACGCGACCCGCGGGATCGGCAGGTCGAGCCGGACGCCGAGGGCTTCCAGGACATCGGCGGAGCCGGATGTCGAGGACGCCGCGCGGTTGCCGTGCTTAACCACCTTGGCGCCGGCGCCGGCGGCCACCAGGGCGGCCATGGTGGAGATGTTTACGGTGTTCTGCTGGTCCCCTCCGGTGCCGACGATGTCCAGCTTCTCGCCGGCAATGTCGATCGGGTTGGCGTTGGAGACCATGGCTTCGACGAGCCCCGCCAGCTCGTCCACGGTCTCGCCCTTGGAGCGCAGCGCCACGAGGAACCCTGCGACCTGGGCGGGTGTTGCTTCCCCGGACATGATGGAGTTCATCGCCCACTGTGTGCTGCCGGTCGTGAGATCCGTGCCGTTGATGAGTGCGCCGATGAGCCGCGGCCAGGTGTTGCCTGCCGCCTGTGCAGATGCCGGAGAAGTCACCTTCAGATGCTATCGAGGTGCGTACCGCTATGACCAATGTGAACGGGGCCGGGAACTTTTCCGCGCGAATTCGCGTCTTTGTAGAAAAAGTCCTCCGAAAACCCGGTTTGCGTTGGGCAGTACGGACTTTTATAGACATAATGTCTATGTGACATCTGCGACCCATGCCCCCAGTACCCCGGCGCACCCGACGCTGAATCGCCCGAACATGGTTTCCGTTGGAACCGTAGTCTGGCTGTCCAGTGAGTTGATGTTCTTCGCCGGTCTCTTCGCCATGTACTTCACACTCCGTTCGACTTCCGGACTGATGTGGGCCGAAGAGACAGCCAAGCTCAACTTCCCCTTTGCGCTAGTTAACACGATCGTCCTCGTGGCAAGTTCCTTTACTTGCCAGATGGGCGTCTTCGCTGCCGAGCGGCTCCAGCCGCGCCGAAGCGGCGGCCCCCTCAGCTTCACCCGCTGGGGAATGAACGAATGGTTCACCCTGACCTTCATCATGGGCGCCTTCTTCGTGGCCGGCCAGACGACCGAGTACGCCATGCTCGTTTCCGAGCATGTCTCGCTCTCGTCGAACGCCTACGGTTCGGCCTTCTACATCACCACGGGCTTCCACGGACTGCACGTCATCGGCGGCCTGGTTGCCTTCCTGCTGATCATTGGCCGCTCCTTCGCAGCGAAGAAGTTCGGCCACTTCGAGGCAACCTCCGCGATCGTCACCTCGTACTACTGGCACTTCGTCGACGTCGTGTGGATCGGCCTTTTCCTGGTCATCTACGTCCTCAAGTAGCCGCGACTTGACTCTTTTTCTACAAGAGGCAGAATTTCTAGAAGTGGCTCCCCGAGCCAACGCAGGATCGAATAAAGGAACCACCACGTGAAGGCACTCTCGCAGAAGCGACGTCACCCACTGGCAGCAATTGCATTGCTGCTGATGGGCCTCCTGGTCACTGGTGGGCTGTATGCCGTCGCCACCACCGTCAATCAGGCCAAGGCCGACACCACAAGCTTCAGCGCAAGCGATGCAGAAGAAGGCGGCAAGCTTTTCGCCGCCAACTGCGCCACCTGCCACGGCATGGGTGCCAGCGGCTCCAAAGACGGCCCCTCCCTGGTAGGCGTCGGCGCAGCCGCCGTCGACTTCCAGGTCGGCACCGGCCGCATGCCCATGCAGATGAACGGCCCCCAGGCCTACAAGAAGCCCGCCCAGTTCAACGAGGAGCAGACGCGCCAGTTGTCCGCTTACGTTGCCACCCTCGGCGCCGGCCCGTCCCTCCCCGAGGAGCACCTCCTCGACGAAAAGGGCAACGCCGCCGAAGGCGGGGAGCTGTTCCGTGTGAACTGCGCCATGTGCCACAACGCTGCCGCGGCCGGCGGTGCGCTGACCCGGGGCAAGTTCGCCCCGGCCCTCGCCGACGTCTCCGGCAAGCACATCTACGAGGCCATGGTCACGGGCCCGCAGAACATGCCGGTCTTCAGCGA
>JBKKDK010000026.1:0-5234 GCA_046708245.1 Arthrobacter sp.
ACAACACCCATGGAGAAGTACTTCGCCATGTGCTTCTTTTCAACGTCCATCGCTGCCTTGTTGCGCTCGGCGTTGTCGGCAATGGTGGAGAGCTTCTGGATTTCGGCGTCCAGTTCGGCGTCGCCCAGCTGGTTCTCGTTCGTCTTGGAATCGTAGAACTGCTTCACGGCATCGGTGGCGTCGGAGCCCACGGTATAGCCGGAGATGCTGAGGGAGAAGTCCCGGCTGCCCAGGACCTTGCCGAAGTCGGCCAGCGCGCGCTGGTCGATTCCGACGTCCATGCCGCCGGCCTTGAGCTGGTTCTGCAGGGTCTGCGCGAAGGCCAGGGTGGTGGGGTCGTCGCCGAAGTTGCTGATCTTGAAGGCGGCGGGAACGCCGTCCTTCTCCATGATGCCTGCCGCGTTGGCCGTGTAGCCTGCCTCGGTCAGGACCTTCTTGGCGGCTTCGGGGCCGGTTTCCGTGGCGGGGTAGTTGTCCTGGTAGTACTTGGAGAACGGCAGCAGCATCATGGACCCGGAACTGGTTTCTTCCCAGTTCAGGCCGTTGAAGCGGACCTTGCGGAGGGCTTCGCGGTCGACCGCGGTGAAGATCGCCTTGCGGACCGCGACGTCGGTCAGCGGGGCCTTCTGGGCGTTGAGGTTCATCCCGCCGGCGAACAGGCGCTGGCCACGGCGGATCTCGGAGTTCTTGGTGCCCTCGAGCTGCTTGTAGGGGGTGATGGTGTTGGCGGAGACGCCGTCGATCTCACCGTTCTTGAAGGCGGCGATCGCGGCACTGCTCTCCAGCTGGCGGAAGACAACCTTGTCCAGGACCGGCTTGGCGCCCCACCACTTGTCGTTCCGGGCGAGCGTCACGGTCCTGGCCGCGCTGTCGTACTGGTCCAGTTTGAACGGTCCGGCCATCCACTCCGGGTGCATCTCGCCGGTGAAGCCGGTGTTGAAGATCTCCGGGGTGTTCACGGCAGGGTGGATCAGGCCGGTGAAGAGGGAGTCCAGCGGGTACACCGGCTGGGTGGTGGTGACAATGACTTCCTTGTTGCTGGCCCCGGCCTTGACGGAATCAACGAACTCGTACGCGCCGGAGCTGACGATGTCGATGTCCTTGTTTTCGCCCTTGAGCATGTTCCAGGTGTTTTCGAAGGCCTTGACATCGAACGGCGTGCCATCGTTGTAGGTGGCCTTCTCGTTCACCTTGATGGTGATGGTCTGCTTGCCGTCCTTGACCTCGCTCTTGACGTCCTCGCAGAAGTCCTTGTTGACGGAGGCGGTGCCGTCAAAGTCGAAGTTCCAGCAGCCCCAGGTGCCGGCCTGGTCGATCGGGCGGTGCAGTGCGGTGTTGTCCCCGCTGTTGCCGTTGTTCGAGAACCCGTTGAAGTCCGGTCCGATGGTGCCCAGCGGCAGCGTGACGGTGCCGCCCGGCTGCAGGTCCTTGGCGTCCTTCGCGTTGATGCTGACGAGCTTGCTCAGATCGCTGCCGGCCTCCTGGCCCCTGGCCGACTCGGGCCCCTTGGCGCCGCCCCCTCCGCTGCCGCAGGCGGTCAGCGCGAGCGCTGCCACGACGGCGGTAATCCCGCCGATCCTGGTCAGATTCTTCATGGTGTTCCCTTCATTTGGTGCGCATGGTGATGCGTTGGTGCGTCAGTTGGTTTCGTGGACCACGAGCATGTCCGCGTCCAGTTCGCCGTCCGGGTAGAAGCAGGCAAACTGCTGGTCCGCGGGGACTGCAGCGGCGGCCGCGGCGGTATCCGGTTTCAGCCGGGGCTCGATGGTGAGGCACTTCTCCTGCTTCGCGGGCGGCAGTGCGGCGAAAACCGGGCAGCGTGAGGCGAAGTTGCAGCCCTTGGGCGCGTCCAGCGGCGAGGGCAGGTCACCCTGCAGGATGATGCGTTCGCGGGTGCGCTCCAGCTGCGGGTCCGGGACGGGGATCGCGGACAGCAGGGCACGCGTGTATGGGTGGCGCGGGTTGTCGAAAACGCTGTCCACGTCCCCGATTTCCACGATTTTGCCCAGGTACATAACGGCCACGCGGTTGGAGATGTGCCGCACCACGGAGAGGTCGTGGGCCACCATCAGGTAGCTCAGCCCGAGCTCGGCGCGGAGCTGGTCCAGGAGGTTGATCACGCCGGCCTGCACGGACACGTCGAGGGCGGAGACCGGCTCGTCGAGCACCACCAGTTTGGGGTTCACGGCGAGGGCACGGGCAATGCCGATGCGCTGCCGCTGGCCGCCGGAGAACTGGTTCGGGAAGCGGTTGACGTGGTCCGGCTGGAGCCCCACAAGCTCCATCAGCTCCAGGATCCGCTTCCGGATGTCCGGCTTGGCCATCCCGGCGTTGACCAGGGGTTCGGCCAGGACCTCGTAGACAGTGAACCGCGGGTCGAGGGCGCCGGTGGGATCCTGGAACACCATCTGGAGTTCCCGGCGCATGGCGCTTTTCGTGCCGGCGTCGGAGGCGGCCTTGTTGCTCAGTCCGCCAATGGTCACCTCGCCGTCCTGGCCCTTGTGGAACTCCATGATTTCCAGGAGGGTGGTGGTTTTGCCGCAGCCTGACTCGCCCACAATCGAGAAACACTCGCCCTCGCGGATGTCGAAGCTCAGTCCGTCGACGGCCTTCACCGTGCCGATCCGCCGCTTGATCAGCGCGCCCTTCATCAGCGGGAAGTGCTTCCTGACGTCCTTGAGTTCCAGGACCGTTTTGCGATCCTTACGGGGGATCGAGTCAAAGCCGGAAACCGGGACGGCGGGAGCCCGGAAGATCTCGTGGACGTCCACGCCGGCGCCGAGGGAGTCGGCCTTGATGCAGGCGGCCTTGTGCTCCAGGTCGCGGCTTCCGCCGCTTCCGGCGACCGGCCGGAGCGCGGGTTCTCCCTGCAGGCAGGCGTCGGCGGCCAGGGGGCACCGCGGTGCGAAGGAGCACCCGGTGGGGGTGTGGATCAGGTTCGGCGGGATGCCTTCGATCGGCACCAGCGAGGACTTCGCCGCTGTGTCCACCCGGGGAACGGCGCCCAGCAGGCCCATCGTGTAGGGCATGCGCGGGTTGTAGTAGATGTCGTCCACGGTGCCGGTCTCCACCGGTTTGCCCGCGTACATCACCATGATGTCGTCCGCCATCCCGGCGACCACACCGAGGTCGTGCGTGATCATAACGACGGCGGCGCCGGTCTCCTCCTGCGCGGTGTGGAGCACCTCCAGCACTTGGGCCTGGATGGTGACGTCCAGCGCCGTCGTCGGTTCATCGGCGATGAGCACACGCGGGTTGTTGGCAATCGCGATCGCGATCATGACGCGCTGGCGCATGCCGCCGGAGAACTCGTGCGGAAAGGCCTTCAGCCGGTCCTTCGGGCTGGGGATCCCCACCATCGAGAGGAGTTCGACGGCGCGGGCCTCCTTGGCCTGTTTGCTCATGGCGGGGTTGTGGACCGTGAGCGCCTCGATGATCTGGTTGCCCACCGTGTAGACCGGGGTCAGGGAAGACAACGGATCCTGGAAAACCATGGCAAGGTCGTTGCCGCGGTACCGGCACATGGCCTTGTCGCTGAGTCCCAGCAGTTCCTGGCCTTTGAGCCGGACCGAGCCGGTGATCTCTGCCGTCGGGGGCAGCAGGCCCATGATGGCCATGGAGGTGACGGACTTTCCGGAGCCGGATTCGCCGACAATCCCGAGTGTCTTTGCCGGCAGGAGGTCGAAGTCGACGCCGCGGACGGCGTGCACCACGCCGTTCTCCGTGTTGAAGCGGACGTTCAGGCCGCGGACGGAGAGCACCGCGTCCGTGGGGGCGTGCAGCCCGGCCACGTGCAGCCGTTCGACCGTGTCCATCGCGGCGGGTCCGGTGTTGGCGGTGATGTCGCGGCTCATTGGTCCAACTTCTTTGCGTTCTTGTTCCGGGCGCGGCCGACGGAGCTGGAACTGGGGTCGAAGGCGTCGCGCAGGCCGTCGTTCATCATGGCCAGCGAACCGGTCAGGAGGAACATGACACCCAGCGGGACCCAGAACATCCACGGGAAGGTGGACACCTGCGAGGTGGCCTGCCCGATCAGTACACCCAGGCTGACGTCCGGGACCTTGATGCCGATGCCGATGAAGGAGAAGGCGACCTCCGCCAGGATGGCGCCCGTGACGCCGCGGGTGATGTCCAGGACCAGCAGCGAGCCGATGTTGGGGACGAGGTGATGCCAGACGATGCGGCGCGGCGGGACCCCCATGTACTGGGCGGCCTTGATGAAGTCGCGCTGCATCAGGGACATGGAGAGCGAGCGGATGAGACGCGCGGTGCCCATCCAGCTGAAAACCAGGAGCACGATGATCAGCAGCAGCCAGCTGGGCAGGCTCTGCTGCAGGCCGTTGCCGCCGCCGCTGGTTGCCACCGCCACCACCAGCAGGGCCGGCATCATGATCAGGGCCTCAAGGACGAACAGCATGATCTTGTCCACCTTGCCGCCGAAGTACGCCATGGTGCAGCCGTAGACGGCGGCGATCAGCACTGACACGAGGCCCACGACGAGGCCGATCAGGATCGAGATCCGGGTGCCTTCGACGGTCAGTGCGTAGAGGTCGATCCCGGCCTGGGAAGTGCCGAGCAGGTGCTCCGCGGACGGCGGCATGCCGATGTTGAAGGCGTCGATGGTCTCCTTGTCCCAGCCGGTGAAGAATCCGCCCACGAAGGAGAAGAGCGTCAGGGCCAGGAAGATGGCCAGGCCCGCGACGGCCGTCTTGTTGCGCAGGAACCGTCGGAGGATGATGGTGGACTTGCCGATCACCACGTCGCTGTTCTCGATTTTCGCCTCGGCGGCAACGGCGGCCGGGTCAATGGCGTTCAGGTTGGTCATGACTACTGCACCCGTACTCTCGGGTCGACAAGCGTGGTGGCGAAGTCGGCCAGGATGGCACCGAGCGCGAAGATCACGGACCCGTAGGCGAGGGTGGCAGTGGCGGCGTTGACGTCCTGCAGGGCGATGGCGTCGATGGACCAGGAGCCGACGCCGTGCCAGGCGAAGATCTTCTCCGCGAAGAAGCCGCCGGCGAAGATGGCCGGGATAGTGAAGGCGATGCTTTGGGCGACCGGGATGAAGGAAACCCGGAGGGCGTGCCGGGTGATGGCCTGGTTCCGGGTGAGCCCCTTGGCCCGTGCCGTCCGGACGAAGTCCGCATTGACGTTGTCCAGCAGGTACTGGCGCTGCGCGATCTGGTACGAACCCCAGCCGACAAGCGTGATGGCGATCGTCGGAACCGCATAGT
>JBKKDK010000027.1:0-21108 GCA_046708245.1 Arthrobacter sp.
GCGCCATCATGCTGGGCCTGGGCCGCGCCCTCGGCGAAACCATGGCCGTTGCCCTGGTCCTTTCCTCCGGCGCCCTGACCGCCAGCCTGATCACGTCCGGCAACCAGACCATCGCCGCCGAAATCGCACTGAACTTCCCCGAAGCCAGCGGGCTCAAGGTCAGCACCCTCATCGCCGCAGGCCTGGTCCTGTTCGTGATCACCCTGGGCGTGAACATGATCGCCCGCTGGATCATCACCCGGCACAAAGAATTCTCGGGAGCCAACTAAATGACCTCCACCCTGACCCCGGTCCGCAAGCGCTCGGCCCTCACCAAAGGCCAGCTCCCCAAGTACGCGCCGTACGCGGTCCTCGCGCTCGCCCTGATCGCCGGCGCCGCCATCCTCGCCCTGATCGGCTTCAACGCGTTCGGCTGGGGCATCGTCTCTGCCATCCTGTTCGCCGCCGGCCTCGTGGGCTGGAGCGCCGCCGTCGAAGGTTCCCGGAAGGCGAAGGACAAACTGGCCACCTGCCTGGTGGTGGGCTCGTTCCTGATCGCACTTCTTCCCCTGATCTCGGTCATCTGGACCGTACTGGCCAATGGCATTCCCGGCATCATTAACCCCGGATTCCTGGGCAGCTCCATGAACGGCGTCACCGGCGTATACGACAACCGGGCCGTGGAGGAAGGCGCCCCCGTACTGGGCGGCATCTACCACGCGCTGCTCGGCACGGTGCAGATCACCATCCTGGCCACCATCATCTCGGTGCCAGTCGGCCTGCTCACCGCCATCTACCTGGTGGAGTACGGCCACGACGGCCGCCTGGCCCGCGCCATCACCTTCTTCGTGGACGTGATGACCGGCATCCCGTCCATCGTGGCCGGCCTGTTCGCCGCAGCCTTCTTTTTCGCCGTGGTGGGACCAGGTACCAAGACCGGTGCCGTGGCCGCCGTCGCGCTCTCCGTCCTGATGATTCCCGTGGTGGTTCGCTCCAGCGAGGAAATGCTGAAGATCGTGCCCAACGAGCTGCGCGAAGCGGCCTACGCCCTGGGCGTGCGCAAGTGGCGCACCATCCTGAAGGTGGTCATCCCGACGGCGATCTCCGGCATTGCGTCCGGCGTCACCCTCGCGATTGCCCGGGTCATCGGCGAAACCGCGCCGATCCTGGTCACCGCCGGGTTCGCCACGACCATCAACGGCAACGTCTTCGGCGGCTGGATGGCGTCCCTGCCCACGTTCATTTACACGCAGATCCTGAATCCGACGTCGCCGGCGAACCCGGACCCGTCCTCGCAGCGGGCCTGGGGCGCGGCCCTGGTGCTGATCATCCTGGTGATGCTCCTGAACCTCGGCGCCCGGCTCATCGCCAGGCTGTTCGCCCCCAAAACAGGCCGCTAGGCCACATAAACTTAATCCGTACCCCAGCAAGTGAAGGAACACCATGTCTAAGCGCATCGACGTCAAAGACCTGAACGTCTACTACGGCAATTTCCTCGCCGTGGAAGACGTCAGCATCAACATCGAAGCCAAGTCCGTCACGGCGTTCATCGGCCCTTCCGGCTGCGGAAAGTCCACGTTCCTGCGGACGCTGAACCGCATGCACGAGGTCCTGCCCGGCGCCCGGGTGGAGGGCGAAGTCCTGCTCGACGGGGACAACCTCTACGGCCCCGGCGTCGACCCCGTGACGGTCCGTTCGCAGATCGGCATGGTGTTCCAGCGGCCCAACCCGTTCCCCACCATGTCCATCCGGGACAACGTGCTGGCCGGCGTGAAGCTGAACAACCAGAAGATGTCCAAGGGCGAGGCGGATGCCCTCGTGGAGCGTTCCCTGCAGGGCGCCAACCTCTGGAACGAGGTCAAGGACCGGCTCGCCAAGCCGGGCTCCGGCCTGTCCGGCGGCCAGCAGCAGCGCCTCTGCATTGCCCGTGCCATCGCTGTGGAGCCCCAGGTCATCCTGATGGACGAGCCCTGCTCGGCCCTGGACCCGATCTCCACCCTGGCCATTGAGGACCTCATCAACGAACTCAAGGACCAGTACACCGTGGTGATCGTCACCCACAACATGCAGCAGGCCGGCCGCGTCTCGGACAAGACGGCGTTCTTCAACATCGCCGGCACCGGCAAGCCCGGCAAGCTGATCGAGGTCGGCGACACGCACACCATCTTCAACAACCCGCGCGAAAAGGCCACCGAGGACTACGTGTCGGGCCGCTTCGGATAGTTTCTCCGAACTGCCCATCGACTGCTCCGCAGCTGCCCTTTTGAGAGCTCATAAGGGCACCTGCGGAGCAATCGATGCCGGCTACAGCTCCGCCAGGGGCGAGAGCGCCAGCTCCAGCACAAACGCCGCTGCCGCGGTGACGATCGGCGTGAGCACCCAGAAGGCCAGGACCCGTATCACAACGCGCCGGTCGGTGGCGGGGAAGCCCTGGTTGGTGCCCGCCCCCAGCACGGCCGTGGTGACGGTATGGGTCGTGGAGATGGGCCAGTGCAGCCCGATCGCGCCGACCAGCAGGATCACCGAGCTGTAGAGCTGGGCCACGAACCCGCGCAGGGGGTCGAGCCGGATCAGCCGGTGGCCGATGGTGTACGAGATCCGCCAGCCCCCGGCCAGGGTCCCCGCTGTCAGCATGGTCGCGGTAAGCAGCGCCACCCAGACCGGCACGGTGCCGCCGTCGGTTACCCCGGAAGCGAGCACGGCAAGGATCAGCACGGCGGCGGTCCGCTGTCCGTCCTGCAGCCCGTGGGCAAAGGCGACGGCGCCGGCGGCGACGGCCTGGGCCCGCCGGGACCGGGTGTTGACCACATTCGGCGGCGTGTACCGCGCGGCCCAGGTCGCGGGCCAGACCAGGATGTAGGCGCCGGCAAACGCGATTGCCGGGGACAGCAGCAACGGGAGCCCCACCTGGAACAGCAGGGACGTATCCACCCCGCCCACCGAGTGGCCGCCCACCGCGACGCTGGCCACTCCCGCGCCGGCCAGTCCGCCCACCAGGGCGTGCGTCGACGAGGACGGAATGCCGCGCCACCAGTTGTAGACGCCCCACACGACGGCGCTGGCAAGGCCGGCAACCAGGATGGTGAGGCCGTTCTGCCCGGCCGGCAGCTGGATCCAGGTCCGGCTGACCTCGATGGCCAGGGTGGCGCTCAGTGCCGCTCCAATGAAGTTGAACAGGCCCGCAAGGAGTACCGCAACGGTAGGGGTCAGGGCCCGGGTGCGGACCGCCAGCGCCACCGAGGTGGAGGCGTCCCGGAAGCCGTTCAGGAAGGCAAACGCCGCGGCAAAGATCACCACCAGGCCAAACAGGAACACCGTCACGTCAGGATTCCTTGACGATGATGCTGCCCACCTGGGTGGCGACGCGCCGCATGTCCTTTGTGACTTCGACGAGCTGGTTGGCGATGTCGCGGTTGCGCGCGTACTGCGCAGACTTCATGTCATTGAGCATGTCCGCCACCCAGACCCGGTGCGTCCGCTCCGCCCGCTTGGCCAGCCGCAGGATTTCGATCCAATAATCCTCGAGGTCGTCCAGGTTGTTGAGCTTGCGCATGGCATCGGCAGTGAGTTCCGCCTGCCGGCTGATGATCTCCAGCTGGTCCGCGGCCCTTTTCGGCAGCCGCTCCAGCTTGTAGAGGGATACGAGTTCGGCCGCTGCGTCGAGCTTCTCCATGGCCTCATTGAGGTACCGGGAGAGCGCATACATGTCCTCGCGGGGGAGCGGGTTCACAAAGCTGGTCCGCATGTGGGTCAGCAGGGCAAAGTGCAGCTCCGCGGACTTGGCCTCGTGGTTGTGCATGTCCTCCACCAGGCGGGTGTGTTCGCTTACCGGGGCGCCGAGAATTTCCGAGAGGGTGCCGGTGGCGAGCACAATCTGGCGCGCCAGCAGGGACAACAGATTCAGCCCGGCGGGCTCCTGGGGAAATAGGCGCAGCTTCACGTGAGGTCACCGGTCTTCGGGAAGGGGATGCTGGGGTGTGGTCGGCCGGCCGTATGACTTGACGATGACCCGCGCATGAGGATTACTTTACCGTCCCGGTTGCGCCGGGCGGATACCGTCAAAAAGGTGCCCCGGAAATGTGACAGACGCCTGACAAAGGGCAAGAAAATGGTGCCGAACCGGATACGCCTCTCGGCGGTAGGCCGCTCTAGGCGGCTAGATGTTGAAGCCCGGGGGTTTCGCGGTTCGGCACCGCTTTTAGTGTTCTACGGCAGTTCTACCAAGTCAACATTGACAGTCCGCCCCCGCCGTGCGTGTGGCCCGGTCTGCCGCCGGGTCCTTTCAGTCCAGTTCGCCCAGCCGCCACGCGTTGGCGGCGTGTTCCAGGTCCTCAGCGGTCTTGACCAGGAGGTGCGAATTGCGTGTGAGCTTGCTCGCGTGGTTCTCATTGCTGTGCTCGGCGCCGTCGGCAAGCGTGGCCTGGCCCAGCGCCACCACGCGGCAGAAGGCGGCGGAACGTTCCAGCGCGACGTCGAACTCGCCGTCGAACGCACCGGAGAGGATGGCGTCCGCCATGGACTTCATTTCGTCGGCGCCGGGCGGCTCTGCGGCGCCGGCCACCACATGGGCCACCTGGGCCGTATCCTTGCCGGCCTTGAAGTAGACCGAGATGCGTTCCGGGTCCTGGATGGTGGCGGCGCGCAGGGCGTACAGCCGCCACAGGGCGCCCGGGAGCGACCGCGCCGGGCTCTCGGCCCACATCTCGGCGATGGCTTCCAGGCCCTGTTCGTCGGCAAGTTTCACCAGCCGCTTGGTGACCGTGGGGTCATCGCTATCGCGTCCGCGGCGAACCAGCGCCTGGGCCGCGAGGTGGGCGGCCTCGGAGATGCGAGCCGGATCGGCGCCGCCGGCAAAAGGTTCAAAATCGATCGGCGCAAAGGGCTTCGGCTTGTGGTGCCGGTGCGGTCCGGGGCTGCTGGATCCTGCTTGCTCGCTCATGCCACCACGCTACTCCAGTGCTGTACGGGAATCGAGCATGGGTCCGGCCCCAGGTTTGGGGGCAGCGGGGGCGGCACGACGGCGGTCCGCGGCCCGCGTGCGAAAATCCGGCCCCGGTCTGGGGTACAGTATTAACGTCCAGAAATGGACTGGGCCAATCGGCTCCCGAAGGACGGATTTATCCGCCGTTTTGGGGCAGTTGGCTGGGGCCTTTAGCTCAGTTGGTAGAGCATCGGACTTTTAATCCGTGGGTCGTGGGTTCGATCCCCACAGGGCCCACTCTTTCCCGCAAAGAGTGGAAAACCCCCGGCATCCTGGAAACTGGATGCCGGGGGTTTTGTCGTTCCGGCCCACGGCCGAACGCAAAATCGGCGTGGCAACCGGTTCGGTTAGGATTGCCGGATGATCTCGCACAGCGGTTCCGGTTCCGGCTACTGGTACGGGCCGGGCGAGAGGATCGATCCGCCGTCGGCTGTCTTGCAGGCGTTGCGTGACTACCGGACAGCCGAAGTCGCGGCCCGCCGCTACACCCGGGATTCCATGGGCATGGGGGAGACGGACCTGCTCGCGTTGCGGTATCTCCTGCGCGCCCAGGCGGCAGGCGAGCAGCTGGGACCCAAGGATCTCAGCCGCACGCTCGGGATCACCACCGCTTCCACCACCTCGCTGATCGACAGGCTGGTCGGCAGTGGCCATGCCCGCCGCGAGCCGCACCCCACCGACCGGCGCGCCCTTGTGATCGTTCCGACCGTCGAGTCGGACGCCGAGGTGCGCGAGGCCCTGGGCGGCATGCACCGCCGGATGAGGGCTGTTGCGGAGGAGCTCAGTGCGGCTGACGCGCGGGTCGTTGTCGATTTCCTCGGCCGCATGGGCGGTGCGCTCCCCGACCCCCGGAGCGCCCATCCGGAGGCGGAACCCGGCCCCGCAACTAGTTAGACATCCTATTTATATGTATGCTTACTAATTGTGTTTGATAATCGTGCGTATGGAAAAGTCCTGGCGGAGCCGGCAGCTGCGGCGGGGAGGCTGGACGGGCTTCCCACGCCCGATTCCTTGAAACTGCGGAGCGGTTCCGGCCATACTTGGACTGCCGACAGCCAGGGCCCCAGCCACTGCGGCACGCCGATGGAGTGGAAAGCGCCGGCGATTGCCACCGCTTCCGCGTACTCCTTCGATGCTGACGACGCCGCGGACGCGCTGCCGCCGCTCTGGCGCTGCCAGTGCGGCTTCCAGCTGGACGGCGTCATCCACCACTCCGACGCCTTGGCCGAGCTGGCGTGGCATAGCCGCTGAAGCCGGCGGCATCGCCCATGTCCGGGGCTGCGCACACGGCGGCACGGGCCACCGGCCGGGCAGGTAGTGCAAGATGGTCCCATGGACCCCGTCGATGCCCTCAACGAGATCGCATTCTGGCTCGAACGTGAGCTGGCCCCCACCTTCAAGGTGCAGGCGTTCCGGAAAGCTGCCGGAATCATCTCCGGACTCGGGACGGACGAACTCGCCGCCCGGGCGCGGGACGGCAGGCTCAAGCGGACCAAAGGCATTGGGGACCGGACTTTTGCTGTCATCCGGGAGGCAATCGACGGCCAGGTCCCCGAGTACCTCGCCGGGCTGCGCAGCCGCGGCGCCGCACCGCTGGCCGAAGGCGGCCATGAGCTGCTGGGATTGCTCCGCGGCGACCTGCACAGCCACAGCGACTGGTCCGACGGCGGATCCCCGGTCGGGGCGATGGTGGACGCGGCAAAGCTGCTGGGCCGCGAGTACCTGGCGCTGACCGACCACTCGCCGAACCTCAAGATCGCGAACGGACTCAGCGCCGAGCGCCTGGCCCAGCAACTCGACGTCGTGCAGGAGATCAATGATGCCGGCAGCAACGGGGACTTCCGCCTCCTGCGCGGGATCGAGGTGGACATCCTCGAGGACGGCACCCTTGACCAGTCGCCGGACCTGCTGGAACGGCTCGACGTTGTGGTGGCAAGCGTCCACTCGAAGCTGCGCTCGGACAAGCGCACCATGACCCGGCGCATGCTCGGCGCGATCGCAGACCCGCACACGGACGTCCTCGGACACTGTACGGGCCGCCTGCTGCAGGGGTCGAGGGGGACCCGTCCAGAATCGGAATTCGACGCGGAACAGGTCTTCGCAGCCTGCGCGGAACACGGCGTCGCGGTGGAAATCAATTCGCGGCCGGAACGCCAGGACCCGCCGGACCGGCTCATCCGGATCGCCCTCGACGCCGGCTGCCTGTTCAGCATCGACAGCGATGCGCACGCGCCGGGCCAGCTCGATTTCCTCCAGTACGGGGCCGAACGGGCCACCTCCAACGGCGTCCCGGCGGAGCGGATCATCAGCACCTGGCCGCTGGACCGCCTCCTGGACTGGTCCGGTTCCAGGGGCTGAGGGCTCGATGACCGACTCCGTGTCGCACCACCGCGCCGGGTTCCGCCAGGATTCGGCGTTCCTTGCAGCTGTTGCCGCACAGCTCCGGGCTGCCGGCTGCGTGTTCGCCGAGGACGAAGCCGGGCTGCTGGCCGAGGCGGCAGCCTCAACGGCGCAACTGCACGCGCTCGTGGAGCGGCGCGTCGCGGGGCTGCCGCTGGAGCACGTCCTGGGCTGGGCGGAGTTCTGCGGGATGCGGATCCGCGTGGATCGCGGCGTCTTTGTGCCACGCCGCCGCACCGAGTTCCTTGTGCGGCAGGCTGCGCGGCTTCTGCAGGCACGCGGGCGGCCGTCCGTGGGCGTGCCGGTGGTTGTGGACCTGTGCTGCGGTTCGGGCGCCGTCGGGGTGGCGCTTGCTGCGGTGGCGGGTCCGCTGGAGCTGCACGCCGCCGACGTCGATCCCGCCGCCGTCCGCTGCGCCCGCGGCAATATCCTCCCGCTCGGCGGGGACGTCCACGAGGGAGATTTGTACGCTCCGCTGCCCGAACGGCTGCGGGGAGGGATCGACGTTTTGGCCGTCAACGCGCCTTATGTGCCCTCGGCGGGAATCCGGACCATGCCGCAGGAGGCCCGGCTGCATGAGCCGCGGTCCTGCCTGGACGGCGGAGCCGACGGGCTGGATGTGCAAAGAAGGGTGGCAGCCGCGGCGCCGGACTGGCTGGCGCCCGGCGGCCACCTGCTCATCGAGACGAGCCGGCGCCAGGCGCGGCAGACTGTGGAACTGTTCCTCCGCAACGGCCTGACCGCCCGGGTGTCCGGTTCGGAGGAGCTCGACGCCACGGTGGTCATTGGCGCCGTTGGGGGAGCCGCCGGGGTGCCGGCTGGGGATGGCTCCCCGGCGCTCCCTTAAGCGTCAGGACGCTTTGTGCGGATCGACGTTGGTGGCTGCTCCGGCCGGCGTGGCCCCGCCTTCGTCGGACCAGTCCTGGCCCGCCTGGTCATTCAGGGCGGGATCGGAGTCGACGTCGGGGGCGGCGGACGCCGTGGTCCCGAGGTTGACCGTTTCCGGATGCGTGCTGTGCGCCGGGATGCCGCCTTCAGGGGAGGCGGTGGCGGCGTGCGCGGGCGTATCCTCCCGGCGGACGGCGGAACCAATGACGGTGGCGGCGCGGCGGGCGGCCTCGGCCAGCTGGTCCGAAACCTCCGGGGCTTTGTCCTTGACGGCCTCGGCCGCGGCACTCACTTTGTCCTGCACGGGCTTGCTTTCCCAGAGTGCGGCAGCCCGCGACCTGATTTTTTCGTAGGCTGCGCGCCCCGAGCGTGACCCGAGAATGTAGCCTGCAGCCATTCCGGTACCGAAAAGAAGTTTCGCTTTCATGCTGTACTCCTGCTCTTTTTGACGTTTGTGGTGTGTCAAAAAAGCCGGCCCCGGGATAATCCCGGGGCCGGCTTTTAGCCGGGCTCCGTTTTAGCGGGCCGAGCGCTTGGTGATCATGCCGTAAACCAGCAGGACGATGATCGCACCGCCGATGGCCAGCAGCCACGTCGACAGCGAGAAGAACTCATTGATGCCTGTGCCGAAGAGCAGGCCGCCGATCCAGCCGCCAAGAATGGCGCCGACAACACCGAGCAGCAGCGTGATGAAAATGCCACCGCCCTGGCGGCCCGGCAGGATGGCCTTAGCGATTGCTCCGGCGATGAGACCCAGAATCAGAAATGCGAAAAAACCCATTTTTATCGTTCCTTCTTCTTTCATTGAGGAGGCACCCGGGTTGCCGGGTGCGCTTCATCCTTCTGCCTCAATACTAATCATGCTTAGTAAAAAAGAGCCACTCGGGCCCCGTCGAATATTTCGGCGGACGGTCCGCCTGCGGCCGATTTTGCCCCACGTTTGCCCGGATTTCACCGCATTGTGGGACAGGGTTTCCCGCGGCCACCTCACCAGGCGTAGTCCTCGGGCGCGGTCCGGCGGCCCGGGAAGATCTGGTCAAGGCGGGCAAGTGCCGCCGTGTCCAGTGTCACATCGAGGGCGCGGATGGCGGCGGCGAGCTGGTCCCGGGTGCGGGGTCCCACCACCGGCGCCGTCACGCCGGGCTGGTGCAGCAGCCAGGCCAGGGCCAGGTCCCCGGGCGGGTGGCCGAGCTCGCCGGCAAAGTCCTCGTACAGCCTGATCTGTTCTTTATGGGTCCTGAGCGACTCCAGCGCCCGGCCCTCGGCCCGGCGGACGCCGTCGGGCCCGTTTGCCAGCACGCCGCCGAGGAGGCCGCTGTGCAGGGGCGACCATGGCAGGATGCCCAACCCGTATTCCCGGGCGGCCGGAATGACCTCCAGCTCAATGTCCCGGGTCAGCAGGTTGTAGATGGACTGTTCGCTGACCAGCCCGTTGCTGTGCCGGCGTGCGGCAGACTCCTGGGCGCGGGCGATATGCCAGCCGGCGAAGTTGCTGCTGCCGGCATACAGGATTTTTCCCTGCTGGACCGCGACGTCGACCGCCTGCCAGATCTCGTCCCACGGGGTGTTCCGGTCCACGTGGTGGAACTGGTACAGGTCGATGTAGTCCGTCTGCAGCCGTTCCAGGCTTGCGTCGAGGGCACGGCGGATACTCAGCGCCGACAGTTTGGACTCGTTGGGCCGCTCCGTCATGGTCCCGTAGACCTTGGTGGCGAGCACCGTGCGTTCGCGGCGCTCGCCGTCCCGGGCAAACCACCGGCCCAGGATTTCCTCCGTCCAGCCGCGCCGGCCCCTGCCGCCGTACACGTTGGCCGTGTCGATGAAATTGATGCCGGAATCCAGCGCCGAATCCAGGATGGCGTGGGCGTCCGGTTCCGCGGTCTGCGGCCCGAAGTTCATGGTGCCCAGGCAAAGGCGCGAGACGTTCAGGCCCGAGCGGCCCAGGTGCGTGTACTGCATGCTGTGGTCTTTCCCAAGTGCCTGGGAATCTCATTCCGCCGGGCGGTTCCGGCCGGATGCCGGCGTCAGCGCTCCAGCCGGAATCCGAGCTTGATGGTCACCTGCCAGTCAGCCACCGCGCCGTTTTCCAGGTGGCCGCGGATCTCCTTCACTTCAAACCAGTCGAGGTTGCGCAGGGTCTTGGCGGCTTCGGCGATCCCGTTGCGGACGGCCGCGTCAACGCCTTCATTCGAGGTTCCGACAATTTCAGAAATGCTGTAAGTGTGATTGGACAACTTCGCTCCTCGTGATCGCCTTCGACGCCCGGCTGCGGGCCGTCCCTGCAGATTAGCCGACAGATCGCGGCTGGACTAGGGGTCCTGTGCCGGTGCTCCGGGACGTCGCGACGGGGCCGGGCTGGGGGCGCTTGGCAGTCCGCAGCACACCGTCGCGGCCCGGCCGGATCTGGTTTACCGCCCAGGGCAGCAGATGGTTTGTGGCCCAGCGGAGGTCCCCTGCCCTGTTTTCCCGCCAGCTTCCGGACGGCATGGGCTTGGGCTGCAGCGGCACCAGGCTGTGGCGCACGTTCAGGGTGTCCAGGATCATGGCGGCGATGGTGTGGTGTCCCATCGGGGAGAAATGCAGGCGGTCGGGATCCCACATTTGCGGATCCGTGAGCTGCCGGAGGGTCCACAAGTCGGCGATGACGGCGTCATGGCGCGCCGCGATGGTCCGGAGGTTCTCGTTGAAGACGGCCACCCTGCCCCTGATATGGCCGAACAGCGGGGTCGCGCCCCAGTCCGGGGCTGTGAACAGCACAACGGTGGCGCCGGTGTCGCTGAGCAAGCCCACGGCGTGGTCGAGGAGGCCGGCCAGCCGGTCCAGATCGCTTCGGTGGAAGACAAGATCGTTGCCGCCGGCCGAGAGGGTGACCAGATCAGGCCTCAGGTCGATCGCCGGCCCGAGCTGCTGTTCCAGGATCTCGCGGATCACGAGCCCGCTGACGGCAAGGTTGGCGTAGGCGAAGTCCTGGCGTCCCTCGCTGAGCTCCTCGGCAACGCGGTCCGCCCAGCCCCTGATGCCGCCGGGGCTGCGCGGTTCAGGGTCTCCGACCCCCGCGGTGAACGAATCTCCCAAGGCGACGTACCGGCCCCAAGGGCTTGAATCCCCTGCAGGCTCGATGCCACCGGTGGTGCTGCCCCTGGCGCGGCCGGCGGTCCGGCCCGTGATGCGGACAGTTGCGTCGGTCCGGCCGGCGCCAGAATCGAAGAAACGGGCGACGTTCACACCCCATGAGTACACCGGCGGGCGTCCGCCCGGTAGGTACAAAAGTCCTAGCGTTCCCTAGGCGGAGTGCTCCTCCAGGACGTAGTTCTTGAGGTCGTCGAGTGTCTGCTGCATGTGGGCGTCCATGGCGTCGCGGGCGCGGTGCGGTTCCCGTGAGGCCAGCGCATCCGCGATCCGCTGGTGGTGCCAGAGCGCATGCTCCTGGATGTCCGGCACCTTGGAGGTTTCGGTGCGGCGCTTCTCCAAAATCCGGTGCAGCGGCTCGAACAACACGGCGGCAAAGACGTTCTCGGAGGCCTTCAGGATGAGGTCGTGGAACGCCAGGTCCGCCTCCACAAAAGCGGCGAGATCCTTGCCTTCCCGGGCGGCCCGCATCGCGGCGATGTGCCCGTAGAGGCGCTCGAGGTCGGCCTCGCCGATCCGTGCCGCGGCCAGCTCGCAGGCGCCGCTTTCGAGCATCCGGCGGAGTTCGATCAGCTGGACGGCCGCGGAGGCGTCGTCCTTACCCTCGGATGCGGCGCGCAGCACGGCCTCGAGCGAGGCCCAGCGGTTCAGCGGGTTCACGAATGTGCCCCGGCCCCGCTCCACGCTGAGGATCCGCTGGGCCTCGAGGGTCTTCATTGCCTCGCGCACGGTCATGCGGCTGACTTCGTGCCTGGCGCTCAGCTCGAGCTCGCCGGGGACAGTTGTTCCCGGCGGGAACTCGCCGGCGATGATCCGGTCCAGCAGTTCGTCCGCCACGACGCCGACCAACGATTTCCTAGCCAATATTCCCCGTCCAGCGACTCGGTCCTGCTTGATGGCGCCGTGCGTGAAGACATAGTCTTCTATTTGCGCGCCTTTGTGCCTTATGACACACTATCACTCGGACATAAGATGTCAGACATCTTACAAATATTTCGACTGCGGAACAGCCGCAGATCAACACACAATGGAGTGCAAAGTGCCCCTTGAAGCAGATGTGCTCGCCGCCTTCCCGGCCGAGGTTCAGATCCCGGCCAGCCTGGTGGCCAGCAGCGTGGCCGCCTCGTCCCACGACGTTCCCCGGATCCTCGTTGTCCTTGATGATGACCCCACCGGCACGCAGTCCGTCGCCAACCTGCCGGTGCTGACGCGCTGGGAGCCGGCCGACTTCGCCTGGGCCTTCGCCCACGAGATCGACGGCCAGCGTGCCCGGGCCGTCTACGTGCTCACGAACACCCGCAGCCTGGACCCGGCCGAAGCGGCCGTCCGCAACGAGGAGGTCGTCCGGAACGCCCTCGCGGCCGCGGCCGGAACCACCGGGCTGCGCCTGAGCTTCGTCAGCCGCAGCGACTCCACGCTGCGCGGCCACTACCCGCTGGAACCCGACGTCATTGCCGCCACGGTCGCCGCAGTCAGCGGTGAGGCAACCGACGGCGTCGTGATCGTTCCGGCGTTCCCCGACGCCGGCCGCGTCACCATCGGCGGGGTGCACTACATGCGCGGCACCGGCGGCGACGCCGGCAAGCTCACCCCCGTCGCCGAGACGGAATTCGCCAGGGACGCCAGCTTCGGGTTCGCCAACTCCGAAATGGCCAAGTACGTGGAGGAAAAGTCCCAGGGCCGGTTCGCCGCGGACTCGGTGATTGTCCTGGACCTGAACATCATCCGCGCCGGAGCCGCCGCGGACGGTGTCCCCGCGGACCCGGCCGTCTCCGCCAAGGCCATCGCCGATGCGATCGGCGCGGCCACGGAGTCCACCCCGATCGTCGCGGACATCGTCACCGAAAACGACCTCCGGGCACTGGCCCTGGGCCTGGAGGAAGCCGAACGCCGCGGCAAGAAGCTCCTCTACCGCGTCGGCCCGCCGTTCGTCCGCGCCCGGATCGGCCAGGAGATCCGTTCCGAGCTCAGCGGCGAGGAAGCCTACGCCGGCAACATCCCGTCGGAGGCCGGCGGCCTGATCGTGGTCGGTTCGCATGTGGGCGTCACGACCCGCCAGCTTAAGGTCCTCACCGAGCAGCACAGCGCCGCCCGCATCGTGGAAATCGACGTCGAGGAACTGCTCGGCGACAACGCGGACAACTACCTGGACCTGACCGTCGACATGGTGGTCAGCGCCCTGCACGCCGGCGACGTCATCGTGCACACCAGCCGCCTGCTCATCAAGACCGACGACGCCGCCGAAAGCCTGCGGATCGCACGCACGGTCTCGGCCGCCGTCGTCGCCGTCGTCAACCGCACGCTTAAGACGTTCCCGCCGCGGTTCGTCATCGCCAAGGGCGGCATCACGTCCTCGGACGTCGCCGCCCACGGGCTGGAGATCCGGCACGGCATTGTCCGCGGGCCCATGCTGCCGGGCATCGTGAGCCTCTGGGAACCGGTGGACGGACCCGCCAAGGGCATCCCGTACATCGTCTTCGCCGGAAACGTCGGCGACGACGAGTCCCTGGCCCAGGTCACCCGCAAGCTCAGCAACACCTTCTAGCCACCTGCCCTTGCAACGGAGAAAACCATGACCGCACAGTACACAGTCACCGTCCTCGGCCTTGGCGCCATGGGCCTGCCGATGGCCACCCGCCTTGCCACCCAGCTCACCGTCCACGGCTTCGACATCGCCGAGCCGCGGCTGAAGCTTGCCGAAGAGGCAGGCATCCGGACCTTCACCTCCGCACGGGAGGCCGCCGAGGGCGCCGACGCCCTGCTCCTCGCCGTGCGCAACGGCGAACAGCTCAACGACGTCCTCTTTGGTGAGAACGGTGTGGCCTCGGTGCTGCAGCCGGGCGCCGTCGTGATCCTCGGCAGCACCGTGGGCACCGAGGCCATCCCGGCCACCGTCGCCCGGCTCGCGGAATTCGGCGTCGCATTGGTGGACGCGCCCCTGTCCGGCGGGCCCAAGCGCGCCGGCGAAGGCGATTTGCTGATCGTCGTCGGCGCCGCTCCGGACGCCCTGGAAACCGCACGGCCGGTCCTGGAGCTGCTCGCGTCCACCCTGACAGTGGTCGGGGACAAGCCCGGTGACGGCCAGGCGCTCAAGACCGTCAACCAGCTGCTGTGCGGCATCCACATCGCGGCCGCCGCCGAGGCCATGGCCCTCGCGGACGCCCTCGGCCTCGACCAGGCCAAGACCCTCGCCGCGCTCGAAGCCGGCGCCGCAGGCTCGTTCATGCTCTCCAACCGCGGCCCCCGGATCCTGGAGGCGTACACCGAGAATGGTGCGGAGGTCCTCAGCCGCCTGGACATTTTCGTCAAGGACATGGGCATCGTCGGCAAGGCCACCCGTGCCGCCGGCCTCGCCGCCCCCGTGGCCGCCGCCGCAGAGCAGCTCTACTTGCTCGGCCAGGCCCAGGGTCTCGCAGCCGCCGACGACTCCGCCGTCATCAAGGTGATTGCGCCCACCAAGCGCACAGCCGGGAACGTCTGATGCGGGCACGACTCGACGAACTGGTGGCCTCCGCCCTCCAGAAGGGCTCCGCGGTGCCGGCGTTCACATGCTACGACTTCACCACGGCACTGGCCGTGGTGGGCGCGGCCGAGGACGCCGGCCGCGGCGCCATCCTGCTGGTGGCGCCCAAATCCGCCGGCACGCCCAACGGCCTGCGGCTGATCGCGGCCCTCCGCGGGCTGGCCGACAGCGCCGGCGTCCCGATCGCCGTGCAGCTCGACCACGCCGCCGACCTGCAGCTGATCATCGACTCTGTCGCCGCCGGCGCGGACTCCGTCCTGGTGGACGGCTCGTCCCTGCCGTATGAGGACAACATCGCACTGGTCCGGGGCGTCCGGGCGGCCCTCGACGGACAGGGCCATAGCGGCGTCGTCCTCGAAGCCGAACTCGGCGGCATCGCCGGGGACGAGGACCGCGCCTTCGAAGCCGACGCTGCGGGCAGCGAACCGGCAGCAGGCACAGCCGGCCTCACGGACTCCGCCCAGGTGGAGGACTTCGTGTCGCGGACCGGCGCGCAGCTGCTGGCCGTGGCCGTGGGCAACGTGCACGGAAAGTACCAGGGGGAGCCCAAGCTGCGCTGGGACGTGCTGCAGGACATTGCCGTGCGGACCCGTATCCCGCTGGTGCTGCACGGCGCGTCCGGGATTCCGCCGGAGGAGCTGGTCAAGGCCGCGGCCATGAACGTCGGCAAGGTGAACTTCAACACCGAGCTCCGCACCGGAGTGCTGACGGTGCTGGCGGAGCAGACCGCCGCCCACCGCGCCGACGGCGAGAACCTGCTGGCCCTGCTGGGCCGCTGGGATGCAGCCGCCAGGGACTTCGCCGCGACGGCACTGCGCACGCTGTCCCGCTGACGCCGGCGGCTGGCCGTTGGACCCGGACAAGTCCGACAATGGAGGCAGCGCAACGGTTTACCCCCGCGCAGTGTGCTTGAGCTGAACGCAGCCGCAGGTTCCAAGGGGCGCAGTGGTTCCAGAGCAGGGGTCAGGCAGCGGCCCGGAAGCGACGCCGGACCGGGACCTGGTGATTGACCTCGCCAGGTTCGTTTGCCTTGCGCTGGTGGTCACCGGGCAAACCATGATGGTCCGCCCCGAGCTGCATGCGGACGGCACCGTCACTTCGGAAAACACCCTGGCAAACCAGCCCTGGTTCGAGCCCGTCGTCTGGATCCTCCAGATCATGCCGCTCTTCTTCGTGGCAGGCGGCATCACCGGCCTGCAGTCCTGGCGGAGGCTCCGGGCCCGGGGCGGCTCAGTTGGCCGGCGTCGACCCGCAGGTTGCCCAGCTGCTGGCCGCAGGGGCCGGGATGCCGCTCTGGTTCCTCGCCGCCTACCTCACGGCCCAGCTGAACCTGCCGATGTTCGCCGCGCTGCACGCGCGGGCGCCCTGGCTGACCCTCGCGGGCCTCGCCGCGCTCGTGATTGCCGTCGACTGCCTGCGCGGGACGTCTCCGCTGCTGGCCCACGTGAACATGGTCTTCCTGTGGTGCGCCGTGCAGCGGCTGGGGTTTCATTGTGGCCGACGGCGGACTGCAGCACCTCGGGCGCCCGGCCCTGGCGGTTGTCGGCCGGCGGCACAGCCGCCTGGTGGTGGAGCCGGCCGCTCGTGTTGCTGGGGCGTCGTGCTTCTGCTGCTGGGCCCGGCGCCGGCCCGGCACGGCGTGGCGGCGGCCGCCGCGCTGCCCGCACCGGACGGGCCATTGCCACGTCCGCCTTTAAGTGCCAATGTCGAACCATGACGGAGAACTCGGCAGCCACTGAAGACACGTTCAGCCCGGACGTCTCCACCACCCGCAACGATGCCCTGCACCGCTACGAGCTGCATGTCGGCGGCAAACTTGCTGTGCAAATCCGGTTCATCGACAAACCCGGCCACGTGGACTTCATCCACACGGACACCGTGGAACAGTTCCAGGGCAAGGGCCTGGCCAAAGTGCTGGCGCACTTCGCCCTGGATGACGTCGTGGCGGCAGGCAAAAGGATCATCCCGCACTGCCCCTTCATGTACCGGTACCTCCGCAGGCACGACGCCTACAACCAATGCGTCGACTGGCCCGAGCAGCCGCCGCCAGGCGCCTGAACGCCGAAATGCGGGCAGCCCCGGACACCAGGCGGACTGCGGCCGGGTTGTGAGCGGGACTACAACCTCGTAAGGTTTGAGCAGAGTTATGCAGTTGGCTCTTGGCCGTTTCATTTGGAGAACCCCGTGAACCATAAACTGCGTGTGCTCGTCCGTGTGGATGCCGATCCCGGACATGTCACCCTCGAAGTCACCGGATGCCTTACCCAGTCAGATTTCCCCGCCCTGCTGCACATTCTGCGGCGGGCCGGGCGGCTGGGGACCGGGCCGGATGTCCGGGTGGACCTCCACGGCGCGTCCCATCTGGACCCCGAAACGCTGCTGCAGCTCCGGGGCATTGCGGAAGCAAGCGCCGGCGCCGCCGGAACGGCGCAGTCCCGCGTCACGCTGGAAGAGCCCGCGGAGCTTCCCATCTGCCTCCTGCACGTAGGCTCTGACGGCGAGGTGCTCGCTGACCTTGACGCCGGGGGAGCAGTTGTCCCGCTGCTCGACCTGCAGGGCGGGGACCGTGCAGGCGGCCTGCTGGATTCCGGGACGGACGACGCGTGCGCTCCGCTTCCCGCCGAGGTGAATACCATCAACGGCCTGGAAATCGCCGACTACTTCGAAGGAACGTTGGACCCGGCAGCCACGGTCCGTGCGCTTTCCGACGCGGCCCTCGGCCAACTGGCCGACGCGCTGTACCGCCACCTCGACACCAGCAGCCCTTCCTTCGGCGCCCACACCTGGTACGAGCTGGCCGCCGAGGAACTCCAGAACAGGCACCAGGCGGTGGTGCCCGGCCACGGGGACGGCGAACTGGCCACCGGCCCCAACATGGCCTGACCAACCCGGCCCCGGCTGGCCTAGGCTGTCGCTATGACTCCTTCCGCGCAGCGCCCTGACACCACCGCCCTGGTCACCGGCGCCACCGCCGGCCTCGGAGCGGAGTTCGCCCGCCAGCTCGCCGAGCAGGGCCACCAGCTGGTGCTGGTCGCCCGCGACGCCGGCCGGCTCCAGGCCAAGGCAACGGAGCTGGAGCGCCTCTACAGCATCCGCACCGAAGTGCTTGCCGCCGACCTCGTGGATGACGCCGGTGTGGCTGCCGTCGTCGCCCGGCTCTCAGACCCGGCGCGGCCGGTGGAGATCCTGGTCAACAACGCCGGGATCGGGCTGCTGCATTCCTTCGCGGAGAACGACATTGCCGAGGAGAAACGGCACCTCAAGCTGCATGTTGAAACCGCCATGGAACTCACCCACGCCGCACTGCAGGGGATGCTCACCAGGGGCTCCGGCCGGGTCATCAACGTCGCGAGCGTGGCGGCATTCCTGCCCAGGGAAACCTACTCCGCGGCCAAAGCATGGCTGGTGAGCTTCTCCCGCTGGGCCAACCTGGCCTATTCCGGGCGCGGCATCAAGGTCACCGCGGTCTGCCCCGGCTTCACCCACACCGAGTTCCACGACCGCATGGGGATGGACAAGACGGGGACCCCGCGTTGGATGTGGCTGCAGGCGGACCAAGTGGTCCGTGAGGGCCTGGCCGACAACGAGCACGGCAAGGCCGTCTCGATCCCGAGCCTGCGCTACAAGATGCTCACGGCAGTGACACGCGTCCTGCCGTCGAGGTTGCTGGCGGGCCCGCCCCGGCGGCCGAAGTAGATTCAGGACTCCGGCCGGACACGCCTAAGGCCTGCCTTCCGTGCCTCCCCAAGGGGTGCAGCACACAAGACAGGCCTCAAAGGGCGGGGCTGAACTACAAAGTCTGAACTAGCCGGTCCGGGTCAGGTTGACCCGGACCGGGCTGCCAGAGGTCAGGCCCAGGCTTAGACCGGAACCTTTTCCGTTTCGCGCGGCGCCGACGGATCGGCAGCCGCTGTGGTGAACGGCATGTCCATGTCCACGAGGTCGATCAGCGGGTTCTCGTCCTGGTTTGCAACGAGTTCCTTGGCTTCGGCCTGGGTGTCCACGCTGGGCATGGACCCCGGGAGCGGGCGCTGGGCCGATTCCTTGAGGAAGTAGATCGCCACTGCGCCGATCGCCGAGGTGGCCATCAGGTAGTAGGCCGGCATCATGTCGTTGCCGGTGCCGTTGATGAGGGCGGCAACGATGAACGGCGTGGTTCCGCCGAAGATGGCCACGGAGAAGTTGTACGCGATGCCCATGGCGCCGTACCGGCTGGACGTCGGGAACTGGGCCGGCAGGGCCGAGGCCAGGTTGGCCACGTAGAACGTCACCGGGAAGGCGATCAGGCCGAGGCCCAGCAGGGTGGACCAGATCTCTCCGATGCCGATCAGCATGAACGCCGGGGTTGCCAGCGCCACGGTGCTGAGGGCGCCGATCCACAGCACGGGGCGGCGGCCGATCCGGTCGGACAGCTTGCCCGTGAGTGGAATGCAGAGGCTCATGATGACCAGCACTGGGATGGTCAGCAGGGTGCCGTGGACGGGGTCATAACCCTTGGACTCCGTGAGGTACGTCGGCATGTAGGACGTCAGGGCATAGCCGGCCGTGTTGGCGGCGGCCACGAGGATCATCGCGACGATCAGCGAACGCCAGTAGGCCTTCACAATGCCCACCGGGCCCTTGGATGCTGCGGCGTCGCCTGCAGTGGCGTCCTTGGCGGATGCTTCCTGCGCGTCGAGAGTCGCCTGGAACTGCGGGGACTCCTCGATCCTGTTACGGAAGTAGACAGCGATCAGGCCGAGCGGACCGGCGACGAGGAACGGAATCCTCCAGCCCCACTGCTCCATGGTGTCCTGGCCCAGCGTGAGCTGCAGGACGGAGACGAGGGCGGCGCCGATCGCGAAGCCGAGGTAGCTGCCCATGTCCAGGAAGCTGGCGAAGAACCCGCGGCGCTTGTCCGGGGCGTACTCGCTGACAAAGGTCGTGGCACCGGCGTACTCGCCGCCGGTGGAGAAGCCCTGGATGACTTTGAAAAGGACCAGCAGGACCGCGGCCCAGATGCCGATCTGTGCGTAGCCGGGCAGGAGCCCGACGGCGAAGGTGCTGGCGGCCATCAGCATCAGGGTCCAGGCGAGGACCTTCTGGCGGCCGACCTTGTCGCCAAGCCAGCCGAAAATGACTCCGCCGAGGGGGCGGGCAATGAAGGTGGCGGCGAACGTTCCCAGCAGGAACAGGGTCTGGACGGACTTGTCCGCTTCCGGCAGAAATACCGGTCCCATGGTGGTGATCAGGTAGCCGAACACGCCGACGTCGTACCATTCCATGGTGTTTCCAACGATGGTGCCGCCGAGTGCTTTTTTGAGCATCGGCTGGTCCACAACGTTGACGTCGGACTCTTTGAGTCGACGTCGGGTTCTCAGTTTAGGTTTCTTAACACCCTTGGGTGCCTGGTTGGTTCCGCTGGCGTTCAATGCGCCAGCTGAAGAGTCGGTCATGCTTCGGTCTTTGGGCATTTGGGCAACTCCTGTGGAGGTCATTTGCTTGCGACTTGTAGCTGCCCCGCTCTGGGCAGGCTTTCAATTTTACGCGATTGCCATGGAGTTTCCGAGTTTGGTGCCGTATGATCGGCTATTTCGGCCCCAGGATCGGGCGGATTGGCGGGATTCTTTTCCGCCGTTTCGCCGCGCCAACACTGGGAAGCGGCGGTGCCGGCCCCGACGTGACCAAAGTTATTTCCCAAACCGGGCCTGAACTGCGGATTATGGCCGGAACTGCGCTGCCGGCGGCGTCCGGCACGGGGCGGCACCGCACCCTCCGCGCCCCAAAAAGGGAGTACCCAAGGTGTCCGGATAACGCTTAGGGTTGAATCCAGCGGAGCGCTGACGAAGAGCACATTAGGAGAGCAGTCCATGACTGGCAAAGACACCGAAAAAAGCAGTGAAACGACGCCCGGGCCGCAGGCCAACGACGGCAAGCAGGCGGAACAGCCTAAGGGAATCAAGTCGCGGCTGACCGATGCGCAGAAGGAAATGCTGGCCAGCAAGTCGCGTGGCGGCGCCGGAACGCAGAGTGTCGGGCACAACCACAAGCCTACGCATGCAAGCGGAAAGCAGGGCCCCGCGGAAAAGAAGGTCCGCTGGTAACCCGCTAGAGACATCTCACTGCCTCCGACCTACGATTGATGGACACTTCACTTCACAGCGGTAATTCCCAGCGGAAAGGAAGAGCAATGGCGGAACATCACCACGGAGAAGAGATCAAACCGGAG
>JBKKDK010000028.1:0-8511 GCA_046708245.1 Arthrobacter sp.
GTCAAGAACCGCGTGCACTGGGACGTGGACCTGGCCGGCCGGGACAAGGACGAGGTCCGCCGCGAGCTCGAAGCCCGTGGAGCGACGTTCCTCTGGAGTGCCAGCCAGGGGCCGCATTCCTGGCACACCATGGCGGACCCCGAGGGGAACGAGTTCTGCATCAGCTGAGCCGATTACTAGACTTGTCCGGTGAGCAACCAATTCCCCGCCAAGGTGTCCGACGTTTTTGATCCGTCCCGCTGGCGCACCGTGTCCGGCTTTGACGACTTCCAGGACATGACGTACCACCGCCAGGTGGAGCGGGTCTCGACAAGCTCGACCACCGGGCCGGGCGCAACAACCGGGACGTGCCCGGAAACCAGGGACCTGCCCACGGTCCGGATCGCCTTCAACCGGCCGGAGGTCCGCAACGCCTTCCGCCCCGGCACCGTGGACGAGCTCTACCGCGCCCTGGACCACGCCCGGATGACCCCGGACGTGGCCACTGTCCTGCTCACGGGCAACGGCCCCTCCCCCAAGGACGGCGGGCACTCGTTCTGCTCCGGCGGGGACCAGCGGATCAGGGGACGGGACGGGTACCGCTATGCCGACGGCGAGACCCAGGAAACCATCGACCCCGCCCGCGCCGGCCGGCTCCACATCCTGGAAGTCCAGCGGCTGATCCGCACCATGCCCAAGGTGGTCATCGCCGTCGTCAACGGCTGGGCGGCCGGCGGCGGCCACTCGCTGCACGTCGTCTCCGACCTCACCATCGCCTCCCGGCAGCACGGCAAGTTCAAGCAGACCGACGCCACGGTGGGCAGTTTCGACGCCGGCTACGGCTCCGCACTCCTGGCCCGCCAGATCGGCCAGAAGTCCGCCCGGGAAAT
Organism: Arthrobacter sp.; assembly: GCA_046708245.1. Lineage (GTDB taxonomy): Bacteria > Actinomycetota > Actinomycetes > Actinomycetales > Micrococcaceae > Arthrobacter. Next base: position 870 of record JBKKDK010000028.1, read on the forward strand.
CTTCTTCCTGGCGCGCGAATATTCCGCCGAGGACATGGTGCGGATGGGCGCGGTGAACGAGGCCGTGGACCACGAACGGCTTGAGGACGTGGCCCTGGAGTACGCCGCCGACATCGCCCGGCAGTCCCCGCAGGCCATCCGGATGCTCAAGTTCGCCTTCAACCTGGCGGACGACGGGCTGGCCGGGCAGCAGGTCTTCGCCGGCGAGGCCACCCGGCTGGCCTACATGACCGACGAGGCGGTGGAAGGCAAGGAAGCCTTCCTGGAGAAGCGCGACCCCGACTGGTCCAACTTCCCGTACTACTTCTAGGAGCCCCGTGACTTCCGCAGCTGGAAACATCGAACCGGCCCTCACGGCCCTGGCCGCCGCCCTGCGCGGCGAGGGTCCCGCCGTCGAGCTGTCCGCCGGCCCCGACGGCGCCCCGGTGGTTGGGCAAGTCGATACCGGGATCGAGGACGCCGCGGTGGTGGTGCGCACTTCCGGCTCCACCGGAGCCCCCAAGGCGACAGTGCTGACCCTGGACGCGCTGGCCGCCTCCTCGATGGCCACCGCCGTCGCCGTCAAAGGCGAAGGCCAGTGGCTCCTGGCACTTCCGGTGCAGTATGTGGCCGGGCTGCAGGTCCTGGTCCGCTCGCTCTTCGCCGGGACGCGGCCGTGGGCCGTGGACCTCAGCGGCGGCTTCACGCCGGAGGCCTTCACCGCCGGTGCGCTCGAAATGACGGACAAGGCCCGCTTCACCTCGCTCGTCCCGACCCAGCTGCAGCGGCTGCTGGACTCCCCCTCGGCCGAGACGCTGGCCGTGCTGCGCCGGTTCAATGCGGTGCTGCTCGGCGGCGCCCCGGCCGCACCGGATTTGCTGCGCGCGGCGCGGGAGGCCGGGGTGCGGGTGGTGACCACCTACGGTTCCGCCGAGACAAGCGGCGGCTGTGTCTACGACGGCGTTCCGCTGGACGGCGTCGAGGTCAGGGTGGCCGAGGATGGCCGGATCCTGCTCGGCGGCGCCACGATCGCCGCAGGCTATCTCGACGACCCGGACCTGACCGCCGAATCGTTTCTCGAGGAGGATGGAATCCGCTGGTACCGCACCAGCGATCTCGGCGAGCTGGGCGAGGACGGCAGGCTCACGGTCCTCGGCCGCGCCGACGACGTCGTCATCACCGGGGGCGTGAAGGTTTCCGCTGCGCACGTGCAGGCCGAACTGGAGAAGCTCGACGGCGTCCGCGCCGCCTTTGTGACCGGTGTTCCCTCGACCGAGTGGGGGCAGGCGCTCGCCGCGTACGTGGCGGTTGCCGACAGTTCCCCGGCGGGCCTGGCCGGCTTCACCCGTGCCGCCGCGTGGGGTCCGGTCCTGGGCGCGCTCGCGCCGAAGACGGTCCTGGCGGCCGGCGAACTGCTTATGCTGCCCAACGGGAAACCGGACCGGCTGGGCATGGCTGTCCGGCTCAACGACCTGCATCAGGGAAAATAGATAGGCCGGGCACTCCCGGCTCCGCCGAACCAACATGAGGTACTGAACGTGGCAACAGCCGCTCAATGGATCCAAGGCGCCCGTCTGCGCACCCTGCCGGCCGCGATCGCGCCCGTCCTGATCGGCACCGCGGCGGCGTATGAGATGGACTCGTTCCGTCCGCTCAACGCCGTGCTGGCCGCCCTCGTGGCGCTGCTGCTGCAGATCGGCGTGAACTACGCCAACGACTACTCGGACGGCATCCGCGGCACCGACGAGGACCGGGTGGGCCCGCTGCGGCTGGTCGGCTCGGGCGCCGCCAAGCCTGAGCACGTCAAGTACGCCGCGTTTGCCGCGTTCGGGAGTGCCATGGTCTTCGGCCTGGCGCTGGTCATTATGACCCAGACCTGGTGGCTGATCCTGGTGGGCATCGGCTGCGTCCTGGCAGCCTGGGGCTACACGGGCGGCAAGAATCCGTACGGCTACCTTGGCCTGGGCGACGTGTTTGTTTTTGTTTTCTTTGGGCTGGTCGCCACGCTCGGCACCACGTACACTCAGGCCGGCCAGCTCAGCCTCGCTGCCATCATCGGCGCCATCGGCACGGGCCTCATCGCCTGCGCACTGCTGATGGCCAACAACGTCCGGGATATCCCCACGGACCGCAAGGCCGGGAAGAAAACCCTGGCGGTGCGGCTGGGGGACAAGCATGCCCGGGAGAGCTACGTCCTGATGCTCGCCGTCGCGATCCTGCTGGTGATTGTGTTGGCGCCGACCCGGCCCTGGATGCTCATTGTGCTGCTGCTGATCCCCGCCAGCCTCATGCCTTCCTGGCTCATGATTGCCGGCAGGCGCCGCAAGAGCCTGATCCCTGTGCTCAAGCAGACCGGACTGATCAACCTTGGCTACGCCGTGCTGTTCTCGCTCGGTCTGGCCCTGAGCCGCGGGTTCTAGCCGCCGCCCGCCGGGCCTTTACGGCCCGCGGGGCCTCGACGGCGGGCCCGGCGGCGGGGCTAGGAATCTTTGCGGCGGGTATCCGGTCGGGTATCCGGTCGGGTATCCGGTCGGGTATCCGTGTGCACGGTGATGTCCGGGTGCTCGTCGACGAGGCGGTCCTCGGCGTCGGCGTCGGCCACCTCCCCGGCGCTGCGCAGCGGCTTCGCCTTGCCCGAGAACCGGCTGTGCAGCGATGCGGCCGCGGCGTCACGCTGCTTCTGGAAGAAGAGGAAACTGATGGCGAAGGCCATCATGCCTGCGCACACGACGGCCAGCAGCCAGCCCAGCTGCAGGTAGACGAACAGCGCGAACAATGGCACAAACAGCGCCAGCCGGATCAGGGAGTATTTCAGGAAAGCCACACTCCAAGTTTAGCCGCCCGCCGGCCCCGCACTGCCCGGCAGAGGCCCTGCCGCTCCTGCTGGAGGCAGTGGGCAAGCCGGAGAGTCGCCCGGACGCTAGACTGATTACATGCTCCGTGTAGTGGTTGTAGTTGCCGTTCTCGTCGTGTTTGTCTACGGACTCGTCGATGTGATCCGCACTGATGCCCGCCAGACCAAGGGCATTTCCAAACCGGCGTGGATCGTGGTGCAGATTGTCCTCCCCGTGATCGGGGCCATCCTCTGGTTCCTGATCGGGCGCCCGCGCGGCACCAAACCGGCCGCCGTTAACTACAGCCATCCCGTCGCCCCGGACGACGACCCCGATTTCCTGCGCAACCTCGAAATCCGGCGCCGCAACCAGGCTGAGGCAGAGCGGCTGCGGAAGCTCAAGGCTGAACTCGATGCCAAGGAACGCCAGGCGGACGCCGAAACTTCCGGCGACGCGGACGATGCGCGCGGCTCCGAATCCGGCGAAACCCGCGGCTCCGGCGACGCCGGCACACCGGGCACACCGGGCACCGACGAGGTCAAATAAGGCCTCCTGCCTTCGTCTGCCGCGGTCCCGTCCGCCCGCTCCAGCCATACGTTTGCCACATATGGCCGCTACCCGCCCGCTCCCGCCGCCCGTTTGCCACATGTGGCCGCTAAGCAACATCTCTTAGCGGCCATATCTGGCGAATCGACGGGCCTACCCCGGGCGGTGACCCCGATTTCCTACGCAGTGTCGAAGTCCGGCGCCGATACCAGGCCGAGGCCGAGCGGCTGCGGAAGCTCAAAGCCGAACCCATAGGACCTCCCGCCTTCGCCTGCCGCCCGCTCCCGCCGCCCGTTTGCCGCATATGGCCGCTAAACAACACCTCTTAGCGGCCATATCTGGCGAATCGACAGGCCTCCCCCGGAGCCGGCCCTTGTGCAGCCGGGCGGCCCACTATTCCCCCACAGCCCGTCTGAACTGTGGACAACCGCCCGGGCCCCTCCACGAGGCAACAGAATGCTCATATGCGTCCTCCTGTCGGCCTCCCTCCGTCCCTCTTAGACCAGACCTTTACCGTTGCCCAGGCCCGCTCCGCTGGGTTGAGCCGGCGCCGGACAAGGGCTCGGGACCTCATCAGGCCATGCCACGGTGTACGGACCCCGGCCGCCGACGGGAGCGGCTTGCTGCCGCAGGTGCGCGCCCTGATTGCTGCCACCGGCGCCGTCGTGAGCCATCTCTCCGCCGCGGTCCTCTGGGGCTTCCCTCTGCCGGCCGCGCTGGAATGCCGGACGATCATCCATCTGACCACTCGGCCGGGCAGGCGGGCTGTGCGACGCAGGGACGTCATGGGTCACCAGCAGATGCTCGATGCCGAGGAGATCACCACGGGGCGCCACGTGTCCTGCACCTCGCCGCTGCGGACGTGGTTCGATCTCGCCGGATTCCTGGAGCTTGACGACCTGGTCATTGCCGGGGACTTCCTGGTGCGGCGGAAGAATCCGCTGACCAGCATCAGTGAGTTGGATGAGTACATGGCCAGCAAGCAGGGCCGCCCGGGCTACCGCCGTGCCCTGCGTGCCCGGGCGCTGATCCGCGCGGGCACCGACTCGCCCAAGGAGACGGAACTCCGGCTGCTCCTGGTCCGCCACGGACTTCCCGAGCCAGGCGTCAACGTACCAATGTTCGACACGAACGGAAGCTGGGTCCAGGACCCGGACCTGTCCTACGAGCGCGAGAGAGTCGCGATCCAGTACGACGGCGGGCACCACGCCAGTCCGGCACAGCGGCGCAGCGACATCTTCCGGGATGAGGATGCCAGGGATGCAGGGTGGCGCGTGGTGGTCCTGACCCAGTGGGATCTCACTCCCCTGGCGCCCGGTAGAGAGCCGACTGCTGTGACCCGTGTCCGGGCCGCGCTGAAGGAACGCGGCTGGGACCCAGCCCCGTCAGGGTAAGCGAGCCCGAGATCCAAAGCCCGTCACCCGTTGGACACGAATAGCCGCTAAGCGGAGTCGCATAGCGGCCATTTGTGGCGAATCGTCGCGCCGCCGCCCGGGAGTGGCGCGGCCGGCCGGGAAAGGCGCGGCGGAAGATTCCCCGCCCGGCGTTTACAGCCCCGAGTAGGAGTGCAGTCCGTTGAAGAACTGGTTCACGATGGTGAAGTTGAAGACCACGCACAGGTAGCCGACAATCGACAGCCAGGCCGCGCGGGTTCCGGTCCAGCCGCGGGTGGCTCGGGCGTGCAGGTAGCCGGCGTAGACCACCCAGATCACGAAGGTCCAGACTTCCTTGGTGTCCCAGCCCCAGAACCGGCCCCAGGCCTTCTCGGCCCAGATGGCACCGAACATGAGGGTGAAGGTCCAGCCAACGAAAGCGATGGCATTGATCCGGTAGGAGAGGTTCTCGAGGCTGAGGGCGGACGGAACCAGGCGCATGAACCCCAGCTTGTCCCCGCCGCCGGCCGCAACGGTCTTCTGCCGGTGCGCCTGGACCAGCTGCAGCGCGGACATCGCAAACGTCAGGGTGAAGAGCGCGGAGGAGATCACCGCGATGGAAACGTGGATGATCAGCCAGTAGCTCTGCAATGCCGGCACGAGGTGGCCCACGGGCGTCCAGAAGGCCACGGCGGCGGCGACCAGCATGATGATGGTGAGGCCGATCACGAAGGTGCCCAGGAAGCGGAGGTCGCGCCGGATCAGCACCAGCAGGAACACGGCCACGGCCACGAACGCGCCGGTGGTCAGGAACTCGTACATGTTGCCCCACGGCACCCGGCCGGCGCCGATGGCCCGCGTGATGACACCGGCCGCGTGGATGGCGGCGCCCAGGACGGTGAGCGCGACGGCGACCCGCGCGGGGACCCGGCGCTCGGCGGCGTAGCGCATGCCGCTGTCGGCGGTCCGGCCGATCCCGGTTCCCGCGTCGCCTGAGCTCCCCGAGACGGACGACGACGGGCGCTCGGCCCGGCCGACAGGCCCGGCGACGTCCGCATCAGCGCGGTCAACAGCGGCACGGTCGACAGCGCCCGTTGCGCCCACGCCGGCACCGACTGGAACCCGTGCCCCGGCGTCGGCGAGTCCGGCAGCCTTGAGGTCCACCGCGCGCAACACTTTGCTGCTCTTGGCCAGGTCCCATGCGAAGGCGATGAACGCCACCGTGTAGGTGCCGGCCGCGAGGAGCATGAACAGCTCGCTGTACTGGCCCATGGTTTCGTTGATGGGGAGCATTACTGATCCTTCTTTGACTCAGGCGAGCCGGCTGATGACGGGATGAAGTCTGTTGCGGAACGGTCCGGGGAGACCGGCTCGGGGCTGGCGCCGGGCGTGTCCGCAGCCGCCCGGTCATTATCCGCTGTGCCGCTGGGAGCTGACTGGGAACCGGTGGAGGCGCCCGGGTCCAGGTCCCATTCCCGGGAGAGCAGCGACCGGATCGCTGCGGCTTCGCCGGCGAGCCGGTGGTCCTCGCCGCGGGCCAGGAGCCCGTATTCCACCATGGTGCGACCGTCCGCGTGGGTTCCGGTCCGCACCCAGACGCGGCGGCGGTTCACGTACAGCGAGGTGACCAGGCCTGCGACGGCCAGGAGCGCGAAGATCAGTGCGTAGAGCTGGCCGGGGTTATGGTGGATGTCCACGCCGACGTAGCGCTTGACGCCGTCGAAGCTGATGGATCCCTTCCCGTCCGGCAGGGTGTAGCTGGCGCCGGGCGTGAGCGTGATGCCGCCGGCGTCGAGGTTGCGTGCGTTGAGCGGCGTCAGCTTCTTTACGTCGAGTTCAAAGACGTTCTGCGGGGCGCCGTCGTTCAGGCCGAGGTCGCCGTAGTACGAGTTGAGGGTCAGCTGCGGGTTGATCAGCTCCGGATCGCCGCTGAAGGAGACACCTTCCTCGGTGACGAAGGCCGTGGGCAGGAAGAAGCCGGCGAAGGCGAGCTGTTCCGGTTTGGCGTCGGGGACCTTGATGACCGCGGAGGAGTAGTAGTTGTCGCCCTGGAGCTTGGCCACCACCGGACCCTGCATGGCCACGTTGCCTGCGCCGTCGCGGATGGTGACCACGGGCGCGTAGCCGTTGCCGGTGAGGTAGATGCTCGTGCCGCCGAGCGTGAGCGGGTCGTTGACCTTCAGCACGTCCTTCCGGGCGGGCGCGTCCGGGGTTTCCTTGGTGGTCACGTCGGCTTTGAAGTCGATGGGCTGGCCGAACTTGCCCTTCGATTCCCGGTCAAAGGTGATCTGGAACTTATCCAGCTGCACCGAGTATGGCTGCAGCTGGCTGCTCTGGAAGTTGGTGCCCGGGGTGAACTGGTCGTAACCGACAAGGGTGTTGACGAACGTGTCGCCCTCCACCAGGATCCGCTGGCCGCTGTAGCCGAACAGGCCGCCGACGGCGACAGAGACCAGCACACCGATCAGCGAGGTATGGAAGACGAGGTTGCCGACTTCCCGGAAGAATCCGCGTTCCGCCCCGAGGGACGGCCGTGCGCCGTCGCGGTCGCGGACATCCACGCGGTACCCGCGCTTCTTCAGCAGACCGGCCGCCTCGGTGATGGCGCGCGACGCCGGGATCCCGGCGTCGGCGGGGATCACGAGAGTGCCGTACTCGGGCAGGCGGGAGAGCCGGGCAGGCGTGCGCGGCGGCTCGGAGCGCATGGCCTTGTAGTGCGCAATGGCCCGGGGAACGACGCAGCCGATCAGGGAGATGAAGAGCAGGATGTAGATGGCCGAGAACCAGGCCGAGGAGTACACGTCGTACAGCTGCAGCGTGTCCAGGAGCTTGCCGTACTCCGGGTTGTCCTTGATGTACTGCGTGACGATGGAGGGGTTGGCGGGGCGCTGCGGGAAGAGCGAACCGGGC
>JBKKDK010000029.1:0-4252 GCA_046708245.1 Arthrobacter sp.
GTTCGTGCTTGCGGACTGAACCGATACTCTCGCTCCCTCGATGAGCGACGTTTCGCAGGAAGCCGAGCGCCAGGCCGCGATCCGCCGCTACGACGTGCTCGACACGCCTCGAGACGGGGCGTTCGATCGCATCACGGCGCTCGCGGCGAAGCACTTCGACGTGCCGATCGCGATCGTCTCGATCGTGGATCGCGACCGCATCTGGTTCAAGTCCCACCACGGGATCGACGCAGAGGAGGTCGGTCGCGACCCAGGGCTCTGCGCCTCCGCGATCCTGCACGACGATGCCTGGGTGATTGAAAATGCCGCCACCGATCCCCGCGCGCTGGCGAACCCCCTGGTGGCGGGCGAGTTCGGCCTGCAGTTCTACGCCGGCGTCCCGCTGCGCACACCGGACGGCTACAACCTGGGCACGTTCTGCATCCTGGACCGCGAGCCGAGGACCTTCAACGCCGCGGACCGGCGCACGCTGGAGGACCTCGCTGCGATCGTAATGAACGACCTCGAAATGCGGCTGCAAAGCCGGGAAGCGATCTCCCGGTAGCTGGCTTGCTAGCGCCGTCCGGCGTGCAGCGCCAGCTCCATCTCGAACCGCGCCTTGGGGTCCTCCAGGGCGTCGCCGAACAGCTCCCGCAGCTGCGCCGCCCGGTAGCCGACGGTCTGCGGATGGATGCCCAGTTCGGCCGCGACCGGGGCGCGCTGGCCCCAGTGCTGCAGCCAGGAGAGCAGGGTTTCCGCCAGCCGCTCGCGTTGGGCCGGCCGCAGCCCCTCCAGCGGGGCGAGCCTGCGGCTGGCCAGCTCGGCAATGGCGGAGGGTTCCGCACCGAGGATCACCTGGGAGAGATGGTCGTCCGCCCAGACCGGCGGGTCCGCCGGGCCGTCCCGCGGTGGAACAACGGAGGCCGCAAGCACGGCGAGCCGCAGCGAATCGGGAACTTTCTCCCACCCGCCCGCCGGGCCGACGGCGGCGCCGCGCCCCTCCAGCGCCTTCTCCAGGGTGGCCCGCGCTGTGCTGGACTTTTGTGCCGGAACCAGCGCGACGGCGTCGGTCTCGCGTTCGATCACCAGGGTTCCGGGCCCCAGCTGCAGCCGCAGCCCGGCCGCCCGCTCCAGCGGCAGCGTCACCACCACCATCCGCGCGGGCAGGGCCCAGTCCGCCATGGCTGCCTTCTGGCGCAGTGCCGCCTCGTCGGCCTGGCCCAGCAGCAGCAGGTCCAGCAGTTCGGTCCGGCGGCGGTCCACCGCGCCGGCACGCTCGGACTGTTCAAAGGCGTAGGCCTCGGCGCTGACCGCGGACAGCTCATCGATGTAGGCGAGGATCGATTCGCCCAGGTCCACCACAATGCTCTGGCCCAGGTGGTGCTCAACGGAGGCCCGGGACATCTCCCGGAAAGTCACCCGGGCACCCATCCGGTAGGCGCTCAACAGCGCGTCCATGCTCCGGCCCTGCCGGAATTCGCCGCTCCCCAACCCCGCCACGAGCTGGCGGCTTTCCTCCGACAGTGCCGGCAGCCGGGTCCCGGGCAGCTGGAGGAAGCGGTCCAGCGCCGCGGCCACCCCGCGCCGGAGGCCCCGCCCGAACCGGCCCTCGATGGGCCTGGCATAGGCAGGCACCAGCTGCGGCACGGCGTCGATGATGGCCTCCACAATGCCGGGCATCATGGGCCTGAGCATGTCGCTGATCTCGCGCGGCAGCGCCAGCCACGGCGGATCATGGGCGGGGGTGGCGGGCAGGTCCGGTGGGGGAGTGTTCATGAGCCATGTCCGTAATGTTTGTTGCTGGTAGACAGTTTCCTAGACTCGATCGTATGCCTTGGGTGAAGAACTATGACCCAATCTGACATAAGATTGGTAAATGATCCGGCTCCGTAAGCTGGCGCGCGCCGCATCTCTACTGACCACCCCACTAGCTCCAGAAGACATTCTGGCGCTGTTCAACCCCGTATTTTCCTCCCGCCAGTTGCGCGGCGTGGTTACCCGGGTGGTTCCAGAAACGGCCGATTCCGCCACCATTTTCTTCCGTCCCGGCCGCGGCTGGCAAGCACACCTTGCCGGCCAATGGGCCCGCATTGGCGTCGAACTCGACGGCGTCCGCCACTGGCGGTCGTACTCGCTGAGCGCCCCGGCAGGCCAGGACCCTGCCATCACAGTCACGGACATGGGAGCCGTCTCCGGCACCCTGGTGCGCAGCACCAAGCCCGGTGACGTGCTCTTCCTGGCGCCCCCGCAGGGCGACTTCGTCCTGCCGGAACACCCGCGGCCCCTGCTTATGCTCACCGCCGGCAGCGGAATCACCCCGGTCATGTCGATGATCCGCACGCTTGTGCCGCACCGTCCCGACTCCGACGTCGTGCTCATCCACACGGCCAAGACGGCGGCAGACGCCATCTTCCGTGAGGAACTGGCCGAACTCGCGGACCAGTTCCCCAACTTCCGCGTGATCCACTGGCTTACCAGCGGACGCGGCCGGATCGACTTCACGTCCGCCGCTGAACTGGAACGGCTCTGCCCGGACTGGCGCCAACGGGCAGCCTACGCGTGCGGCCCAGAAGGGTTCCTGGACGACGCTGAAGCGCTTTGGGAGGCCGAGGTTGCGGAGTCGACGGAAGCCACCCTCACGATCGAGCGGTTCAGCACCAGCCTGGCCGGCGGCGAGGGGCACGACGGCGGCGTCGTCACCTTTGAGGCTTCAGACCTCGAAGTCGACGCGGACGGCGATACGCCGCTGCTCGACGTCGGCGAGGACGCCGGCATCCTGATGCCCAGCGGCTGCCGGATGGGCATCTGCCACAGCTGCCTCATCCCGCTGCGGGCCGGACAGATCCGTGACCTGCGTACCGGCGAAGTCCATGGCGAGCCGGGCCAACTTATCCAAACCTGCGTGTCGGCAGCCGCCGGCCCCGTTAACCTCGACCTCTGAGGAGTACCACCGCATGACGATAGTTTCCGACAAGTCCGATGTTTCCAAAGTCGCTTCAACGGGCGACGCCTCCCAGGGCAACGCGCCCGCTGCCGTAAAGCGGCGGCCGGGTGCCCTTGCGGAGACCGGCAGCCCGCTGGTCCGTCCGGCTGCGGCGGCGCACCTCTCCGATGAGCAGGTCGCCGAGCTCGGCCGCGAACTCGACGCCATCAAGGACGAGGTCCTCGCGAAGCGCGGTGCCACCGACGCGGCGTACATCCGCCGGGTGATCAAGGTCCAGCGCGGGCTTGAGATCACCGGCCGCGCCACCCTCCTGGTGAGCAAGCACAAAGCAGCCTGGGTCGCCGGCACGGCGATGCTCAGCTTCGCCAAGATCCTGGAAAACATGGAACTGGGCCACAACATCCTGCACGGCCAGTGGGACTGGATGCGGGACCCGGACATCCACTCCACCACATGGGACTGGGACTTCGTCACGCCCACCCGCTCCTGGCAGCACACCCACAACGACCTGCACCACCGCTGGACCAACGTCGTGGGCAAGGACAACGACATCGGGTACAACCTGCTGCGCATGGACCCGTCCCAGGAATGGAAGCCCTTCAACCTGGGCAACCCGCTCTACAACGCCATCCTGGCACCGGTGTTCGAATGGGGCATCGCCCTCTACGACCTCGAGCTGCCTGACTACCAGGAGGGCAAGAAGAGCAAGGAGGCCATGACCCGGGACCTCAAGGCCCTGGGGCTCAAGGCCCTGAAGCAGTTCACCAAGGACTACGCCGCCACACCTGCGGTCGCCATGCTGACCGGCTCCGGCAAGCAGGCGCTGTACGGCACCCTGACCGCCAACGCGGTCCGGAACGTCTGGGCGCACGCGATCATCTTCTGCGGGCATTTCCCGGACGGCACCGACACGTTCACCGAAGAGATGGTCGAAGGCGAGACCCGCGGCGACTGGTATGTCCGGCAGATGATCGGCTCGGCCAACATTTCCGGGTCCAAGTTCATGCACCTGATGAGCGGAAATCTCTCGCACCAGATCGAGCACCACCTCTTCCCGGACCTCCCGTCCAACCGCTACGCCGAGGTGGCGCCGAAGGTCCGCGAAATCTGCGAGCGGTACGGCCTGCCCTACACCACCGGGCCGTTGCTGAAGCAGGTCGGCTCCACCTGGGCCAAGGTCTTCAAGCTGGCCCTGCCGCCGAAAAAGGCGTAACGTCCCGGGATTGAGTCCCGGCGGCACGTTTGACGGATTGAAGAAGGGCGCCTGCCAATTCGGCACGCGCCCATTTTTGAGCGCCGGGCGCCGTTGCCGCACTTCAGACACAGCCC
>JBKKDK010000030.1:0-3549 GCA_046708245.1 Arthrobacter sp.
GGTTGATGTACCGCGCGGTCCAGACGTTGCACATGCCGGTATCGGCCGTGAAAACGGCGTCCGGCGCCGCCACCTGGTCCAGCAGCGAGGCCGCGTACTCGGGGTGGATCGGCTCGGTCTTTTCGACTTTCCGGGTGTAGGCGCGCACCGACTTGTTCATGAGCCTGTCGTGCTTCTTGAGCATCGCATCGAGGAAACGGCGGCTCTTCTTGGCCTGCACCAGGGGCATCAGCGCCGCGAGGGTGGGGAGCACATCGCCATGGACCGCGATGTCCACGTCCGTCCGCCGGCCCAGCTTGTGGGCGGCGCGGTCCACCTGTGCTGTCCGGGTGGCGGGCAGGAACTGGTCGTATGGGAAGTCGGTGCCCAGCAGGATCAGCAGATCCGCGTCCTCGATCCCCTCGGCCGCGGCGCCGTAGCCCAGCAGCCCGGTCATCCCGATGTCGTACGGGTTCTCGTACTGCATAAAATCCTTGCCGCGCAGCGAGTGGCCGATCGGCGCCTTGAGAAGCTCGGCCAGTGCCACCACTTCGTCGTGGGCGCCCTGCACGCCGGCGCCGGCAAAGATGGCGATCTTGCCGGCGGCATTGATGGCATCGGCCAGGCGCCGCACGCTTTCCGGCGCCGGCACCTGGCTTGCGGGGACAAAGGAGGCGGGCAGCGGCGTCCCGGCGACCGCTTCGAGCCCGGCAATGTCGCCCGGCAGTGTCACGACGGCGACGCGCCGGAGTGCGACGGCGTGCTGGATGGCGCTGTGCATCACGCGCGGCGCCTGTTCGGCCGTGCTGATCAGTTCGGAATAGACCGAGCACTCATTGAAGAGCCTGTCCGGGTGCGTTTCCTGGAAGAAGCTGCTGCCGATCTGTTTGCTGGGGATGTGGGAGGCAATCGCCAGCACCGGCGCCCCGGAGCGGTTGGCGTCGTAGAGGCCGTTGATCAGGTGCAGGTTGCCCGGCCCGCAGGAGCCTGCGCACACCGCGAGGCGGCCGGTCAGTTGCGCCTCTGCCGCGGCAGCGAACGCCGCGGCTTCCTCGTGCCGCACATGGACCCAGTCAATGCCGCCTTTGGCCGCACCGCCGGTGTTCCGCACGGCGTCGACAATCGGGTTCAGGCTGTCCCCGACAATCCCGTAGATCCGCTGCACGCCGGCGGCTTGAAGTTGTTCGATGAGCTGGGTTGCAAGTTCCTTGGCCATGGCTGGGCGCTCCCGCAGTCGAATCCATTAGCTGACACGGCCAATATAGTCCGCCCCGCTTCCGGCCACGCCGGAACCGGCGGGCCCGCCGCCCCGTCAGTTTCCCGAGTGCGCCTGCAGGAAGCTGTAGACCTCGGTCTCGTCCACGCCCGGGAAGGCGCCGGGCGGCATGGCGGCGAGCAGGTGCGAATGCGCGCGTGCCGAGGGCCAGGCGTTGCCCGCCCACTCCGAGGCCAGGGCTGCGGGCGGGCGTTTGCAGCAGCGCTCGTCCGGGCACGTGGATTTGGAGCGCTCGGTGGTGTCCCGGCCGCGGAACCACTTCACCTGGGCGTACGGCACACCCACCGACAGGGAGAATTCCCCGTTCGCGGAGCGTTCGGTCCGGGCAGTGCACCAGTACGTCCCGGCGGGGGTGTCCGTGTACTGGTTGTAGGCGCTGAACTTGTCCGCGACGTCGAACACCACCCGGGACGTCCAGTTCCGGCAGGAGAACTGGCCCTCGATGGCGCCGGTGTGGTCCTGCGGGAACGTCACGCCGTCGTTTTCGTAGGCCTTGTAGATGATGCCGCTCTTGTGCGTCTTCTGGAAGTGGGTGCGGATGTCTAGGTGCTCGGTGGCGAGGTTGGTGAAGCGGTGCGCGGCGGTCTCATAGGACACGGCGAAGGCATCCCGGATGTCCTCGACCGCGATTTCCTTGGCCTGTTTGGCCTTCTGCAGGAACTCCACGGTGGCCTGCTCGGGCAGCATCAGCGCGGCGGCGAAGTAGTTGGTGGCCACCCGCTGCATCAGGAAATCACCGTAATTGTTGGGCGTCTGGTGGCCCAGGACGTAGTGGCCCAGCGCCTGCAGCAGCACGGAGCGGGGGTCGTGGTCGCTGCGGGCGTTCTGCGTGAGATAAATTCGGCGGTTCTTAAGATCAGTCACCGACCGGGTCGAGTGGGGCAGGTCACCCACGTGGTGAAGGCTGAATCCGAGGTGCCCGGCGATGTCCGAAATGACATGGTGGGACAGCGGACCGCTCGTATGTCCCACCGAGGCCAGGACCTTCTGCGCCTCGGCCTCGTACTCGGGGAAATAGTTGTTCCGCTCGCGCATCATGGCGCGCAGTTCACCGTTCGCGCGGCGGGCCTCCTCCGGCGTCGCGATCTGCTCGTTCAGGCGGCGTTCCAGCTCGTGCTGCAGCCCCACCATCGACTCCAGCACGTCCATGGGAAGCCGCGAGCTGATGCGGATTTTGGGCAGGTTCAGGGATTCGTAGATGGGGCTGCGCTGGTAGCGTTCCAGCTCGATCTCCAGGGCCGCGCGGCGGTTGGGCGGCTCCGCGCCGAGCAGCCCGTCGATGCCCACATTCAGCGCCGCCGCGAGCTGCTGCAGGAGCCCCAGTTTGGGCTCGCGTTTGCCGTTCTCAATCAGGCTCAGCTGGCTGGGCGCGGTGCCGACGGCAGCACTGAGGTCATCGAGCGTCAGGCCGGCGGCCTTGCGCAGGTGGCGGACGCGGCGGCCCAGGCTGATGACGTCCAGTTCCGGTCCGGCAGTGGACGACGGCGGGGCAGCGGCTTTGCGGTTCCAGCTCGTAGGCGACATTTCTGAAGAATACGCGAAGAAGTGCATTTCTTTCCATGCTTCTCCCCTAGTGATGGGGTTGGAAGTGCTGAAAAGTAGTGATCACGAAAAGAAACACGCACCGGGCAGCCTGCCTGACCTGCAAGGATGCAGCGACGGCCGGCGATCACACCCCGGAGCTCAAACTAGGAGACAACGATGACTGCAGCATTTGAGCCCACCCAGCAGCCGTCCGTGCAGGACACGGCAAGCGCGCAGGCCGCAGCCCTTGAGCTCGAGTGGGCTGCCGACCCGCGCTGGGAAGGTGTCACCCGGGATTACTCAGCCTCCGACGTCGTCCGCCTCCGCGGCCGTGTCTGGGAGGAACACACGCTGGCCCGCCGCGGCTCCGAGAAGCTGTGGAAGCAGCTGACCGCAGAGCACAAGGACGGCAAGTACACGAACGCCCTCGGTGCGCTGACCGGCAACCAGGCCGTGCAGCAGGTCAAGGCCGGGCTCCGCGCCATCTACCTCTCCGGCTGGCAGGTCGCCGCCGACGCCAACAACTCCGGCCACACCTACCCGGACCAGTCGCTCTACCCGGCCAACTCGGTGCCCACGGTGGTCCGCCGGATCAACAACGCCCTGCTCCGCGCCGACCAGATCGAGTTTGCCGAAGGCATCCAGACGGTCGAGGACTGGATGGTCCCGATCGTCGCCGACGCCGAGGCCGGCTTTGGTGGCCCGCTCAACGCCTACGAGCTGATGAAGTCCATGATCCAGGCCGGCGCCTCGGGCGTGCACTGGGAGGA
>JBKKDK010000031.1:0-4257 GCA_046708245.1 Arthrobacter sp.
GCCGTGAAGGCTTCGAACTGACTGTCGGCAAGCCACAGGTTGTCACCCGGACCGTTGACGGCAAGATCCACGAGCCGATGGAACACATGACCATCGACGTGCCGGAAGAGTACCTCGGCGCCGTCACGCAGCTGATGGCCGCGCGCAAGGGCCGCATGACCAACATGGCCAACCACGGCACCGGATGGTGCCGCATGGAGTTCATCGTTCCGGCCCGTGGCCTGATCGGGTTCCGCACCAAGTTCCTTACGGACACCCGCGGCGCCGGCATTGCAGCCTCCATCTCCGAGGGCTACGAGCCCTGGGCCGGCCCGATCGAGTACCGCACCAATGGTTCGATGGTGGCCGACCGCGCCGGAGTTGTGACGCCGTTCGCAATGATCAACCTGCAGGAACGTGGCTCATTCTTCGTTCGCCCCACCTCCGAGGTTTACGAAGGCCAGATCGTCGGCGAGAACTCCCGCGCGGACGACATGGACGTCAACATCACCAAGGAAAAGAAGCTCACCAACATGCGTGCCGCTTCCTCGGACACCTTCGAGAACCTGACGCCGCCGCGCGACCTGACCCTCGAAGAGTCCCTCGAATTCGCCCGCGAAGACGAGTGCGTCGAGGTCACTCCGGAGTCCATCCGCATCCGGAAGGTCATCCTGGACATCAACCAGCGCGCCAAGTCCAACCGCGCGCGCGCCAAGGCCTAGCCCCGGCGATCCTCGCCTCGGCAACGGATAATTTATGAATAAGGGAGCTGCCGGTACGGCAGGCGGACTTTCCGCCGCCGTGCCGGCAGCTCTTTTTGTTGCCCTGGCCGGCACCGCCCTGCACCGGCACGTCCTTCCGGTTGCCGGCGTCGACGTTCCGTGGGGAGCGGTCGCGGCGCTCGCGCTGCTGGGCTCGGTCCAGCTGTGGCTCGGGGCCGCCTTCCGCTCGATCCTCCCTGCGGCGGCCTGCGGGCTGCTCTGCTACGCCCTCACCGGCTGGTGGTCCACACTGGAGAGCGGAAAACGCCCGGTGATCGCCGACGCGCCGGGGACCATCTGGATGTTCGGCATCGCGGCGGTCACCCTCGCGATGCTCGCCTGGTGCAGGCGGTACCGCGCCGCGCAGCCGTAGCCCCGCCCCCGGTGGGACATGTCCATTCCTCGCTCTCGCGGCCGGGCATAATGCCACGATGTCCATCCCTGGCCCGGCGCGGGGGACATGTCCACTGTTCACCGCGGGACATGCTCCCCGCAGGAACCCGGGGGAGGACATGCGCTTATGCACATAGCGGACCGGCGCCCTGTCGGCGCCGCATCGCCCGGGGCACGATGGCCGCATGTCCAACATTCTTGAGGTGCTTTCCAAATACGACGGCGTCGCCCGCGCCAAATATTTCGCTGCCGCGGGCGTTTCGGATTTCCAGCTCCGGTCGGCGCTGGCCCGGGGTGCTGTTTCCCGTGTTGCCCGCGGGGTGTACGCCGTGCCTGGCGCCGATGCCGGGCTTGTCGCGATCCGCTCGCTGCCGGCCGAGCCCGGCTGCGTTACCGCCGCCCAACTGGCGGGGCTTTGGGTGCTGGAGCCGGCCGCCCTGCCGCATATCGCGGTGCCGCACAGCAGGAGCTACCCGGGGTTCGTCTGCCACCGGTCGGCCGCACCGCCCACCCTGTTGGACTCGGTCGTGCAGAGCCTCCGGTGCCTGCCCGACCTCGACGGGCTGGTCATCGCCGAATCCGCCGTCGTGCTCAAAGGCATCCCGCTCGCGGAGCTGCGCCGGCGGTTGCGCGGCCGGAACGACGCGCGGGAGCGCCGGATCGTGGCAGGGATTGTCCCGCAATCCCAGTCGGTCATGGAGTGCATGGCCAGGTTCCTGCTGCGGCGGGCAGGCTTCCACGTCGAATCGCAGGTCAACATCCCTGGCATGGGGCACCTTGACCTGATGGTGGACGGGCGCCTCGGTATCGAGACCGACGGCGCGGGATTCCACATGGACAAGGCAAGCTTCGAGGAGGATCGGCGGCGGTGGAACGTCACCACCAGGCTTGGCGTGCCCACCCTGGTCGTCAGCTACCAGCTGCTGAAGAATCACCCGCAGGAGTTCATTGCCCTGGTCCGGGACACGCTGAACAGGCTCTCCGCCGCGGCGTAGCGCCGGACATGCCCCCCGCGGCACAGCGCCGGCCACGGGACATGTCCATTTTTCGCAGCCCACAGTGGACATGTCCCGCGTTCGCGGCTGCCAGCACTGGACATGTCCCACGGTGCCCGCTGCCGGCCATGAGCATGTCCCTCGCTGGGTTCGGGGAATGGACATGATGGCATTATGCGCATCCCAGAAGCACAGAGGAGGGCATGTCCACTGGTGGGATCAGGGTAGGGAGGATGTCCACTGGTGGGATCAGGGTAGGGAGGGCATGTCCACTGGTGGGGTCAGGGGCGCCCGGGTCAGGCGTGGCGCGGGCTGCGGCGCGGCGGGGCGGGCGGGACTTCCTTCGCTGCCACCACGAGCGGGAGGGGAATCGCGACGTCGGCGTGCCGGGTCCGGACTGTGCACTCCCCGCCGCCCCGCCCCACCAGTTCGCCCAGCGCGTCCGTCAGGCCGCCCTCGATCCGGTACCGGACCACGACGCGGGTGCCCAGCGGGGCTGCGGACAGGAACTGCTGTGGCGGGGGCAATGGCGAACTCACCAGTACATACTAGGACCAGGGACCGCCACGGTCTTTGCCAGTGTGACGCCCGGCTAGGTTCGCGGGAACCGGCTGGGAGATAATAGGCTCAGAAGTCAGCAGCCGGCGCTCAGGCCGGGAGCATCATCCGGTGGATCGCCGGAACCAACGTGGAGAGGCAAGGGACGTGACGTACGTAATCGCGCAGCCGTGTGTAGATGTCAAGGACAAGGCATGTATTGAAGAGTGCCCCGTCGATTGCATCTACGAAGGTGAGCGTTCGCTGTACATCCACCCGGACGAATGCGTGGACTGCGGTGCTTGCGAGCCGGTCTGCCCCGTGGAGGCCATCTACTACGAGGACGACACCCCCGAGGAATGGGCCGACTACTACAAGGCCAACGTCGAGTTCTTTGATGTGCTCGGGTCTCCGGGCGGCGCCGCGAAGATCGGCAACACCCACACGGACCACCCCATGATCGCCGCCCTGCCGCCGCGGAACCAAGAGAGCTAGGGCGGCGCTTCGGTGACATCCGCGCTGCGCAGCTTTGGCCTTAGCCTGCCCGACTACCCGTGGGAGGCGATGGCGCCGTACCTTGCCCGGGCAGCCGAACACCCCGGGGGAGCGGCCAACCTCTCCATCGGCACGCCGGTGGATCCGACGCCGGAGGTCGTGCAGGCCGCGCTCCGGGCCGCTGCCAACGCCCCCGGCTACCCGACGGTCCACGGCACCCCGGCGCTCCGCGAGACCATCGCCGAGTGGTTTGAGCGCCGCCGCGGCGTGCCCGGCCTGGATCCGCAGAACGTGATGCCCACGGTGGGCTCCAAGGAACTCGTGGCCTGGCTGCCGTTCCTGCTCGGGCTCAAGCCGGGAGACGTCGTAGTCCGCCCCACCGTCGCGTACCCCACCTACGACATTGGCGCCACCTTCGCCGGTGCCGAGCACGTCGCCGCGGACGACCTCGACGAGCTTGACCCCGCCACCCGGGCCCGCGTCCGCCTGGTCTGGGTCAACTCCCCGGCCAACCCGACCGGAACCGTGCGGGACAAAGCCTCGCTCAAGCGCGTCGTGGCCCAGGCCCGTGATCTCGGGGCCGTCGTGGCCTCGGACGAATGCTACGCCGAGCTCGGCTGGGGTGAATGGGACGCCCAGCGCGGCGGTTCCCCGGTGCCCAGCATCCTCGATCCGGACGTCGCCGACGGTTCCCATGAGGGCCTGCTGGCGGTCTACTCGCTGAGCAAACAGTCCAATGTTGCCGGCTACCGCGCCGCGTTCGTCGCCGGCGATCCGGACATCATGGCCAACCTGGTCAACAGCCGCAAACACGCCGGCATGATTGTGCCCTACCCCGTCCAGGAGGCCATGCGCGTCGCCCTCGGCGATGACGCGCATGTCCTGGCCCAAAAGGACCTGTACCGCGGCCGGCGTGAACGGATTGTGCCGGCGCTGCAGCACTTCGGCCTCACGATCCACGGCTCCCTGGCGGGGCTGTACCTCTGGGCCACCGCCGGCGAGGACACCTGGCACAGCGTGGGCCGGCTCGCGGACCGCGGGATCGTCGTCGGGCCCGGGGTCTTTTACGGGGAGGCCGGAAACGGATTCATCCGGGT
>JBKKDK010000032.1:0-6909 GCA_046708245.1 Arthrobacter sp.
GCTTTGGCCCGCTCCACAGCTGCGCGGGCCGCCACGAAGGCCGGGCCTGATCCTTCCCGCGGGCTGGCAGGCAGCGGGAGGTCCACCGCACCCACCCCGATTCCCACGTACCAGCGGCCGCTGCGCAGGGCGTGCAGGGCGATCTCCACAACTTCCTCGGGGCGTTCGAGGACACCCTGGACTTCGTCGCCGACCGAGCGCTCAAAGCGCCCGGCGCTGGACAGGCCCACCAGGTCCGCGAGGAGGTCCGGGACCCGGTCGACGTCGGAGGTGCTTCCGCGCTGGTCGATGGTCATCACGTACATGGCCCCAGCCTAAAGGGCTGATCTTTGATAATCAACCACTTCCAACTGATTATCTAAAATCAGCTAAAACAGGCTGATAATGCAGGATCAGTCGGGTGCGGTTTGGGCCGGACCCCGGCGCCGGACGCCGGTCAGCCGAAGAGGTTGACGGGTTTGACGATGTCCGCGTAGATCAGCAGTGCGCCCATGCCCATCAGCAGCACCGCCACCACATACGTCACGGGCAGCAGCTTGGCGATGTCGAAGGCGCCGGGATCCGGCCGGCCGAACAGCTTGGCGATCCTGCGCCGGGCGCCCTCGTACAGCGCGCCGGCGACGTGCCCGCCGTCGAGCGGCAGCAGCGGGATCAGGTTGAACACGGCCAGGGCGAAGTTGAGTCCGGCCAGCAGGCCCACCAGGGCGGCCAGCCGGGACTGCAGCGGGACCTCCTCCATCGCCGCGACTTCACCGGCCACCCGGCCCACGCCCACAACGCTGATGGGGCCGTTGGGGTCCCGCGGTTCTTCGCTGAAAGCCGCCTTCGCGACGCCAGCGACGCGCGCCGGAAGGTTCACCACAACGCCGGCGATCTGCTTGATGTTCTCGCCCGCCATCGGCAGCACCGCCGTGGCCGGCTGCTGCACGAGCACCGTCTGGGCGCCGATGCCGAGGAACCCGACGTCCTGGTACAGCAGTGTCCCGTCGGCGTCCTTGGCCTGCCGGCCGTCGTCGCCGATCACCGGGCGCGCGGAGAGCACCGGGGTGACCGTGGTGGTGACCGGGCCGCCGTCGCGCTGGACGGTGATGCTGACCTGCTTGCCCGCGGAGGCCCGGATCCAGCCGGTGAGCTCATCCCAGCTGGACACATTCTTGCCGTCGAAGGCGGTGATGACGTCTTTGGGCAGGAGCCCGGCGGCGGCGGCGGGGGTGGGCTTGCAGTCGGCGGAGTCCGGGTCCACGGTCTCGCCGGCCTTGACCTGGCATTTGGAGACGTCGGCGATGGTGGTGGTCTGGGTGGCGACGCCGAAGCCCATGAGCAGCACGGCGGTGAGCACGACGCCGATCAGGAGGTTCATGGCCGGCCCGCCGAGCATGATGACGATTTTCTTCCAGACCGGGAGCCGGTAGAAGACCCGGTTTTCATCCCCCGGGCCGACTTCCTCGTGGGCCATGGAGCGGGCGTCGCTGGCGAGCGACTGGAACATGCCGGTGCTGGAGGGGCGCACCGTGCCGTCGTCCTTGTTTGGCGGGTACATGCCGATCATGGAGACAAAGCCGCCCAGCGGGAGGGCCTTGAAGCCGTATTCGGTCTCGCCCTTCTTCCTGGACCACAGGGTGGGGCCAAAGCCGATCATGTACTTGGTCACACGGACCTTGAACAGCTTCGCGGGCAGCAGGTGGCCAACCTCGTGCAGGGCAATGGACACGGCGATGCCGATCGCCACAAAGACGACACCGAGGATAAAGAGGAGGACGGGACTCATGGGCGTGATCTGCTGCTTCCTAGACGCTTCTAACGGCCAAACGTTCGTGCGTGCGGGCACGTGCCCACCGTTCAGCATCCAGCACGGACTCCACGCTCAGCCCGGAGGATCCTGTGTGTTCGCCGAGTACGGCTTCGATGGTATCGACAATGTCGGTGAAGCGGATCCGGCCGGCGTGGAACGCCATCACGGCCTCCTCGTTGGCGGCGTTGAAGACGGCCGGGTAGGTGCTCCCCAGCCGTGCCGCGTCCTTGGCCAGGCCGACGGCGGGGAAGGCGGCCGTGTCCAGCGGCTCGAACGTCCAGCTGGCGGCCTGGGTCCAGTCGCAAGCCCGGGCGGCGCCGGCGACGCGGTCCGGCCAGCCCAGGCCCAGGGCGATGGGCAGGCGCATGTCCGGCGGGGACGCCTGGGCGATTGTGGAGCCGTCGACGAACTGGACCATGGAGTGCACCACGGACTGCGGGTGGACCACGACGTCGATCTTCTCCAGCGGGATGTCGAAGAGCAGGTGCGCCTCGATTACCTCCAGGCCCTTGTTGACCAGGCTGGCGGAGTTGGTGGTGACCATCAGGCCCATGTCCCAGGTGGGGTGCGCGAGGGCCTCCTGCGGGGAGACGTCGTGCAGTTCGTCCCGGCTCCTGCCGCGGAACGGCCCGCCGGAGGCGGTGAGGATCAGCCGGTCCACCTCGGCGGTGCTGCCGGAGCGCAGGCACTGGGCAATCGCGGAGTGTTCGGAATCCACCGGGACAATCTGGCCCTCGCGCGCGGCGGCCTTTACGAGGGCACCGCCGACGATCAGGGACTCCTTGTTCGCCAGGGCCAGGGTGGCGCCGGACTTGAGCGCGGCGAGGGTGGGCGCCAGGCCGATGGAGCCGGTGATGCCGTTGAGCACCACGTCGGCGTCGGTCTCCGCGATCCGGGTGGCGGCATCCGGGCCGGTGATGATCTCGGGACGGTAGCCGGACACTCCGGCGGCCCGGGCGGCGTCGTCGATCAGTGCCTGCAGGTCGCCCGCGTCCCCGCTGGCGACACCGACCGCCCGGGCGCGGGTGTGCACGGCCTGTTCGGCGAGGAGGGCCAGGTTGCCGCCGCCGGCGCTGAGCGCCACCACCTCGAAAAGGTGCGGGGCGCCGTCGACGACGTCAATCGCCTGCGTGCCGATGGAACCGGTGGACCCGAGGAGGACGATCTTGCGCGGCTGCATGGCTTAAGTATCCCGCACGCGGCGCAGGGCGGGCGCGCTACCCGAAGGCGAGCTCCAGCACGCCCTTAGTCATGGTGGAAACGGCGCCCGTGTAGGCAATAACGACAACAATCCCCCGAACCACGCCCGGCCGGATCCGGCCCGACAGCACATCGCCGGCCGCGATCCCGACCACCATGGCCGTGAGGATGCCCAGCCACTGCCAGGTCTCCAGCGCCGGTAGGTGGCCGCCGGAAAAGAGGTACTTGCTGAGCAGCGAGGACAGGCCGATGGTGACGAAGTACGGCTGCAACGTGGCACCAAAACTCTTCTGGTCCCAGCGGGTGGCCACGGCATAGGCGGTGATCGCCGGGCCGCCGACGCCGGCCGCTGCGTTCATGAGTCCGCTGGAAAATCCCAGGGCCACCATGGGGACCGGGCCGGTGGCGCGCCAGGAACTGCGGTTCAGCCGCTGCGACGCCAGCAAGGCGATGATGAGCAGCACTCCGATGCAGATCTCCAGCGGTGCCTCGGGGACGTTGCTGGCCAGCCACGCGCCGGGAACCACGCCCAGCAGAGCGGAGAGGGCCAGGCCCACGTAGCGCCGCCAATTAACGTGCCGCCACACCCGGGAAAGGATGAGCAGCGACGACGCCGCACCGCAGAGGTTGATGATCATCACACCATCAAAGGGACCCAGCAGGACCACCAGGACCGGGGATACGAGGAGGCCGAAGCCGAGGCCGGCCAGCCGCTGAGCCAGTGCCCCGGCCACCACGGCAATGAGCACCAGAGCAAACATAATTCGATCCTAGTGCCGCCGGTGCGGCCATCTGGACGGGGGCGGTGGACGCCGCGGCGGGCACTGCCGGGCCGTGCGCCGCGGATTGACGGCCCGCGCGGCAGGCGTAACGTGTGATTCGTGGAGTGGACCGCGTGGTTCGACGCGCCGGAGTACGAGTTCGCCCGGCAGGTGCTGCAGCGCGGCGTCGCCACCCTCTTCTTCGTGGCCTTCCTCTCCTCGCTCAACCAGTTCCCGGCCCTCCTCGGCGAGCGCGGCCTGTTGCCGGTGCCGGAGTATCTGGAGGGGTTCAACCGCCTGGGCCGGCCCAGCCTGTTTCGCTGGCGCTACTCGGACCGGCTGCTGCGGTCGGTCTGCTGGGCCGGCATGGCCATTGCCGCCACGCTGATGGCCGGGCTCCCCCAGCTGGGGCCGCCTTGGGTGCCGCTGCTCGCGTTCCTGGCGCTGTGGCTGCTGTACATGTCGATCGTGAACGTGGGGCAGACGTTTTACAGCTTCGGCTGGGAGATGCTGCTGCTGGAGGCGGGGTTCACGGTGGCCTTCCTCGGCTCCGACCAGACTCCCCCGCCCCGGACCATCCTGATCCTGCTGGTGTGGCTGGTGTTCCGGCTGGAGTTCGGCGCCGGGCTGATCAAGATCCGGGGCGGCAGCGAGTGGCGGGACCTGACGGCCCTGTACTACCACCACGAAACCCAGCCCATGCCGGGGCCTTTGAGCCGGCAGGCCCACCTGCTCCCCAGGGCGTGGCACCGGCTGGAGGTTCTGGGCAACCACTTCGCCCAGCTGGTGGTGCCCTTTTTCCTCTTCGCCCCGCAGCCTCTGGCCAGCGCGGCCGCCGGTGTCATCATCTTCACGCAGCTGTGGCTGGTGGCGAGCGGGAACTTCGCCTGGCTCAATTGGATGGCGATCATCCTGGCCTTCGCTGCGGTCAGCGATCCCGTGGCGCACGCCGTTTTTCCGGGGCTCCCGCTCGACTGGCACGCCGCGTCAGCGTCCGCCGGAGCGGGCACGGGAGCTGCCGCCGGGGCCGGCAGCCAGAGCCCGGTCCCGTGGCTTGTGGTGGTGCTGGTCGCCACGGTGCTGCTGCTCGTGCTCAGCTACCGGCCCGTCGAGAATCTCTTGTCCCGCCAGCAGCTGATGAACGCATCGTTCAACCGCTGGCAGCTTGTGAACACCTACGGTGCGTTCGGCACGGTCACGAAGCGGCGGATCGAGATCGTGGTGGAGGGAACCCTCGAGGAGGAACCCGGGGAGGGTGCGGGCTGGCGGGAGTACGGCTTCAAAGGCAAGCCGGGGGACGTCCGGCGCCTCCCGCGCCAGTACGCCCCGTACCACCTGCGGCTTGACTGGCTGATGTGGTTCCTGCCGCTGCGCACGGTGCACGAGGAGTGGTTCTACGCGTTCCTCGCCAAGCTGCTGGAGGCGGACCCGGCGATGCTCCGGCTGTTGCGCCACGACCCGTTCGACGGCGAACGGCCCCGCTGGGTGCGTGCCAGCAGCTACCTCTACCGCTTCTCCACCCGGGCCGAGTTCCGTGCGAGCGGCCAGCGGTGGATCCGGACCCGGCTGTATGTGGCCATCCCGCCGTCGCGCCTGCCCCGGGCGGACTGAACCCCTCAATTGGACGCAAATGGCCGGAACGGGGAGTCCCGTTCCGGCCATTTGCGTCCACTCGGGCAGGCGGCCGCCACTTCCTAGACGGAAACCTGTTCCGTCACGGGCGCGGCGCCCAGAGCGGCCTGGCGGCGGCGAAGCCACCACGATGCCACGAAGATCAGCGCCATGGCCGCGTAGACCACCACCGCAAAGGGTGACGAGAGCAGCGTCATGGGATCGTTCTGCGAGAGCTGCAGCGAGCGCCGCAGCTGCACCTCGAACATCGGACCCAGGATCATGGCCACCACCATCGGCGCCACGGGATAGCCGTAGCGGCGCATGAAGTAACCCAGGATCCCGACCACCAGCAGGATGCCGACGTCGGTCGCGGCGAAGTTCACCGAGAACGCGCCGAGGGCGGCAAAGACCAGGATGCCGGAATACAGGTACGGGCGCGGGATCTGCAGGATCTTCACCCAGAGACCCACGAGCGGCAGGTTCAGCACCAGCAGCATCAGGTTGCCGACGTACAGTGACGCGATCAGGGTCCAGACGAGGGCACCCTGGTTCTCGAAGAGCAGGGGCCCGGGCTGGATCTGGTAGCGCTGGAACGCCGTGAGCATCATGGCCGCGGTGGCCGTGGTCGGGATGCCGAGCGTCAGCAGCGGCACCAGGACCCCGGCGGCGGCGGCGTTGTTCGCCGCTTCCGGACCGGCCACGCCTTCGATTGCACCCTTGCCGAACTGGGCCTTGTTGGCGCCTTTGGCAAGTTTGCGCTCGGTGGCGTAGGACAGGAACGTCGAGACATCCGCGCCGCCTGCCGGCACTGTGCCGATGGGGAACCCGATGAAGGTTCCGCGCAGCCACGGCTTCCAGGACCGTTTCCAGTCCGCCTTGGACAGCCACGCGTTTTTGCCCTTGCTGACCGGAATGACCTCGACCGGGCCGTGCCGCAGCTTGGAAGCGACATACAGCGCTTCGCCGAGGGCAAAGAGGCCCACAGCGACGAGGACCATGTCGATGCCGTCGACCAGGTTGGGGTTGTCGAACGTGAAGCGCTGCTGCGCCGTGCTGTCGTCAATGCCGATCAGCCCGATGAACAGCCCGAGCCCCAGGGAGGCCAGGCCGCGCAGGACCGAGGCCCCCAGCAGGGCTCCGACGGTGAGAAACGCCACCACCATCAGTGCCACGTAGTCCACCGGTCCGAGGCCGACGGCGAGTTCCGCGACGACGGGCGCCAGGAAAGTCAGCAGCACCGTAGCGATGGTGCCGGCGACGAACGAGCCGATCGCCGCCGTGGCCAGGGCCGCCGCTCCCCTGCCGGCTTTGGCCATCTTGTTGCCCTCGAGCGCGGTGACGATGGAGGAGGACTCCCCGGGAGTGTTCAGCAGGATGGACGTGGTGGAACCGCCGTACATGCCGCCGTAGTAGATTCCGGCGAACACGATCAGGGCGGCCGCGGGATCCAGCGCGTAGGTGATGGGCATCTGCAGCGCCACCGTCATCGCCGGACCGATACCGGGAAGCACGCCGACGGCGGTGCCGACGAAGACGCCGCCC
>JBKKDK010000033.1:0-28700 GCA_046708245.1 Arthrobacter sp.
TCCCGCGGGTGAGCGTGGTGGGGGTCGTGAAGCCAGTGGCGACGAGCCAGAAGTCGTTCCCCGCGCCGGGGGCTTCGCCCTCCGCCACCGTGGCGCCGCCGCCGGTGCCGTCATCATCCGTGCCGCCAGTGTCGTCCTCGTCGTCCACCGCGTAGGCATTGACATCGTGCAGCGGCGGGCAGGCGTCCAGCACGGTGGAGGCCCAGGCCGAGTCCGTCCCGGGGCGCTGCGGATCAAGGACCCGGATTTCGGAGGACACGTCGCGGAGCAGGTTCAGCAGCAGGAAGTCGCGGGTCCAGCTCCAGGACTGCAGCGAGGTGTGCGCGTCGGGGGTGAAGAGCACGGTCATCTCCCGGCTCCCGGCCAGGAAGTCCTCGAAACCGGCAGCGAGCAGGGACCCCGCCGGGTGCACCGTCCCGTCCACGGGCCAGTCTTTCTGCGGCCGGAACAGCAGCCAGTCGCGGTGCGAGCTCAGGTTCACGTCCGCCGGGACATCGAGCTGCACCCACTGCCCGTCGCGCAGCACAGAGGTGTTCTTCTCGAAGAAGCTGATCCAGTCCACGGCAAAGGTCCGCTCGAAGCCGGGTGTGGAGTCGTGGGCCACGAGCGCCATCATGTGGTCCTCGGGAATCTCGAACAGCCGCTCGGCCGTGGCGAGCGAACCGCCGCGCTGCAGCTTCACGCCGGTCCGGGCATAGGAGGAGGTGGTGCTGGGCAGGCCGTCGGCGGTGGTGGCCACCAGCAGGGTGTCCGCGTCCAGCCACGAGGCGTTGCCCTTGGCCGTGGGCAGGTCGAAGCCGCCGGCGGCGGGGTCCACAAAGCCGCGGCTCTCGACGTCGAATTCGCGGTAGCGGTTGGCGTCACCGCCGTCGGGGGAGAGGGCCAGCAGCGCCCGCCGGTGCGGTCCGCCGTCGGCCGGGCGGAGGAAGCTGGCGCCATGGAAGACCCATTCCTGGCCCTCGGCGGCGGCCAGGGCGTCCACGTCCAAGAGGATGTCCCACTCCGGTGCGCCGCCGCGGTAGCTCGTCCAGCTGGTCCGGCGCCACAGCCCCTTGGGGTTGTCCCGGTCCTTCCAGAAGTTGTAGTACCAATCGCCGTGCTTGCCCACCATGGCAATCCGGTCGGTGGAGTCCAGCACCTCCAGGATGCTGCCTTCGAGCCCGGCGTACTCCGTGTCCTCCAGCAGGTCCTCGGTCCGGGCGTTCTGCTCACGGGCCCAGGCCAGCTGCTCCTCGCCGTAGATCTCCTCCAGCCAGATGTTCTCATCAACGGGTTCAGGGGCGGTTCCTGCGGGCGGGTGAACAGCTTCGGGGGTGGTCATTTTTCCATCCAAGCAACATCAGCGCACCGGTAGCAAGTCACACGGCCCCGGTCAGGCAGGATCGCCGTTGCCGATACGCTGGATGCCGTGGGCATATCGCAGAGCATCCGGACGGCACTGATAGGCGCCGGTCCCCGGGGCACCAGCGTGCTGGAGCGGCTGCTCGCCAACTGGGTCCCGGGCGGGCCGGATGCCACGCTGCACATCGATGTGATCGATCCGTACCCCGCCGGCCCGGGCCACGTCTGGCAGCCCGGCCAGTCCCGGTTGTACCTGATGAACACCCAATCGTTCTACCCCACGATCGTTCCCGAAGACCCGGAGCTCGTGCCTCCGCTGGCCGGGGACACCTTCGACCGCTGGCGCGAACGGCAGCGGCGGCACCCGCATCCCTCCCTGACCGGCGAGGAGCGTACCGAACTCGCCGGTCTGGGCTCCGCCGACTTCCCCAGCCGTGCCCTGTACGGCCGCTACCTGCGCTGGACCGTGGACGAACTGCTCGCCCGGCTCCCCGCCGGCGTCTCGGTCGACTTCCACCCGACGACGGCGCTCTTCGTCCGGCGTGCTGCGGGCGCCGCAACTCCAGGCGGGGGCGGCACCGGACGCCGGCAGTTCGACGTCGGGCTCGAGGGCGGCACCGTGCTCACCGTCGACTCGGTGGTCCTCGCGCTGGGCCACCTCGAGTCGCGGCTGAGCCCGGAACAGCGGGAGCTGAAGGCCGCGGCCGAGGAGCTCGGGCTGCTGTACTTTCCCCCGGCCGCGCCGGCCGACGTCGACTGGTCCCGGGTGCCGGCGGCCCAGCCCGTGCTGGTCCGCGGGATGGGCCTGAACTTTTTCGACGTCATGGGGCAACTGACCGAAGGTCGGGGCGGGATCTTCCTCACCGGGCAGGACGGCGGGATGCGGTACCGTCCCTCCGGCCGTGAACCGCTCATCATCGCCGCCTCGCGCCGCGGCACGCCGTACCGGGCCAAGGCCGCGCTCTCGGGGTATTACCCCGCCGCCGTGACGTTGCGGTACTGCACCGAAAGCGCACTGACACGGTTTGCGGATACCGGAATCCAGCCGGCCTTCGACCACGACCTCTGGCCGCTCCTGCACCGGGACGCCATCTGGGCGTACTACTCGACCCTCGCGCGCTCGCAGCCCGGGGCACTGCATTCCGATCCGGCCGAGTTCCGGCGCGCACTCGAGGGGGCGCTGCGCCCGCACGCGCACAGCGCGGCGAAATGGGAGGATGCGGTGGATTCCGTGATCGCGGCGCACGTCCGCCCCGCGCACCGGCTGGACCTGCTGGGACTGGCGGCCCCGCTGGCCGGTCGGTCATTTGGTTCCCGTGAGGAGCTGGACGCCGCCGTCGTTGAATATCTCCTCGACGATGCCCGGCGCTCTGCCCGGGGCGAGGACGATCCCGTGAAGATGGCGATCGGGGCCCTGCACCACGGGCGGGCGGTGCTCAAGACGGTCGTGGCCGACGGCGGCATCACCGATGAGTCCTGGGTGGCCGGGCTGCGCGGCTGGTTCGAGTCGTTCGTCGAGGGCCTGGCCAGCGGTCCGCCCGCGCTGCGTGCCGAACAGCTCGCGGCGCTGGTGCGCGCCGGCGTCGTCCGCTTCGTCGGCCCGGATCCCAAATTCGGGGTGGACCGCACTGCCGGGGCCTTCACCGCGGCGTCGCCGTGGGTGGGCAGCCGGTCCGGCAGGCCGGGCGGTTCCCGCGGGACGGGTGCCGGCGGAGCGCAGGGCGAGGCGGTGTCGGCCGGGACCCTCATCGAGGCGCTCGCGCCGGCCAACCGGGTTGCCGTAAACGAGTCGCCGCTGCTGGAACAGCTGCTCGGCGAAGGGCTGGTGCGGCCGCGGCTCATGATGACCGTGGAGGGCGTGCCGGTGCAGACCTCGGGCCTGGACGTGGCTGCGCACCCCTACCGGCCGGTGGGCTCCAACGGTTCCGTGACGGACGGACTCTACGTCCTCGGGCTGCAGCTGTCTGCCGCGCAGTGGGGGACAGCCATCGCGGCCGAAGCCCGGCAAAAGAACGGCCCGGCGTACCGCAGCGGCCAGCGCACCCTGCACGATGCCGACGAGATCGCCCGCGCGATCCTGGGGAGCTGACCGGCCCGCCGGCACTGAGCATGCCCAGTTCCCGGGCTGCCCGATGGACATAGTGGCATTATGCCCATCGCTGCGGCCTGCCGGGGGACATGTCCGTTGTTGGAGAGGCCTGCCGGGGGACACGTCCATCGCTGCGGCCCGCCGGGGGGCATGTCCCGTGCCGGAGAGGCCTACCGCGGGCAAGTGGGGGCACCGCGCCAGCCAGGAATGAGCATGCCCCCCGCCCGGGCCGAGTACTGGACATAATGCCACTATGTCCAGTGCTGCGGCCCAGGGGAGGGCATGCTCACTGGAGGGCTGCGAAACTAACCCTTGAGGCACTTCTGGTACTGGACCCAGGCGATCGAGTACTTGATCCACCCGAACACGTCGTACCACTTCTTCGGCGGCACCGGGGCCGTGCACATCGGCGGGACGGGAACGCTGGCCGCGACCACCACCGCCGCCTTCACCACCGTTCCGGATTCGACGGCGGTGAGCACCAGGGTGCCGGTGCCTGCGGCTGCTCCGGCGGGCACCTTGGCATTGACCGTGGCGGCGCCGGCGGACACCGGGATGCTGTCCAGCGGCGTCACGGTGCCCGCCGCGTCGGTGAACTCGGCGCGCAGCGAGGTGTTGGCCGGGCTGCCCAGCGAGGTCAGGTCCAGCCTGGAGACCGCCAGCGTGATGGCGTCCCCGCCCTTGACCTCGGCAGCAGTGGTGTTGGCGACGGCCACGGACCGGCGCGCGAAGTCCGGCGAAACCGGGCTGTGGGCCTGCAGGTACGTGATCCACGCGTCCCGGTCCACCAGCCCGGAGTCCTTGGTGTCGCCGCCGGACTTGAAGATGCGGAAGTTGTCGCCGCCCGTGGCCAGGAAGCTGAACGTGCCGATCCGGTACGACTTCGCGGGATCGATCAGCGTGCCGTTGACCCGGATCGAGGTGATGCGGTCACCCGCGGCGCGGGCGGCGTCGTACGTGTAATTGACGTTCTTGGTCAGGCCCAGCTGCTGGTAGGCGCGGCTGGGGACCGTGCCGTCCGGGTTGGTCTGCCACTGCTGCTCCAGGAGCGTCTTGAACTGCGCACCGGTCAGCGACGTGGTCCACAGATTGTTCACGAACGGCAGGACCGCGTTGGCCTCCGCATAGGTGATGGTGCCGTCCGGCGCGAAGTACAGCTCGTTGCGCAGCCCGCCCGGATTCACGACGCCGATCTCGGCGGCACCGAGCTCCGGCGCCTTGAGCGAATCCACGAGGGAATCCGCGACGAGGTTGCCGAGCGTGGATTCGCTCGCGCGGTCATCCCGCACCGCCGGGGAGCCGCCGAACGCCGTCGTGATATCCGCCGTCACCTTCCCGACCGGCTGGTTGCCGACCACCGCGGCGTCTGCGATGGCCTTGTCGACGATGGTTTTGACCGCTGCGACCCGCGGGAACTTCGCCACGAGGTCTGCCGCCGGCTGTTCAGCCGTCGTGGTGCGCTGGACATTGCCTGCCTCGTAGCCGGTCACGGACATCGTTTTGGTGTCGATGGTCAGCCGGATCTGGCCGACGTACTCGCCGTAGTTCCCGGTCTGGACAATCGGGCGGCTCTTGCCTTCAACACCGGGGACCGGAGCATCCCAGGAGTACTGCTTGTGGGTGTGGCCGTTGAAGATGGCCGCAACGTCGGCGGTGACCCCGGTGACCATCCGGGCGAAGGGGCCGCCGGCGGCGACTTCCTGCTCCAGGGTGGAACCTTCGGGCGCACCGGATCCGGCGCCGTCGTGGTTCTCCACGATGATCACGTCGGCAAGCTGCTCCGCCTTGATCCGCGCAGCAACCCGGTTGATGGCCTCGACGGCGTCGCCGAACTCAAGATCGGCGACCCCGGCCGGCGTGACCAGGGACGGTACCTCCTGGGTGACGGTGCCGATCACGGCCACCCGGACGCCGTTCATGTCGAGCACGGTGTATTCCGGCAGGACCGGCTCGGTGGTGCCCTTTTTGTAGACGTTTGCGCCCAGGTAGGGGAACTTGGCATTGGTTCCGCCGGCGACGATCCGGTCACGCAGGTCGGCCCAGCCGCCGTCGAACTCGTGGTTGCCCACTGCGGAGGTCCGCAGCTCGAGCGCGTTCAGGACATCGATGGTCGGCTGGTCCTTGGCGACCGCGGACGCGAACAGCGAGGCTCCCACGTTGTCGCCGGCGGAAAGAAACGCCGTGGCGCCCGGGGCGGCCGCGGCCCGCAGCTTCTCAATAGTTCCCGCGAAGAACACCGTGTTGGAGTCGATGCGGCCGTGGAAATCGTTGATGCCGAGGAAATTCAGCTCCACGCTGGCCGGAGTCACGGGCAGATCCAGGCCCACCACCACAGGATCGTGGTCGCTGGCGCGGAACGGGTCCGCCGCGTAGAAGTCGGTGACGTTGTTGTTGTAGCGGCTGTACTCGAGCGCGACGGACTCCACCGAGTTGATGTTCCAGATGTCCGCGCCGGTGACGACGGCGTTGGCCGCCGGCGAGGCAAGGATGTGGTCCAGCGAGCCCACCATGCCGCCGAAGAGGTAGGAGTGCTTGGCGGTGCCGTCGGCGTTTTTCGCCTTTTCGTCCTGGTTGACGTAGCCGGCCGCCGTGAGGACGTTGATCGGGTCCTCCTTGGCGTAGGAGTTGAAGTCGCCGATCAGGAAGACCTTGTCCGTGCCCTTGGACTTCTGCAGTTCGTCCGAGAACGCCAGCAGCGACTGCGCCTGGGCGGTCCGGGCGAGGTTGGACGCACCCTGGCCCTTGTCCGTGTCCTCCGGCGTGGCGGCGGAGCCCTTGGACTTGAAGTGGTTCGCGATCGCGATGAACTTCTTGTCATCGGAGGCGCCGACGGGTTTGAAGACCTGTGCCATCGGCTTGCGGGCACTGGCGAAGGCCACCGTGTCGTTGTGGATGATGGACTCGCCCACCGGTTCCGCCGCGGCCGCCTTGAAGATGAATGCGGTGCGGATCATGTCCTCATCCGCCAGCGGGGGTGCGTTGGCGGGCGTGCGGACGTAGTCCCAGATGCCGGGCGTGGCGATGTTCAGCGCGTCGACCAGCTTGGACAGGGCGTCGTCACGGGTCTTGCCGAATTGGGCGGAGTTTTCGACCTCCATGAGGGACACGACGTCGGCGCCGGACTTGGTGATGGCGGCGACGATCTTGTCCTGCTGGCGTTTGAGGTTCTCCGCGTTGGCGGCCCCGCGGAGATCGCAGCCGCCCCGGACGGTGATCGGGTTCCCGGCGCGGTCGGTGTAGTAAGTGCAGCCGGCTACCTGGTCCCCGGTGGTGGTGAAGTAGTTCAGCACGTTGAAGGAGGCGATCTTCAGGTTGCCGCCCACGGCGGCCGGGGCGTCCTGGCGTGTGGCGCCGAAGGTTGCGGGCTGGACCGTGCCGGCGTTCGCGGCGGTCAGCTGGCCCAACGGCTGGAACTTCCAGGAGCTGTTGGTGTAACTGAGCACCACATTCGTCGTGAAGCTCACCGGGGAGCCCACCCGGACGGGGTCCGCCGTCGTCAGATAAGGGAGCACCTGGCCCTTGGTGGTGGCGTCCTTGAGGAAATTGGTGGTGGCGCCGTCGTCGAGCTTGATGCCGCGGGCGGCGTTGGCGGCGACGGTCGCGGTGTGTTCGGCCGAGCCATAGGGCGCGACGGCGGTGGGCTGCTCGAGCGGCGTGGTGCCGCCGGCCAGGCCGATTTCGCCGTACTGGTTCAGCGAGTAGTTATCAGCGACGGTCACCGGCCCCTCCGGGGTCAGCAGCATGGCCTCAAGCGATTCGCGGAACGCCTCGTCGGCGGGGAGCGCGAAGCCGGTGGCCTTGACCTCGGGGGCGGCTTCGGTGAGCTTCGTCAGGTCTGCCGCGGCGGCGACGCTGACCTGGGTCATGCCGAAGAACTCGCTGACGGTGCCTGTGATTTCGACGTAGTCGCCAATCTGGACCGAGTCGACGGTCGCGGGGGAGTACACGAAGATGGCGTCCGACGCCGTGTGGTTGGCGGGCGTCAGATCGCCGCCCGTGCCGGGGGTCTGGAGGTAGTAGCCGGCAAAGCCGCCGGTGGGGAACGCCGCCGTGACCTTGCCGCGGGTGATGACTGAGGTGCCGGCCAGCGGGCTCGCCGCGCCGTTGCCCTGGATTTCGGCGATGGTCCGGCTGGCCGGGGGACGAACGGGTCCCGGGTCAATCGGGCCGGGGCCGGCGCCATTTGGGGCCTTCGGTGTGATGGCCGCGTTGAGGGCGAAGTCGGCGGAGTTGTTGTTGCTGTCCGAACCGTCGGCGCGGTTCAGGCTCTTGACGTCGGTGTTGCTGGACGGCGCCGTTGCCGCCTGGGTTTCAAAGGTCAGCGAGGTGCCGTAGCCGAGCAGGTCAGCCACGTTCCCGTGCTCGATGACGGAGCCGGTGCCGAGGTCCGCGACCGCCGCGGCCTGCCTGGCCAGCACGATCGTTCCGCCCGCGCCGCCGGGGTTGAACCCGGTGGCGGTGGCTTCGGCGGCCGGGAGGTCCGCGCCGTTGGCCCCGTTGCTGCCGCCCTTGAGCAGGTAGTACCCCTTGGCCGGGATGGTGCCGGTGAGCGCTGCAACGTTTCCGGGCGCGCCCGAGTTGCCGGGAGCACGGTACTGGAGGGACCAGCCATCGACCGACACCGGGGCATCGGAGGTGTTGTACAGCTCGATGAACTTGTTCTTGAAGGCGGCTCCGGCGCTGCCGCCGCTAACGTACGCCTCGTTTATTATGACCGGTGAAGTGCCGGCCGCTGCCGGGGAGACCTCCACGGCAAACGCCGGCACGGCAGCCAGCGGGGCCGCAATCAGCGCCGCCGACAGGGCTGTGCCCAGCGCTGTTTTCCAGGGTGTTAGTTTCATCCGCTCAAACTCTCATTAGGGTGCCCCGGGTAAAGGGCAGGGTGCAGTGGGTCCGCGGAGTGCAGCGGACAATGGCCGGCCTGAACTCCTGGTCAAGTCGTGCCGGGCCCATCCAAACAGGGGTGAATGAACAACGTATGGACTAAACGTGCATTCGGCGGGACGTCCCCCAGCGGGACGCGCCGCAGCCATCCCGGAGCGGCTCGAAAGCCCCGGGCAACGGTGACTGTGTTGCAGGTGAGCGGTGTCCGGGTGCCTCCACCGGACGCTCCACAGCAGAATACCGGCCAGTAACCCTGGGTAAAGGGACTGGCCGGTATTTCTTACAACAATTTTTGTGATTCGGGCGGAGCGGCTTTCCGGTCCACTTTCTGCTAGGCGTCCGCGGCGGCCTGGGCACCCCGTCCGGTGTCAGCAATGATCTTGAACATGGCGCCCGTGGGGTCGGTAAGTGTGGCGAGCCGACCGAACGGGGTGTCGTCCGGTCCATCGATCACCTGGGCGCCCATGGAAACGGCCTTTTCGATCGAGGCGTCCGCGTCCCCAACCGCGAAGTAGACCTGCCAGTTGGACGGGACCTCGGCGGGGAGGTAGCCCGAGGCGTCCATGATCCCTGCCTTGGCGGCGTCCCCGGCTCCCAGGGTGGTGTAGCGGAACTCAGGAGTGTCGCTCATGACTTCGGTGTCCCAGCCGAACACATCCTGGTAGAACTTGACGGCGGTGGTGTAGTCCTTGGTGTGGAGCTCATGCCAGGCCGGGGCGCCGGCTTCGGCCGCCAGCTCATAGCCCTTCATTTCGGCAGGTTCCCACACACCGATGGAAGCCCCGGTGGCATCGGCGATCATGGCCATGCGGCCCTGGTCCGGCACATCCATGGGCCCCATGAAGACCTGTCCGCCGTTTTGGGTCGCGGCCTGCACGGTCGCCGCTGCGTCTTCCGAGCGCAGGTACGTGCTCCACATGTCCGGCATGCCCGCCATGGAGTCGTCCTTCTGCATCATGCCGGCAACGGATTTCCCGTCCTTCTCCGCCGTGATGTACCCGCCGTACTTTTCCTGGTCGCCGGTCTGGAAGGTCCAGTCGAAGAGTGTGCCGTAGAAGGCCTTGGCTTTTTCGGTGTCCGAGGTCATCAGGTCGATCCAGCACGGTGCACCGTTGGTGTATTCAGGTGTGGGCATTACAGGCTCCTTCAGTGTGGCGGCACGCGTGTTGCGCCGGCCGCCGGATTCGAGTGGGTGTGGAGACACCAGAGAGACTATGCCGGAGGACCGACCGTTTCAATGGCCCGCACGCTCCGCGCGGCTGGGTGGGCCGGGTCGGGTGCAGATCCGGGCGGATCGGCGTCGTGCATTCGGCCTGAACTGCCCGGCAGCGGCAGGCCTGTGCATAACCCGCGCCGGCCCTGCCCGCACTATGGCCTAATGGGCGGATGGCGACAGCGAAACCACTGCCTGAGGAACTGGCGGCCCGGTCCTTCACCATCGGCGAAGCCCGGCACCACGGTCTCGCGGCAGGCCGCGCCAAGGCCAAGGACCTGCACGTCCCCAGCCGCGGCATCCGGGCCCTACCACCCGGGAGCAGTCCCTGCTGGCGCGGGCCCGTCCGTACACCCAGCTCGGCCCGCCGGACACCGTCAGCTTCTACTCGGCGGCGGCGATTCACCACTTCAAGCTTCCCGGCACCCTGCCGGAGACGTCCCGGCCGGGGGCAGAACAGCTGCTGCACCTCACGAGGCGCGGATCGGCGGCGCCCCGCCGGAAAGGCATTGCCGGACACCGGTCCTGGCTGGCACCCGACGACGTCGTGGTCCTTGAAGGCGTTCCCGTCACCTCGATGCCCCGGACCCTGTTGGATCTTGCCGGGACGGGATCCCTGAACTGCGATGACATGGTGGTGATTGTGGACGATCTTATCTGTGAACACCGCCGGGACCAGTACCCGAAGGTGGCGCGTATCCGGCTGGACGAGCTCCTGCATTATGCCGGACGGCAGCGGTCAGCCTCGGGACTTCCACTGCTTCGCAAGGCGCTCGGCCTGGCCCGCATCGGAGTCGACTCTCCTCCCGAAACCCGGCTGCGGCTCCTGTTCGGGCGTTCCGACCTGCCGGTCTTCGAGCCCAACTTCGTGCTGGTGGACTCAATGGGAACTCCGCTGTGGATCGATCTCGCCTGCCCGGAGTACCGCCTGGCAGTGGAATACGACGGCGGCCACCACCTGACGCCGGCACAGCAGCATTCCGATGCGCTACGGAATGAACGCACGGCCAGTGCCGGCTGGCGGCAGCTGATCCTCAGCAAGTTCGACGTCAGGAACGGGCAGGACTGGGTACTGATGCGTGTCCGGCAGGCGCTTATGGCCCAGGGCTGGCCAGGGTAGGCGGCTGGGTGGGCCGGGTCGGGGGCAGATCCGGGCGGATCGGCGTCGTGCATTCGGCCTGAACTGCCCGGCAGCGGCGGGCCCGTCCGCAATGCCCGTCCGCACTGCCCGCACCGGGACGCAAGAATGCCCCCGGCTCGGCGGTGGTCGCGGGAGCCAGGGGCATTATTCGCGGAAGGTAAGAGATTCGAACTCTTGGTACGGGGTTACCGCACACTGGTTTTCAAGACCAGCTCCATCGGCCGCTCGGACAACCTTCCCTAACGAGTAGTGTTCCATAGGCAGTCGGCTGCCACAAAAAACGTGCGCGCGCTCGCGGACACCGGCGCTTGGCCCACATACTCTGGAGGAAGTGCCGCCGGACGCGGCCTGCCGCAGGCGTTCCTGCACGAAGTACGTAAGGAATCGGGAGTTCTCCATGAAGGCTGTCTATATCTCCGAGCCCGGCGGACCCGAGGCCCTGGAAGTCCGCGAGGTCCCGGCACCGCAGCCCGGCACCGGTGAGGTCCTGATCGACGTCGTTGCCGCCGGACTCAACCGCGCCGACGTCCAGCAGCGCAAGGGCCATTACCCGCCGCCCCCCGGGGCCTCGCAGATCCCCGGGCTGGAAGTGTCCGGCCGGATTGCCGGCTTCGGCCCCGGCGTGACGAAGCCGTTCTCGGTGGGGGACAAGGTGGTGGCGCTGCTGGCCGGCGGCGGCTACGCCCAGCAGGTCACCGTCCCCGCGGGGCAGGTCCTGAGGATCCCCGACGGCGTCGACCTGGTGACCGCCGCGTCCCTGCCGGAAGTCGCAGCCACCGTCTATTCGAACCTGATCATGACCGCCCAGCTGCAACCGGGCGAGACCGTCCTCATCCACGGAGCCACCGGCGGCATCGGCACCATGGCCATCCAGCTCGCGAAGGCCCTCGGGGCCGTGGTGGCCACCACGGCCGGCACCGCGGAGAAAGTGGGCACCGCGAAGGCCTTCCTCGGCGCGGACATCGCCATCAACTACGCCGAGGAGGACTTCCCGGCGAGCCTGCGCGCCCAGAACGGCGGCAAAGGCGCGGACGTGATCCTCGACGTCGTCGGCGCCAAATACCTCGGCCGGAATGTTGACGCCCTGGCCGACTACGGACGGCTTGTGGTGATCGGGCTGCAGGGCGGGGCCAAGGGCGAGCTGGACCTCGGCCAGCTCCTCAAGAAACGTGCCGCCATCATCGCCACGGCGCTGCGTCCGCGGCCTGTGGAGGAAAAGACGGTCATCATGAACGCGGTCCGCGACGCCGTCTGGCCGCTGCTGGCCGACGGGCGGATCCGGCCGCTCGTCGCCAAGACGTTCCCTCTGGACCAGGTCCAGGCGGCGCACCGCTACTTCGACACCGGCGACCACGTGGGGAAGATCCTGCTGCTGATGTAGGCCGGCCTCCCGGATGTGATGTATGCCACTTTAGGCATACTCCTTTTGCTTCGGGACCCTAAATGACTGTAGGGTGGTGCTATACGCGGTATACACGCGTCTTGGGGCGCGTGTATGCTGTCGTCCTCGCTACCTCCGGGAGCATCATGTCTATCCGCCATAGCCTCCTCGCATTGCTGCAGGACCGCCCACGCTACGGATACCAGCTGCGGATTGAGTTCGAGGACAGGACCGGCTCCTCCTGGCCGCTCAATATCGGCCAGGTCTACACCACGCTGGACCGGCTGGAACGCGACGGCCTGGTCCGCAAAGAGGGCGCCGACGGCGAAGGCCACGTGGTCTACAGCATCACCCCGGACGGCCTGGCCGAAGTCCGCGGCTGGTTCACCTCCCCTGTCTCCCGCAGCACGCCGCCACGCAACGAGCTCGCCATCAAACTCGCGCTCGGTCTGACCGTGCCCGGAGTGGACGTCGGAGCCATCATCCAGGCCCAGCGCGGCGTCTCGATCAAGGCGCTGCAGGACTACACCAAGGCCCGCCGCGAAACGGCGGCGCAGGGCCGTCCGGCCGATACCGCCCGGCTGCTGGTCCTGGATTCGCTCATCTTCCAGACCGAGGCCGAAGTCCGGTGGCTCGATCTCTGCGAGGCTCGGCTAATGCAGCTGGCCAACCCGCCACGTTAGCCAACCGGGCACGTGGGCGATTGTGACCGTTCCCCGCGTTTGCACTACCGCTCGTCGCCGCCTCCGGACCGTCTGGCGCACGGCCACCGCAAAGCCATACCCTTGCAATCGGCGGATTGGTAGGGTGCCATGGGACTAATCCGTGCAGTGGATTTGTCCGGCAGGGGTTTCTCAAGGAGGAGACATGGGCACTATGCCAGATGGCACGCCAAAAAACTTACAACTCGAGGACGGCATCAAGCCGGATCCGGCACTGCCGGCCACGGCGGTGGACGACTCCGTCCGCGAGGCCGAAGAACGCAAATGGACGCCGACCAAGATCGCGATCTGGGCGGCAATCTCCCTGCTGGGCGCGGTGGCCTGGTTCATGCTGGCGATCGTCCGCGGCGAAACGGTCAACGCGATCTGGTTCGTCTTCGCGGCCGTATGCACCTATCTGATCGCCTACCGCTTCTACTCCAAGTTCATTGAGCGTTACCTGCTCAAGCCCAACGACCGCCGCGCCACCCCGGCCGAATACAAGGCCGACGGCAAGGACTACGTCCGCACGGACCGCAACGTCCTCTTCGGCCACCACTTCGCCGCCATCGCCGGCGCCGGCCCGCTGGTGGGCCCGATCATCGCAGCCCAGATGGGATACCTGCCCGGCACCATCTGGATCATCATCGGCGTCGTCCTGGCCGGAGCCGTGCAGGACTACCTGGTCATGTTCTTCTCCATGCGACGCGGCGGACGCTCCCTGGGCCAGATGGCCCGCGAGGAACTCGGCGTCGTCGGCGGGACCGCCGCCCTGATCGCCACCCTGCTGATCATGGTGATCATCGTCGCCATCCTCGCCCTCGTCGTTGTGAACGCGCTGGCCGAGAGCCCCTGGGGTGTCTTCTCTGTCGGGATGACCATCCCGATCGCCCTCTTCATGGGTGTGTACCTGCGCTTCCTCCGGCCCGGCAAGATCATGGAAGTGTCCCTCATCGGCTTCGTGCTGCTGATGGCCGCCATCATCGGCGGCGGCGCCGTGGCCGGCACCGAATGGGGTGCCGCGGTCTTTACGCTGGACAAGGTGACCCTCGCCTGGGCACTCATCATTTACGGCTTCATCGCGGCCATCCTGCCGGTCTGGCTGCTGCTGGCCCCGCGCGACTACCTGTCCACCTTCATGAAAATCGGCGTCATTGTGATGCTGGCCGTGGCCGTCATCGTGGTCCGCCCGGAAATCACCGTCCCGGCCTTCAGCGAGTTCGCCAGCCGGGATAACGGTCCGGTCTTCCCGGGTGCGTTGTTCCCGTTCCTGTTCGTCACCATTGCCTGCGGTGCCCTGTCCGGCTTCCACGCGCTGATCTCCTCCGGTACCACGCCGAAGCTCATCGAGAAGGAGCGCCAGAGCCGGTACATCGGCTACGGCGGCATGCTGATGGAGTCCTTCGTGGCGATCATGGCCCTCCTGGCCGCCATCTCGATCGACCGCGGACTGTACTTCGCCATGAACGCCCCGGCCGCCCTGACCGGCGGCACCGTGGAAACCGCGGCAGCCTGGGTCAACAGCCTGGGCCTGTCCGGCGTGAACATCACCCCCGGCCTGTTGTCGGAGACAGCCGCCAACGTCGGCGAGGAAAGCATCGTCTCCCGCACCGGGGGCGCGCCCACCCTGGCCGTGGGACTCGCCCACATCATGCAGCAGTTCATCGGCGGCACCGCCCAGATGAGCTTCTGGTACCACTTCGCCATCATGTTCGAGGCGCTGTTCATCCTGACCGCCGTCGACGCCGGCACGCGTGTAGCCCGCTTCATGCTGCAGGACTCGATCGGCAACTTCATCCCGAAGTTCAAGGAGCACTCCTGGCGCCCCGGCGCATGGTTTGCCACCGCCGTCATGGTGGGTGCCTGGGGCGCCGTGCTGCTGATGGGTGTCACCGATCCGCTGGGCGGCATCAACACGCTGTTCCCGCTGTTCGGCATCGCCAACCAGCTGCTGGCAGCCATCGCACTGTCCGTCTGCCTGGCCATCGCGGCCAAGCGCGGTTCCTTCAAGTTCCTCTGGATTGTGGCGCTCCCGCTGGCCTTCGCGGCCGTTGTGACCATCACGGCCAGCTACCAGAAGATCTTCTCGTCCACGCCCGCTGTGGGCTACTTCGCCAACAACGCGGCGTTCTCCAAGGCCCTCGCGGAGGGTAAGACCTCGTTCGGCACCGCGAAGACGGTTCCGGCGATGGAGGCCGTGGTCCGGAACACCGCGATCCAGGGCTGGCTCTCGGTGATCTTCGTGGTGCTCAGCATCATCGTTATTACGACGGCGCTGCTCGCCACGTACAAGGCGTTCCGCAACGCCCGGGCCGGCGTGCCCAACAAGGACCACGAGGACCCGGCGCTGGCGTCCCGCGTGTACGCCCCGGCGGGTCCGCTGCCCACGGCCTCCGAGCGTGAGCTCCTGGCCGAATGGGACAAGCTCCCGGCGGACAAGCGGTTCGAGAAGGCCGCCCACCACTGATGCGGAGAATGGCATGAACGGTGTCCTTGAAGGGTTCCGGGGCTTTGCCCGGTATCTCGGCGGGGTGATGGGCGCGGACGCGTACGCGAAGTACCTCGCCCATCACGCCGAGGCCGGTCATGGCACCGCGCCCATGACCGAGCGGGAGTTCTGGCGGGACCACACGGACCGCCAGGACAACAACCCCCAGGGCAGGTGCTGCTGACCCGCCTTGGCGATCGGCGTCCTCCGCCGTTGCGGGACCTGCGCGGATCCGGGACGCGGCAGCCTGCCGCTTCGCGGGCCGGTGCTCGTGAGAGTATGAAGCCATGAGCGATCCGAACGCCACCCAACCCGCCGAAGACGTGCCTGTCGAGGGCGCCACCCTGGACGAGGGCCGGACCCCGAACGGTGTCCGCCCGGCCGCGGCCGCCGGAGCTCCTGCAGCAGGTCAGCCCGTGGCCCCGGGCCAGGGCGTTGCACGGCAGGGGAGCGCCCGGCCCAAGGGCAGCCAGTTGCAGGATCTTGTCGACGAACCCGCGAAGGTCATGCGGATCGGCACCATGATGAAGCAGCTGCTGGACGAGGTGAAGTCTGCGCCGCTGGATGACGCTGCCCGCGCCCGGCTTGCCTCCATCCATGAGCGGTCCATCAAGGAGCTCGAGGACGGGCTCGCCCCCGAGCTTGTTGCCGAGCTCGAACGTATCCACCTTCCCTTCTCGGAGGACGAGACGCCGTCGGATGCCGAACTCCGGATTGCCCAGGCCCAGCTGGTCGGTTGGCTCGAAGGACTGTTCCATGGCATCCAGACGGCTCTCGCGGCCCAGCATGCTGCCCGGGAACACGCGACCCAGCTCCGCCAGTTGCCGCCCGGAACGGTGATCGCCCCCGGCGTCATTATTGGCGAGAACGGTGAACCGCAGCGGGCCGCCGCGCCCCGTCCCGGAGCGGAATCCTCCCAGCAGCCCGAGCCGGCCGAACCTGACCACGGCCCCGGCCAGTACCTCTAGGACACTTTTGGGCTTCTTCAGTACCGCCCGGCAGGGCAAGAAAGACGACGCCGAGCTCGGCAAGGGCCTCTGGCGGCGCGCCCATGACCGCTTCACCCGCGGGCTGGACCGGTACCACCAGGTCCTGGAAGGGGTGGAGGACGAAGCGCTGTACGCCGAGCTCGTGGACATCGCCAACGAGCTCTCGGAACTCGCGGTCCGGGTCCGGAATGTCTGCGTCGAGGCCCAGCGGCGTTCGCCCAGCGACGGCCTCGACATCCCCGGCGCCCTCGCCGGGGTCCACCGCGCACTCTCCACCGCCGGCAACTCCCTCGCCACCACGGCTGAGGCCGCCGCAATGCTCCGGCTGGCAGTCGGGCCTGTCCCTGCCGGCGCGGCCTCGGTCAGGAGACGGGCCGACTCTGTGCGCGACCACGTCAGCGACGCCGAAAGGCACCTTG
The DNA here is from genome assembly GCA_046708245.1 of Arthrobacter sp. Classification (GTDB taxonomy): domain Bacteria; phylum Actinomycetota; class Actinomycetes; order Actinomycetales; family Micrococcaceae; genus Arthrobacter. The sequence goes on from JBKKDK010000033.1 coordinate 16,647, forward strand.
CCGAGGCCTCCGCCGCCGGCTGAGTCGCGCTGCGGAGGCTTCGGCAAGTATTCCCGGTTACGCGGCTAGCTTAGCTTTGCCCTTTGCACTGGCCGGACCGCGCGGGGGTTGGCAGGATGGGCGGATGACTTCTTCTCCGGTACTGACATTCAATGACGGCAACACCATTCCCCAGCTCGGCTACGGGGTGTGGCAGGTTGAGGACGACGTGGCCGAAAAGGTGGTTGTGCAGGCCTTCGAAGCCGGCTTCCGCCACATCGACACCGCGAAGATCTACGGCAACGAGGCAGGAGTTGGCCGCGCCATCGAGCGTTCCCGCCTCAAGCCCGAGGAAATTTTCATCACCACCAAGCTGTGGAACGCGGACCAGGGCTATGAGTCCACCCTGCAGGCCTTCGAGGGCTCCATGGAGCGGCTCGGCCTCGAAACCCTGGATCTGTACCTGATCCACTGGCAGCAGCCGCAGCAGGACAAGTACGTCGACACCTGGAAGGCGCTCATCGAGCTGCAGAAGCAGGGCCGCGTGAAGACCATCGGCGTTTCCAACTTCACCAAGGAAGGCTTGCAGCGCCTGATCGATGAGACCGGCGTCGTTCCGGCCATTAACCAGATCGAACTGCACCCCTTCTTCAACCAGGCAGACCTCCGCGAGTTCAACGCCGCCAAGGGCATCCTCACCCAGGCGTGGTCGCCGCTGGGTCAGGGCGGCGAGCTGCTGGAGAGCGCCGTGATCGCCCAGATCGCAGCCAAGCACGGCGCCACCCCGGCCCAGGTGGTCATCGCGTGGCACCTCGCCATCGGCAACGTCGTCATCCCCAAGTCCGTGACCGAGTCCCGGATCCGCGAGAACTACGCGGCGCTGGATGTCAGCCTGGACGAGACCGACGTGCAGGCCATCAACGGCCTGGACAACTCGGCAGAGGGCGCCGGACGGATCGGCCCGGACCCGGCAGTCTCCGACTTCGCCTAAGCCCACGGCTCCGTCGCGGGGATAAACCCGGCAGATGGACCATGGACAGCAGCAGGGCCTTCACCCGTTCCGGGTGGGGGTCCTTTCTGCTGGCAGGTTTGGCCGGCAGTTTCGCCGGTGGGCAGTCGGTCGGCCAGTTGCTCAGGCGGCCTTGCGGCGCTGCACAAGCGGCACGGCATCGACGATGGCCCAGCCGTCCTCGGCCTGCACCCGCCGGCTCGCGAAACGCTCCGCGTCGGCGGCGTCGTCAAACGCTTCGGTGCGGATCCGGCCGCAGTCGGTGTCCAAGTACGTAACTTCAAAATACTGTTTCGTTTCCATGAATCCAGTGTGCAACCGGCCTACGACAGTAACGGTCTCCCTAGTCCGGCGTGTTGCCCAGCCGCAGCACCCGCTCGCGGGCGAGGTCCTCCTTGCGTTGCGCCCTGTCCGCGGCCCGGACCGCCTGCTGGGCCTGGGCGGCGGCCAGCTCGTGCCTTTTGCGCGCCGACTTGAGGTCCAGTTCGGTTTGCTCCAGCTGCTTCCGCAGGCTGCGTGCCTCGTCGGCCAGCGCCGCCGCCAGGGACCGGGCCTCGCCCAGCTCGTGCTCGGACCGCCGGGCTTCCTCGTTGGCTTCCTGGGCGGCCTGTTCGGCCTCGGCAAACGCGGCGCGCGCACGTTCCAGCGCCGACGGCGTGGCCGCCCGGGGCTTTTCCCGCACCGCCTGCAGGCGGGGCCGGGCCGCCGGCTGCGCCGCGGACTTCGTCTCTGACGGGGCGGACCGGAGCGCGGCGGTCCGGGACGCGGCGGGCCGGTCCCGGCCGGACGACGCGTCGGAGGAATTCGGAGTACCGGCCGGGACGGCAAGGGCTGGCGGCGCCACGGCTCCGCCGAGGTCGACGCCGTCGACGCCGTCGGCCGACAGTCCCCGGAGCAGGCGCCCGCTCTGCACCGCCGCTGCGGCGCCCGCGTCCGCCGTGGCCGCGCGCAGTGTCTCTTCTACTTCCGCAGCGATCGCAGCGCTGATCTTGCGGCCGTTCTGGGCTGCCACGGTTTGGGCGTCCTGGACGGCAGCGGCCAGGAGCTGCCGCCGCTGTTGGGCAAGCTGCCGGAGGTCCGCGGCATCCAGGGCAGCCTGCGCGGAGCGCATGGACTGCCCCAACCCGGCAAGTTCGCGGAGGGCGTCGGGGCGATGCACGGCGAGCATGTTCACTGTCCACGCCGCCACAGACGGTTTGGGCAGCGCCTTCACGTCCGCGGCGAGGGACCGCTGTTCTTTAGCTGCGGGACCATTGGCAAGCACGGTGGCGGCCACGTCCTTCGCTGCGGCCGTCCGCGCGGCCACAAAGTCGTCGAACGGCAGGGCATAGAGCCGTGCCGCAATGCCCGCCAGCTCCAGCTGTTCCATGCATGAATCATAGAAGCCGCAGGCCCCGCCCTGCCGCTCCGGCACCGCAGGCCGCCTCCCTTTCCGGTTCAAGCTCTCACCCGGACGCGATAGGCTACGCAGGAGCACACCATGAGAAATGAACCCTCTAAGTCCGCAGCCCGCCGTCCATTGCGTTCCATGGTGATCGCCCTACTCGTCGCTGTCGTGGCATCCCTGGCCGGCACTGGCACACCTGCCGGCCCAGGCACGTCCACCGCTACTGACACCTCCACTGGCTCCGGCTCGTCCGCTGGCTCCGGGGAGTCAGCTCCCGGTCCCAGCTTCCCGATCAGCGGTTTCTTCGTTCAGGCGGAGAGCTCCGACGCGGCGAACCTGGACAAGCTCAAAGCCATTAAGGCCGTGGGCGGCGATACCGTCGTCACATTCGGCAACCAGCTCGAACCTGGGAGCCTGGACGAGGCCGGGAACATCACCGGACCGGGGGGAACCGCTGAAACCTTCGCAGCGTGCCTGATCGACGGCGATCCGTGTGCGAAGGCTGTCACGGCAGGGTACTCAATCGGACGGGTTTTCACGTACAGCAACGGCAGCCGCCTCGATGTGCTCCGTTGCGGCCGAGACCGGAATGTCCAGTCCGGCGGTAATTCCTATTCGCTGATGCTGATCCCCGCTGCCGGGGAAGGCTGCGACACCACCAACGGCGCCTATGACCTGGTGGCCGTCTACGGCGGACGGACCGACGACGTCGACAAGACAGTCTCGCTGGTCCGCGCGGCCACCGGGCTGGGCATGACGGTCTACGCCGGCATGCCCGCGCCGGAGAAACGCACGGACGCCAACTGGCTGCCCGACACCACCTACTACCCGACGCTGAGAAAGTTCACGGAACGGTTTCTCGCGTTCCATGCGGCCAAGAGCAATATGGCCGGGCTCGCTGGCTTCTACCACCACACCGAAATGCCGTTGGCCGACGACCCCGGCTTCAGCTCGATTCTGGAGTTGTACCGCATGCAGAACGCAGCCATCGGCGCGAGCATGCCAGGCAAGGGTGCTGTCGTTTCCCCGTACCTTGACTCCCGCCTCTCCGCCGCGGGACGGGGGACTCCGGCCCAGGCTGAGGCAGCGATCCGCAGCATTGCGGCCACCCGGTCCGGGATCACACTGAAAATCGCTGTGCAGGACGGCATGGGCACTTCCAAGGGCGGGGCTTACATGGCGGACGAAGCCGGTGATCCCGTGGACGAATTCGCGGCTGCCTACGTCGGCAAGGGCAGCTGGGACAGCAAGTACATCGCTCCGACCGGAGACTACTACACGGCGGCGGCCGCAGGAATTCGCGGCAGCGGTGCCGAGCTGTGGGCCAACGTCGAGGGCATGGCGCCCAGCGGACCTGGGCTTGGGAACACGTGCAGCCCGACCTCCAAACGGGGGCAGACCACCAAATCCCGCCTGGACCGGCAGATCCAGCAGCTGGGGACCACCACACGCAAAACGATTTCCTACACGTGGGATGACTACTACACCTGCCCGGTGGATGGAAAGACTCTCGCTCAGCAGATCCGCGCGAATGGAGCTGACCCCATCATCAGCGACGCCAAATTTGACGCCACCGGTGCGCTGACCGTGGTGGGCTACAACCTTGCAGGCGCCACCCTGACGGTCGAATACCGGAACGCCGCCAACACCTTGGAGTCCCTCACCGCGAAGGCCCACAGTCACGACCCGAGTTTCGGTGTGGAAAATGGACTCGAGCCGGGCATTGCCGCCACTGCCGCGGACGTCGGTCCGGTCACGGTGCGGCCGGGCAGTATTTACTCGGTGAAAGTCACGAACGGTGCCGGGAAAAGCAACTCCTCGCACTTCGCCAAGCGCTTCTGACCCAGTCCGGCGCTTCGTTGACCGTCGACCCGAAAGGCATCACCTCATGACCGAACCGACCCGGAGCCGCGCCCGGACCGGCTACACACATGTTGATCCGGACAGGGTCATCCACATCGACCGGCCCAGCAACTTTTCACTTCGCGTGGTGGCTGTAGTTGCCTTCGTGCTGGCAACTCTGGCCGGCGCCATTCTTCCGGCGGTCATTGTTGCGCTGTTCGACCCTGCCGAGAACGTCACATATCTGATCGCCGCGGCCATTGGCGCTGCCCTTGCCGGAACTCTGGAAATCCGGACCTCACTCCACAACGGACGACGTCGGCGGGAAGATTTCGTCCGGTCCGGCGGCGACCCGACCGGGATGACCGACCTGATGTTCGGAGCGATGCGGGGATGGCGGACGGCAGACGGACGGTGGGAAGTCACCCCGCAAGGCTCCGGAGACTACATCTAAGCGGGCTATCCTGCGCGAGTTTTTCTGAAGTAATCAGCGATGCCGCTCGACGAGGAGGACCACGAAGTCAGCCGGGCTCCCCGCCTCGATAGGCTTCTAGTGCATCTTCTCTGATCCACGTTCTGGTCAGGAAAACGTCCAGAACGCAAGAAACGGCGAGGACTGTCCAGGAAATCCATTCCGGCGCTATGGCGGCAAACACGCACGCTGCGGCTGTAACCACGAGGCCAGCAGAGACATAGCCGTAGATTCGACGGGCGGAGGTCGCAAACCGTGCCTCTTGCGTTTCGCGAAAGTAGTTGAGCATCCGTCTCCCAAGGTTCAATCGGAGCCTACATTACGGGTAGCGCCAGATGCCGCACAGCGTTTTGCTGAGTACTCTTCGAGAACGACCTTGGGGGACCCTATGACTAGCTATCTTGACCTGGACGAAGCCATGGCCGCCGCCGCTCTCCGGGAATATCTCGATGGGGCTGGTTGCTGTCCCGCCTCACCAGCGTGGACGACCCCGGCGCTACGGACCCGGCCTCCGTGCCGCGGGAGAGCTGGCCTTCCTGGGAACGGTATACAGCAGAGAAGGAGCGAACCCTTTCCGTGGAGTCCCTGACGCTCCTGGACGGCCTGGTGTCCTACCTCGCGGACGTGGTCCAGGACCGTGTGCCCGGTCCTGGTCAGCGGGAACGGTGAGGACCACAACTTCCTGCCCGGGCTCCCCGTGGTAAGCGCACACGCGGCCCTCCGCAGTGCCCTGGAGTCGCCGGACGACGCCATGGCAGCGTACGCACGACGACTCATCGACCGTCTAAATGACGTCGGCGTTGGCCCGGGTGAAGCCGACAGTCTCGGCCTCAGCCCATAGTGATGCGCAGCCCGGCGACCGCCCCGGTCCACGGTCCATTCGGGTCTTGTCGCATCAGATGGGCGTTGACCGGTCCGGCCTGCAGTTCGACGGTCTGCGACAAGACGGCGGAGCAATCCAGGTCAAGAGACAAATAGTCACTCGATCCCGGGCGGCCGACTAAAATTTGCGCCTCAGGGATGCCCACACAAGCCGCCGTAAGGATATACGTGCCGGCGGTCTTCACCGTCGCAGCCTTGCTGAATCCGACACTGGGGCCATCGACGGGGCCGGATTCGTCGAGGACCACGGAGCCGCAGGCTGCTGCCAGCCGCTTTTCCAATTCTGCGTAGTTGCTGGATTGAACGCTCAGAATTTCCGGGCTCGCGCTCTCCAAGGAAGGCACAGGGCGGGCGACGCGCTCGGCCGCGCTCGGCTCCGGGTCGTCCTCATCCTCATACGCGCAGGAGGCCAGCCCGCCGGCCAGGAGCAAACCCGCCATTAGGCCCGCAATACAGCTGACCGCTTTCATTCCCCCAAGAACGGGCATGGGCCGAGTCTACGGTCCGCTCCCTGAATGGCAAGTCAAGCCATCCCGGCCGGGGCATCCCACAAAAGCAACGAACCCCGTATCTCCGCTGAATCAGCGCGGGGATACGGGGTTCTTCTCGAGCTTCCTGCCAGAATCGAACTGGCGACCTTCTCATTACGAGTGAGACGCTCTACCAACTGAGCTAAGGAAGCAACCGCATGAATCCCGGCGAACCGGGCGGATCATGCAAGAGACAACTGTAATAGAGTCCTGGCGCCCGGGTCAAAATGAGCCGGTGCGGTGACAGGGCTTGGCCCGGATCGAGCCGCGTGCGCACAGACGCCCGTGCTGCGGAACTGGCCCATCATTGGCCGCACCATCAGGAATTCCGCTGGCAGACGAACCGGAATGGCGGCCAAAACTGGGCCAGTCCAGGGAGCCGGCGGCCAAGGCGGCCGGGAGGGCCTAGCAGACGGTGTTGTCCGCCGGTGCCTTGCCGTCAACCAGATAACTGTCCACAGCCTTGCCGATGCAGTCGTTGGAACGGCCGTAAGCGGTGTGACCCTCGCCCTTCCACGTCAGCAGCGAGGCATTGCCAAGTTGTTTGCGCAGCGCGCTGGCCCATTCCACTGGCGTGGCAGGATCGCCGGTGGTCCCTACCACGACGATCTCGGCAGATCCCTTGTACTCCACCGGCGCGGGCGTCCGGACCGGCTTGTAGGGCCAGTCCTTGCAGTTGGTCCCGCCGTACGCAAAGTAGTAGCCAAAGGTGGGGGAGTCCTGGCGGAGCCGCTGTTCGTCGGCCCGCATCCCGGCGGTGTCCGTCACCATGGGGTAGTCGAGGCAGTTGATGGAGTTGAACGCGAAGGTGCTGTTCGACGAGTAGGTGCCGTCGGGCTGCCGATCGGCGTTGAAGTCGGCCAGGCGCAGGAACTGGGTCGCGTCGCCCTTCTTGATCAGGTCGAGGGCCTGGGTCAGGATCGGCCAGTTGTCGTCGTTGTAGAGCGGCACAATAATGCCTGTGACGAGGGTCGATGCCGACACGATCCGGCCGTCCCGGGCCTGCATCGGGTTGGCCTCCACGGCCGCGATGAGGTCGCGAATCTGCTGGACGCCTTCGTCCGGGCTGCCGGTCAGCGGGCACGTGTTCTCCTGCTGGCATTTCTCGACGTAGGCGCGGAGGGCCTTCTCGAAAGCCTTGGCCTGTCCGCTGGTGAGTTCCTCATAGCTGACCGAGGGGTCGAGGGCGCCGTCCAGGACCATCCGGCCCACGTTGTCAGGGAACAGGGAGGCGTAGGTGGAGCCGAGGAAGGTTCCGTAGGAGTAGCCGAGGTAGTTCAGTTTCGTGTCGTTGACCACGCCGCGCAGCACGTCGAGGTCCTTCGCCGCGGTCACGGTGTCGATGTGGCCCAGGAGCGGACCCGTCTTCTCGACGCATTTGGCCGCGATCGCCTTGTTGTCGGCGAGGGCAGCCTCGATGCCGGCGTCGGTGTTCAGGGCGTAAATTTTGGCGCGGGAGGCGTCGCGTTCCTGGTCGGTTAGGCAGTTGACCGGCGTCGAGCGCTTGACGCCCCGCGGATCGAAGCCGACGATGTCGTAGTTCGCGCGGACCTTGTCGGAGATGTTGGTGGCGCTGGCGTCCTTGACGAAGTCATATCCCGAGCCGCCGGGCCCTCCCGGGTTGACCAGCAGGCTGCCCTTCTTGTTGCCCTTGGCTGGCAGCTTGATGGCGAAGATTTCGATGCTCTCCCCGTCCGGCTTGCTGTAATCCATCGGCACCTTGACCTCGGCGCACTCGAAGTTGCTCTCGCACGGTGTCCAATTGACCTGCTGCGAGTAGAAGCTGCGCAGTTCAGCCGGTGCCGAGGCGGCAATCTCAGGGTCAGGTTGCCCCGGCTTGGCGTTCTTGGCGTCCCCGCCCGCGCCGAAGAGCGTGCACGAGGCGAGCACCATGGCCAGCGCCATGGCGCCGGCAGCCCGGACACCGATCGCTAGGGATCGGGACCTGGCGGGCCCGGATCGTGCAGACATCATGCGGTTCTCCTCGATGGATTGGAACGGAGGGACGGGGCCGGCCGTATCAGGCCGGTCGGGCAGGCAAAACGGGATGCCGGGGCGGACGGTGAAGGATCAGATGAGGCTGCTGGCCATGGACTCGATGGCCAGCAGGGGAGCCACGTTGGTGGTCGTGATCCGCTTCCGGGCCTTGTTGATGGCATCCATGCGGCCAAGCGTGGTTTCGGCACTGGAATGCGAGGCGAATTCTTCGAGTTCGCCTCTGAGTTCAACGTTGACGAGTTCAACAGCGTTCCCCATCTGGATGATGAGCACATCCCGGTAAAAGGACAACAGGTCGGTGAGCGTGCGGTCAAGAGAGTCGGTCACGGAACGCTTGGCACGCCGTTTCTGGTCGTCCTCGAGTTGTTTCACCTGGCCGCGCATGGCCGGGGGCAAGGTGCCGCTTTCCGGTGCGCCCAAGGTGGCAAGAAGTGCGATCTTCTCCGCGGCATCGCGCTCATCGTTGGAGCTGTTGGCCTCTTCGGTGGCGATTTTGACCAGCTTTTCCGCCATCAGCACCGCGGCCGTGACGCCGCGCAGGCCCAGCGGAAACCGTACGGTCTCGAGCCGGCGCTCCCGCGCTTGCGGATCCCGGGCCAGGCGGCGGGCAATCCCGACATGGCTCTGCGCGGCGCGGGCCGCGCGTTCAGCAACAGCCGGGTCCACGCCGTCGCGCTTCACCAACAGGGCCGCGACGTCCGCGGCGGGCGGCAGCCGCAACGCGACGGCCCGGCACCGGGAGCGGATGGTGACCAGGACATCGGCCGGGGACGGCGCGCACAGCATCCAAACGGTTCGGGGAGTCGGTTCCTCAATGGCCTTCAGCAGCACGTTGGTGGTGCGCTCGGCCATCCGGTCCGCGTCCTCCACAACGATGATGCGCCAGCGGGCCGACGACGGCCGGTTGCCGGCGGTGGCCACGAGCTCGCGGGCCTCGTCAATAGTGATGGTGACCTTCTCGGTGCGTACGAAGGCCACGTCCGAGTGCGTTTCGCCGAGGATGGTCAGGCATGCGGCGCATTCACCGCAGCCGCGCCGGCTGACCTCCTCCTGGTCACAGTTGAGGGCCGCGGCAAAAGCCTTTGCAGCGTTGGACCGGCCGGAACCCGGCGGCCCGGTGAAAAGCCAAGCATGGGTGAGGCCCTCGCCCTCGGCCGCCTGGCGCAACTGCGCGACGACGGCGGGCTGGCCCTGGAGGTCGTCCCAGACCGTCATGCGTTCACGCGGCCGGCCACGGACAGCAAGGATTCGACCCGCTCCAGGATCCGGGCGGCCAGTTCACCGACCGGCAGGTAGGCGGCGAGCACCAGGTACTTTTCCGGCCGGGCGGCGGCCAGGTCCAGGAAGGCGGTCCGGATCTCCGAGTGGAACTCGTCGGCCTCGGATTCCAGCCGGTCCTCGGCGGCATCCCCTGCGGTGCGCCGGCGGCGGCCGACGGCGGGATCGACGTCGAGCAGTACGGTCAGGTCCGGCAGGAGCCCCGAGGTGGCCCATTCGTTGATGGTGCGGACGGCGTCCGTGCCGAGGCCCCGCCCCGCGCCCTGGTAGGCCACCGAGGAATCGATGTAGCGGTCGGTGAGGACGACCTCGCCACGGTCCAAGGCGGGCCGGATGACCTGGCCGGCGTGGGCGGCCCGGGAGGCGGCGAAGATCAGTGCCTCGGTGTGCGCGTCGATGTGGCCGTGGCCGTGGTCCAGTACGAGGGAGCGCAGTTTCTCGCCGATCGGGGTGCCGCCCGGCTCGCGGGTCCGCAGTACTTTGAGGCCGCGCGACTCCAGGGCACCGGCGAGTTTGGCCGCCTGCGTGGACTTGCCGGCGCCGTCACCGCCCTCGAAGGCGATAAACAGTCCGGGGCTCTGGGTAGTCACTGCTCTAGACTACCGACAATCCCCGACAACTGAGTGTCCCCGCGTAACGCCTTGGCGGCCCTGCACGCCGCCGAAGTACCCTGTGACCATGAGCCTTTCCGAACAGCAGGCAGCCGCGCTTTCCGCCGAAACAGTAGTGGTGGCGGCCGGCCGGCCGCCCCGCACCCGTGATGAGCCGGTCAACCCGCCGCTCGTGTTGTCCTCGACCTACTTCGGCACCGGCCCGCTGGGCGACGGCGACCGCGGCTACGGCCGGTATTCCAACCCCACGTGGGACCCGTTCGAGGAAGCCCTCGGCCAGCTCGAAGGCGCCGAACTGCCGGGACTGCTCTACGCGTCCGGACTTGCCGCCGTCAGCTCCGCATTGTCGCTGGTCCCCGCCGGGGGAGTGCTGGTGATGCCGTCCCACAGCTATGCCGGTTCGCTCGTGATGGCCACGGAACTGGCCGAAAAGGGCTTCCTGGAACTGCGTACCGTGGACATCGCTGACACCGACGCCGTCCTGGAACAGCTCGCGCCGGCGGGCGGAACCCCGGCCAGCATGCTCTGGCTGGAGAGCCCCACCAACCCGATGCTCGGCGTCGCTGACATCCGTGCCCTGGCCGCCGCGGCACACGACGCGGGCGCCATCGTCGTCACGGACAACACGTTCTCGACGCCCCTGGTGCAGCAGCCCCTCGCGCTGGGCTCCGACGTCGTGCTGCATTCGGTGACCAAATATCTCTCCGGCCATTCCGATGTGGTGCTTGGCGCCCTCGTGACGTCCGACGCCGGGCTGCGCGCCGCGCTGCTGCACCACCGCACCATCCACGGCGGCATCGCAGGTCCTTTTGAGGCCTGGCTGGCGTTGCGGGGACTGCGGACACTGGCCCTCCGGATCGAACGTTCGCAAGCCTCGGCAGCCGTGCTCGCGGAGCGGCTCAGCACGCATCCGCGGGTCGCCAGTATCCGCTTCCCCGGCCTCAGCACCGACCCCGGCCACGAGCGGGCCAAAGCGCAGATGAAGGGCTTCGGCTCCGTGCTGTGCATTGAAGTGGCCCCCGACGGCGGCCAGGACGGCAGCCTCAGCGGGGCTGACGCCGCCGACCGGATGGTCCGCGCGCTGCGCCTGTGGCTGCCGGCCACCTCGCTGGGCGGCGTGGAATCCCTGATCGAGCGCCGCCGCCGGCACACGGCGGAACCGGCCAGTGTGCCGGAGAACCTGGTCCGGATGAGCGTCGGGATCGAAAACGTTGAGGACCTCTGGGCCGATTTGGAGCAGGCCCTGGCGGCTCTGGACAGCTAGGCTGTGGGTATGGACGGAAGAACGCTTATTTACTATGTCGACAACGGGGTTTACTTTCTCCTGGCCCTCGTAGCCCTGGTGCTTGAGGTGTGGGCGTTCTTCGACTGCATCCGCCACAAGGCACCGGTATTTGAGGCCGTCTCCAAGCGGACCAAGACGTTCTGGCTCGCCCTGACCGGCGGGTCTATGGCCGTCGGCCTGCTCTCCATCCTGGGCGGCGGCGGCGGACTCCTCGGCCCGCTGGGCCTGTTCGGACTCGCCGCGGTGACAGCAGCGTCCGTGTACCTCGCTGACGTCCGCCCCGCCGTCAAGGACGCGGGCCGCGGCGGAAACCGCAACATGGGACCCTACGGCCCCTGGTAATCCCCCCCGGCTCCACCCCCCGGCTCGCCGGGCGCGACGGCGTCCCAGCCGACCGTGAGTTCGCCAAGCCGCCACCGGGCCGGCCCGTCCTGCACCGGCCAGCCGGCGTCGAGCAGCGCCCGGCACATGGCTGACCAGCGCTGCCGGTTCCCGAACGAGGCCAGCGGCGCCGCCTCCAGCCAGGCCCGGTCCATCGCCTGCAGGTAGGAATGAACCTTCTCACCCGGGACGTTCCGGTGGATGAGGGCTTTGGGCAGTCGTTCCGCGACCTCCGAGGGCAGCTCGAAACTGCCGAAGCGCATCGAGAGGCTCAGGCTCAGCGGCGCGCCGGCGTCGAGCCCCCCCCACGTGACGCGCCGGCCCATGACGTCGCACGTGCCGTCGATGAACAGGCCGCCCGCTGCCCGGCGGGCCGGCACCAGACGCCAGATCTCGTGCA
>JBKKDK010000034.1:0-20866 GCA_046708245.1 Arthrobacter sp.
TACAGCTCGATGGTTTCCGGGTCCGCGTGGTGCAGGCTTTTGGTGGGGTGCCGCAGGATGCTGCTGCGGTAGGGCGCGTAGTCCAGCCGGGGCTGGGTCTCGGCCGGGGCGCCGTCCTTGAGCGCCCGCGCGTAGGCATCGCCCATGGCGTTAATCTCTGCACTGAGATCCTGCTGTGTCTCCACTGCGGCCTCCTTTTCTCTGGTTGTTGCTGCTGAGTGGCGTTGAGGATGGGTAGTACTGCGGACGGGTGGTGCTGTCTTACCGGTGCTGCAGGTGGTCGTACTGGACTGCATGCCGAACGGGGGCGTTGGGGGCGCCGTAGCCGTCGTAGGCGCCGCGGCGTTCCACCATTTCGAAGAACACGCTGCCCACGGTGGCGGTGTAGAAGTGCAGGAACTCGCCGTCGGCATCCCGGTCGTAAAGCAGGTTGAGTTCCCGGAGGGTGGCCAGGAATGCCGGCTCCAGCTCGAAGCGCGCGTCGAGGTCCTCGTAGTAGTTCTCCGGGATCCTCAGGAAGTCCAGGCCCCGGGCCTGTGCCGCGCGGGCCGTGGCCACGAGGTCATCCACGGCAAAGGCGATGTGCTCCTGGTAGCCGGCGCGCTGGCAGGTGCCGGCTGTCCCTGCGATACCGGCTGCGGCGACCGGCGTGGTCCCTTCCTGCTGGATCAGCGGGGCCAGGTTCAGCACGAGGCGGACTCCCCGGTCCCGGGTCAGCATGACCTGGGAGCGGACCAGACCGGTGGGGCTGGCCACCTCGGCGAACGGCTGCGGCGCCAGGGCGAGGGCGCTGGTGTAGAAGAGCACGGCCTCGTCGAAGTGCTGCCACGGCTGGGCGAGGTTGACGTGGTCGATCACGGCGCCGCGGCCGGTCGAATCCGCCGGCGGAACGTTGAGGCCGTCGCCGAATTCGACGGTCCACGCGGCCGTGCCGTCGGGATTGCCCTGGCACAGGAAGATTTCGGTGGAGTCCGGGGCGGCGAAGCCCTGGAAAATCTCCTCATTGGCCTGGCTCTTGCGCGGCACGGCCGGGGCCTTGAGCTGCTGGGCGCGGGCGGCGGCGATCACCGGGGAATCGACGTCAAAGCCTAGGGCGGAGATGGCGGCGGAGATGGCCGGCGTTGCGGCTGCCCCGGCGCTTGCTGCGCCGGCCGGTTCCTCGTTGATGATGACGCGGGCATGGCCCATGGTCCACAGCTGCACGTTCTTGGTCCGGTGCCGGCCGTTGGACGTGAAACCGAGCTGGCCGAGCAGGGTCTCGAGCGCGGCGGTGTCTGCTGCCCTGACCTCGGCGAAGTTGAACCCGGCGGGTTCCGCGACCCGCGGGAGGGTGGCCAGTTCCATCGGATACCGGCGCCGGGACGCCGCCGCGCCGCCGGCCGGCCGGCCGTCCGCACCGGCCGGCGCCGGGCTGGCGTCGAGCCACTTGGCGCTTTGTTCCTCCAGCCAGATCAGCGAACGCATGGCATCCACGGCGGTGCGTTCGACGTCGGACTGGCGGAAGACGTCGTTGAAGACCTCCAGGGACACCGGACCGGTGTAGCCGGCCCGGACCACGTGGCCCATGAATTTGGCGAGGGCAAACTGTCCCTCGCCCGGGAACACGCGGTAGTGCCGGCTCCAGGACAGCACGTCCAGGGACAGCTTCGGTGCATCGGCGACCTGCACAAAGAAAATCTTGTCGGCGTTGAAGGACTCGATCGGCGCGGTGTCCCAGTCGCGGGAGAGGATGTGGAACGAATCAAGGCAGGTGCCCAGACTCGGGTGGTCCACCGTTTGCACCAGCCGGTGCGCGTGCTCGTAGTCGTTGACGTACTTGCCCCAGGCCAGCGCCTCGTAGGCCACCTTGACGCCGTGGTCCGCGGCGAGCCCGGCCAGCCGGGACAGCTGCGCGGCACGGAGGTCGTCGTCGTCGATGCTGGCGGTGCCGACGTTGGAGCAGACCAGGACGGTGTCCATGCCGAGCCGGGACATGAGCCGGAACTTGGCGTCCGCGCGGCGGAGGTTGGCCGCGAGCAGCTCCTCGGGGACACTGTCGAAGTCGCGGAACGGCTGGTACAGATCCAGGCTCAGGCCCAGGTCCGCGGCCATCTTGCGGATATCCTCCGGGCTCAGCGGGGAGGTGACGAGGTCCTGCTCGAAGATCTCGATCCCGTCGAACCCGGCGATAGCGCAGGCCTGCATCTTCTCCCGCAGCGTCCCGGAGAGGCAGACGGTGGCGATTCCCGTACGCATCAGGCGGCCACCTCTTCCGCGGCGACGAGCTCCAGGAAATGGGCCCGCATGCGCTCCGCATCGGGCTGCAGGCCCGTGAAGATCCGGAAGGCGTCGGCGGCCTGGCCGACGGCCATCCGTCCGCCCTCCAGTATGGCGCAGCCCATCGCCCGGGCCACGCGGACCAGTTCGGTTTAGATCGGCCGGTAAACGATGTCCGCGACCCAGTGCCGGGATGCCACGAGGGACATGTCCAGCGGCAGGCCGGGGTGGGCGGCCATGCCTACGGGCGTGCAGTGCACCAGTCCGTCGGCCTGCGGCATCAGCCGCGGCAGCTCCGCCGTCGTCCGGGCCGTGACTTTCTGGTCCGGGAAGAACCCGGCGAGTTCGGCCGCGCGCGCAGTGCAGCGTCCGGCGTCTGTGTCCACGAGGTCGAGTTCCCGGACCCCCGCGGTCAGCAGGGCATAGGCGACGGCGGACCCGGCGCCGCCCGCCCCCAGCTGCACCACGCGGTCAAGCCTGGCGCCGGGCAGGCCTGAGGCGAGGGCCGCGGCGAAGCCGGAAAAGTCCGTGTTGTGGCCGATGAACCGGCCGTCCCGGATGGTCACCGTGTTCACCGCGCCGAGGCGCCGGGCGTCAGGCGTGATCTCATCCAGGTACTCCAGGACCAGCTGCTTGCACGGGTGGGTGACGTTCAACCCGTTGAAGCCGAGCCGCCGCGCGCCCGTGAGGAGCTCGCCCACGGCAGCGCCGGGGAGCTCCAGCTCCAGGAGGTCGATGGGGCGGTACAGGTACCGGAGGCCCTGGCGGTCGCCTTCGCGTTCGTGCATGTGAGGGGTCAGTGACGGCATCACGCCATCACCCACCAGTCCCACGAGGAAGGACTCTGCTCGACTGCTCATCCGTGTAGCTCCTTTGACAACGGCACTCGGCGGGCGGCGACGCGCGGGGCGCCGGCGGCGGGCCGGGTGATGGGAATTACTGTAACGCAAATGTTCATATATTGCACAACTGTTCTAATAGCGAACAAACGAATGAAAAGTTGCGGGCTTGCCTACTGCTGCGGAAGCCGGGCGGACAGCTCGGCAGCGGCGGACTGCAGCAGGGGCACGAGGGCGACCAGGGCCTCCATGCTCATTCGGAAAACGGGAACGGCCGTGGCCAGGGACGCGAAGGCGTTGCCCTGGGCGTTGAAGACCGGGACGGCGACGGCGCGCATGCCGAGCTCGTTTTCCTCGTCCATGGTGGCGTAGCCGCGGCGCCGGACCAGCTCGATCTCCTCACGGAAGACCCCGCGGTCCGTGATCGAGAGCCTCGTCAGCGGTTCGAGCTCGAGGCCCTCCACCAGCTCGGCCCGGGTATCGTCGTCGGCGAAGGCCACCAGCGCCTTGCCCACCGACGTGGTGTGCAGGGCGCCGAGATGGCCGGGGTCGCTCGTGACCCGGAAGGTCTGCGGACCGTCCACCTTGTTGACCGTGAGGTGGTGGACTCCGTCGCGCACGGACAGGATGGTGGCCTCGCCTGTCTCGTCCGTGACGCGGCGCAGGATGGGCAGGGCCGTGCCGGCAAAGCCGTGGTGGTTGGAGACCCGCTGGCCGAGCTGGAAGACGCGCAGGCCCAGGTGATAGCGGCGGCCGTCCGGCTCGTAGTCGACGAACCCGTCCCGGGTCAGGGAGCCCAGCAGCCGGTAGGTGGTGCTGAACGGCAGTTCGGCCCGGCGGGACAGCTCCGCCGCACTGGCCCCGCGCGGCTCGTCGCCCAGCAGGACCAGCAGGCCGAGCGCCTTGCCCACCATGTCCGTCCGGGCATCGTCCTTGGCCGGCTTTGCAGGCTTGGCGGGCTTCGCCGCGCCCGCCGGAAGGTCGGCATCAAGGTCGGCCAGTTCTGTGTCTTGGTTCACACTCATGCATTGATGTTCTCACATCGTGAGAGCTATTTCTAGATGGTGATTATTTTTCTTGACAAGTGACCGCGCTCACAGCCATCATTGCTATATCGCACAAGTAGCTCCCACCATGTGGCTACTAGTCCGGGTCTTTCTCCGAACCTCCGGCTGCCGCACACTTAAAGCCATCGGCGACTGAGACCTTCCTGATCCATCCGCGACAATGTCGTCACACAAAGGAACACCATGAGCCAGACACTCCCGTCCACGGCCCCGGGCACTGACGCACCGGCCGGGACGCCGAAGAAAGCGGCCCTCGCCAGCTTCCTGGGCAGCGCCGTCGAGTATTACGACTTTTTCATTTTCGGTTCCGCCGCCGCACTGATCTTCCCGAAGGTCTTCTTCCCGGACGCCGACGCGAATGCGGCCATCATGTCCTTCGCGACCTTCGGTTTCGCCTACGTCGCCCGGCCCGTCGGGGCCGTCATCCTGGGCCACTTCGGTGACCGGGTGGGACGCCGGAAGGTCCTGATGTTCACGCTGCTGCTGATGGGCGCCTCCACCTTCCTCATCGGCTGCCTGCCGGACTTCAACACGGTCGGCTGGTGGGCTCCGGCGCTGCTGGTGCTGGCCCGCCTCTGCCAGGGCCTCTCCGCAGCCGGCGAGCAGGCCGGCGCCTCCTCCATGACCCTGGAGCATGCACCGGACAACCGCCGTTCCTTCTTCACCTCCTGGACGCTGACCGGCACCCAGGGCGGCCAGATCCTTGCCGCGCTCGTGTTCATTCCGGTGCTGGCCCTGCCGGACGAAATCAAGTACGGCATCGGCTGGCGCGTCCCGTTCTGGCTCAGCGCCGTGGTGGTGCTGGTCGCGTTCTTCATCCGCCGGACCCTGCACGAACCGCCGGCCTTCGAGGAAGCCCAGAAGAGCGCCCAGATCTCCAAGCTCCCGGTCGCCGACCTGCTCAAGCACCACTGGCGCGATGTGCTCCGTGTCGTGGCCTGTGCCTTCATCGCCGCAGTCTCCACCGTGTTCGGCACGCTGGCCATCAGCTACGCCAAGAACGTCGCCGGTGTGGACGGCACCACCACGCTCTGGCTCGTAGTGGGCGCCAACCTGGTGGCCCTCGGCACCCAGCCGCTCTTCGGCATGCTGGCCGACCGGATCGGCCGCAAGCCGGTCTTCGTCTACGGCGCACTGGCCAGCGCGGTGCTGACCCCGGTGTTCCTGCTGAGCCTGGAGTCAGGCAGCATCCCGCTGATGTTCCTGGCCGCCATCGGCTTCTTCTCCTTCGGGTACGCGGCCTCCAACGCCGTGTGGCCCTCCTTCTACGCCGAAATGTTCAGCACCAAGGTCCGCTTCTCCGGCCTGGCGATCGGCACACAGCTGGGCTTCCTGATGGCAGGCTTCGCCCCGGCGATCGTGGCGGCCATGGGCGGCATCAAGCCCGGCGGCTGGGTCCAGATCACCATCTTCACCGGCATCATCTGCGTGGTCTCGGCCGTCTCAGCCCTGACCGCCAAGGAGACCTTCAAGGTCCCCACCAAGGAGCTCGGCCTGCGCTGAGGCTCTGCGGAACAACGCACGACGGCGGCGCGCCCCTCCCGGGGGCGGGCCGCCGTCGGCGTTTTCCCGGAGTCGGCCCGCCCGTTAGGGGCTGCCAGCGGCCAGCACCTGGGCGAGGTCGTAGGAGACCGGCTCCTCGAGCTGTTCATACGTGCACGAGTCCGGGTCCCGGTCCGGGCGCCAGCGCACGAACTGCGCCGTGTGGCGGAACCTGACGCCCTCCATGTGGTCGTACTTCACCTCCAGGACGCGTTCGGGCCGAAGCGGCGTAAACGACAGGTCCTTGCCCCCGCTCCACCGGCTGCCTTCCGCATTGCGCGGCGTCCGGGTGCCCCCCTCCTGCCTGGCCGAGGTCCAGGGGTGGGCCGCGGCATCGGTCACGAGGGGCTGGAGCTCCTCGAAGAGTTCCT
Organism: Arthrobacter sp.; assembly: GCA_046708245.1. Lineage (GTDB taxonomy): Bacteria > Actinomycetota > Actinomycetes > Actinomycetales > Micrococcaceae > Arthrobacter. The sequence continues at coordinate 6,076 of JBKKDK010000034.1, forward strand.
TGCGGCGCTGCATCGGGAACGCGCCCACCACACCCACGTTGGCGAGCACGCCGTCGTCGTCGTACAGGCCCAGCAGCAGCGAACCCACCCGGTCCGGTCCGGACGTGTGCACCCGGTATCCGGCGAGGACGCAGTCCGCAGTGCGCTGGTGCTTGACTTTGATCATCACGCGTTTGTCCGGCTGGTAGGTGCTGTCCAGGGCTTTCGCCACGATCCCGTCCAGGCCTGCCCCTTCGAACTGGCTGAACCACTGGCTGGCCGTCTCCCGGTCCCGGGTGGCCGGCGTCAGATGAACCGGCGCCGCACTGCCGGCCAGCGCCCGGTCCAGCGCAGCGCGGCGCTCGGCAAACGGCCGTGCGGTGAAATTTTCCTCGTCCAGCGCCAGCAGGTCGAAGGCGACAAAGCTCGCCGGAGTCTCCGCGGCGAGCAGCCGCACCCGGCTCGCGGCCGGATGGATGCGCTGCTGCAGCGCATCGAAGTCGAGCCGGTCCCCGGAAGCGCCGACCAGGATGATCTCACCGTCCACCACGCAGCGTGGCGGCAGGTTCACCTTGAGCGCCTCCACCAGCTCGGGGAAGTAGCGGGTGAGCGGCTTGCCGTTGCGGCTGCCGATCTCCACGTCCTCGCCGTCGCGGAAGATGATGGACCGGAACCCGTCCCACTTCGGCTCAAAGCTCCACTCCTTTCCGGCTTCTGCGTTTCCGGCTTCGCCGGGGAGGGCGGTCACGGCCTTGGCCAGCATCGGCGCGATCGGGGGCATCAGGGGCAGTCGCATAGGGCCCATTCTTACCCGGCGGTACGCCGGCCGCCAGCCCCGCGGCCCGGTTTTCCTCGACACACACCCTTTCCGACGGTAGACATTAACGATGGCTGCCATAGGATTCCACGCATCGCACGAACAGATCAGTCCCGGCCAGCTCCTCAAGGACGTCCAGCTGGCGGAACGGGCGGGCTTCGACGCCGCCATGTGCTCGGATCACATTGAGCCCTGGTCCGCGCGGCAGGGCCACTCCGGCTTCGCCTGGTCCTGGCTGGGCGCCGCCCTGGCCACCACGGGACTCCGTTTCGGCGTGGTCACGGCGCCCGGCCAGCGCTACCACCCGGCGATCATCGCCCACGCCTCGGCCACGCTGGCGGACATGTTCCCGGGCCGGTTCTGGATGGCCACCGGCAGTGGCGAGTACATGAACGAGCACATCACCGGCGAAGCCTGGCCGGACAAGGAGACCCGGCAGCGGCGCCTCGAGGAGGCCGTGCAGATCATCCGCGAGCTGCACGCCGGCCAGGAGGTCACCCGCAGCGGACTGGTCACCGTGCAGCAGGCCCGCCTCTGGGACGTTCCGCAGATCAAGCCTCCGCTGATCGCGCCCGCTGTCAGCGTGGAGACCGCGCGGCGCTCGGCGGCCTGGGCGGACGGGCTGGTCACCGTGAACCAGCCCCACGCGAAACTCAAGGAGATGCTCGCCGCCTACCGCGACGCCGGCGGCCGCGGCAAGGCCGCCCTGCAGATCCATCTGTCCTGGGCCCCCACTGAACGCGACGCCGTCGCGATCGCAATGGACCAGTGGCGCAGCAACGTGTTTCCCCCGCCGATCCCCTGGGACCTCCCCACCGCGGCCCATTTCGACCACGTCAGCGCCGCGGTTGGCGAGGAACAGGTCCGCAGCGCCGTCAACATCTCCGCCGACACCGGGCAGCACGCCGAGTGGCTGGCCGAATACGTCGAGCTCGGCTTCGAAGAGCTCTACCTGCACTTCGTCGGCCAGGAGCAGGCCCCGTTCATCGAGGCTTTTGCGGAGCATGTTCTCCCGGAGCTGCACGGAACGGCCAGCCGGGCCGCCGAACGGAAGGTGCAGCTGTGAGGATCGCCGAAACCTCCGATCTCTGGTGGAAAAACGCCGTGATTTACTGCCTGGACCCGGAAACCTTCTTCGACGACGACGGCGACGGCACCGGGGACTTCGGCGGGCTGATCCAGCGCGTTGACTACCTCGCCGCGCTGGGCGTGACGTGCATCTGGCTGATGCCGTTCTACCCCTCCCCGGACCGGGACGACGGCTACGACGTCACGGACATGTACGGCGTGGACCCCCGGCTCGGCAGCCTCGGGGATGTTGTGGAGTTCATCCGGACCGCCAAGGACCGCGGCATGCGGGTGATCGCGGACTTCGTCATCAACCACACCTCGGACAAGCACCCGTGGTTCGTGCAGGCGCGCAAATCAGTGGACAACCCCTACCGCGACTACTACGTGTGGCGCAAGGACACACCCCCGGACACCTCGGACCAGGTGGTGTTCCCCGGCGAGGAAACGTCCATCTGGACCCAGGACAAGCCCACCGGGGAGTGGTACCTGCACATGTTCGCCAAGCACCAGCCGGACCTAAACGTGATGAACCCCAAAGTCCGGGACGAGATCGCCAAGTCGATGGGGTTCTGGCTCCAGCTGGGACTGGACGGCTTCCGGCTGGACGCCGTGCCGTTCTTCCTGGAACTCCAGGGCGAACCGAAGGACAACGCGGCGCGGATCGACCCGCACAGCTACCTGGGCGCCCTGCGCAGCTTCCTCAACAGGCGCAACGGCAGCGCCGTCCTGCTCGGCGAGGTCAACCTGCCTTACAAGGACCAGCTGCAGTACTTTGGCGGGCCTGCCGGCAACGAGCTGAACATGCAGTTCGACTTCCTGTCCATGCAGTCCATGTACCTTGCACTGGCCCGGGGGGACGCCCGGCCGCTGGCTGCGAGCCTCGGCAGCCGTCCCAGGATCCATCCCGACAACCAGTGGGCCATGTTTGTCCGGAACCACGATGAACTGACCCTGGACAAGCTCAGCGACGCCGAGCGCGAGGAGGTTTTTGCCGCGTTCGGACCCGACGAGGACATGCAGATGTACGGCCGGGGGCTCCGCCGGCGGCTGCCGACCATGCTCAAGGGCGATCCGGCACACATCCGGATGGTCTATTCACTGATGTTCTCGCTGCCCGGCACGCCGGTGCTGTTCTACGGCGAGGAGATCGGGATGGGCGAAAACCTGGCCGCCAAGGGCCGGTCCGCCGTGCGGACCCCGATGCAGTGGGACGACGCCGAAAACGGCGGGTTTTCCACCGCGCCGGCCAAGGACCTGGTGGCTCCCGTCGTGGAAGGCTACTTCGGCCCGAAGAACATCAACGCCGCCGACGCAAAGCGGGACCCGGAGTCGCTCTGGAACTTCATCGCCACACTCATCCAGCGCTACCGGGAAAGTCCCGAACTGGGCTGGGGCGAGTTTGAGCTGATCAAGCAGCCGGCCGCGACAGTACTGCTGCACCGCTGCAGCCGGGCCGGCTCAACGGTTGTCCTGGCGCACAACTTCGGCGCCGAGCCGGCATCCCTGGCAGCAAACGCCGGCTCTCCGGAGGATCCCGCCGGGATTTTCAAGGGAGCCGTGCTGCGGGACCTGCTGGACGGACAGGACGTCCCGCTCGACGAGGATGGCGGCTTCGAACTGGAACTTAGCCGCTATGGCTACCGCTGGTTCCGTATCCAGCGCCCCGCGGACCGCCGGCTGCCCTGATCCGGGTAACCGCCCGGGCACACGAAGCTTACGTGCCCCTTACCGGGCCGAAACGCCGACGCAACGTGCGCGGGCCACACTGGAGGTGCCGGCAATAGCAGGCACCAGCTCCAATCCAGGAGGCCCGCCATGTTGAAGGAAGCCAAAACCCATGTAACCCGAATCCGCGCCGTGGACCAGTTGCACCGCGGCGATGAGATCGAGGCCCGCCTGCGCGTCGGCCCGAACTACGACGACGTCGTGATCCGCCGCGGCAGCGTCCAGGAAACCGCGCCCGGGATCGGCGTCGTCTGGATCCTGGACCGGCAGTCCGGCACCCGCAAGGCCATCAATACCGACGAGTGCAGCCTCTGGCGGGTCGCCTGAACCGCTAGCCTCCCGCGACCGACTGGATGATCAGCAGCTCCTGGCCGGGGGAAACCTCGGTGGCCAGTCCCTGCAGCCGGCGAATCTCATTCCCGTTGACGTATATATTCACGTAGCGGCGGACCGCCCCCGTTTCGTCCCGCAAGCGCCGTGACAGGGCCGGGTAGGCCCCTGTCACGGAATCCAGCACCCCAGCCACAGTCACCGCCGCATCGGCGGGCGCAGTCAGGATGGACTGCCCGCCGGCGAGCGGCTGGAGAACGCTGGGCAGCACGACACTGATGCCGGTCATGGACGCTCAGACATTCAGGACGGCACCGGGACCGGCCACGCCCGCGGGAACGGCGGACACCGCGGCTGCCCGGACACACAATACGTCCGGCAGATGCGAGGCCACCTCGGCGAAATGTTCGCCCTCGTCGGCGCTGGCGTAGACGCAGCCCCCGCGGGTGCCGAAGTAGACACCGGTCGGCTCAGCCGCATCGACGCACGCGGCATCCCGGAGCACGGCGTTGTACTCGGCTTCCGGAAGTCCTGCGTCGAGCCGCTTCCAGCTCGCACCGGCGTCCCCGGTCCGGTGGACGGCGAGTTTGCCGTCCGGCGGGATCCTCTCGCCGTCGGCCTTCAGCGGGATCACCCAGGCCGTGCCCGCCCGGCGCGGATGGGTGAGCATCACAAAGCCGAAGTCCGCCGGCAGCCCTTCCGCGATCGATTCCCAGTGCTCGGCGTCGTCGTCGCTGCGGTAGACGCCGTGGTGGTTCTGCGCATAGAGGCGGCCGTCGACGGCGGCGTCTGCGGCAATCTTGTGGACGCACTGGCCGAATTCCGGGTTCGGATCGGGCATGAAGTACGCCGAAATTCCCTTGTTGCGGGGCTCCCAGGACATCCCGCCGTCGAGCGAGCGGTAGACTCCGCCGGTGCTCATGGCGACGTGGACCTTCTGGCCCGTGGGGTCGAGGACGATTGAGTGCGCGGCGGCGCCGCCGTAGCCGGCGCCCCATTCGGTGCGGTGCGGGTGGTCCCAGAGTCCCCGGTTCAGCTCGAAGTGTTCGCCGCCGTCGGTGGACTTCCAGACGGAGATCGGTTCACAGCCGGCCCAGACCACACCGGGGCGGGACTCGGCGTCCGGATGGATCTGCCAGACGCGCTCAAGGGCGGCCTCGGTGCCCTCCGGGAAACGGATGGCTCCAAGCTCAGGTTCGTTCCAGGTGGCGCCCAGGTCATCGGAGTGGAAAACGGTGGGCCCCCAGTGCTCCGACCTGACGCCGACCAGGATGCGGGTCCGGCCTTCGCGGATGTCGATAGCGATGCTGGGCACCTCGCTCATCAGGAAATGCGGGCCGGAAAGGGACCAGTCCTTGCGGTCCGTGCTGGTTGCCAGCCAGAGCCCTTTTTTGGTGCCGATCGCGAGGACATATGTTTCTTCGGTAGCCATGACCCCCATGGAACCACTCCTGCCGGATGCCCGCAATGGTTTTTCCGCCGGCAGTGCCCGCCCCGCGCCCGGTCTGTGCGCAGGTCAGTCCACGAATTCGGACTGCGTCTCGACGAAGTCCCAGTCCGCATCGCTCAGCACGCCGGCCGGGTCGTCCGAGCGCGGGCCGCCTGCCTCCGCGATGCCCTGCAGTACCGGCAGGGGAAGCTCGGTGGCGCGCAGGTTTTCCCGCAGCCACTCCTTGCTCGCCAGATCCAGATCCAGCCACCACATATAGATTTCCACGGCGGTCACCCTTTCCTTAGGTCTTCAACGTTATGCCCCGCACCGGGGCTGTTCAAGAGCACGCCGGGACGCGGAGGCGGGCCGCCCGGGGACAAAATCCCTGTTCAAGCCAGGGTTACGGGACAACAATGAAGTATGTCGGGAGAAGAAATGGATGATGCGCAGCCCCTCGTGGTCGGCGTCCTGCCGGGGCAGCATCCGGAGGTGATGCAGACCGCCGCGGCGCTGGCGGCCAGCCTCGAGGTTCCGCTGGTCTGCGGTTACGTGGACGAGGCAAGCTACCTCGTGGAGTGGGACCCGGCCAGGTCTGCGCACCGTCTGTCGTTGCATCCGGACACGGACGACGCCGAGATCCGCGCCGTCACCCAGGAGCTGCGGTCGTCCATCGCGGCATCCTGCGACGGGCTGGGCGTCGACTGGACGCTGCGGAGCCTGGCAGGGGACCCGGCCAGGGCCCTGGGGCGGCTTGCCGCCGAGACGGGCGCCGCCATGATCATCGTGGGGACCCCCGAGCGCGGGCTGGGACACCGGATCTCCGAGGCGCTCAACGGATCGGTCGCCGCGTGGCTCAGCCACCACCAGCAACGCCCCATCCTGATCGTTCCGGCAGGGCCTCCCGGTCCGGCGCGGGGACACCATGGCTCCTGACCGGGGCCCGCGGAAGGGCCGAAAAATGGCCGGAGAAAATAAAGCGAAAGTACTTATTCGGGGTGCTGGCTTTCTTTGACTACCGCCGAGTAAGCTGGTTTTCGTAGCCCAATGGCGGGCCTACCCAATAGCTGCTCCGGAGTGCGTATCCCCCAATAACGCACTCCGGAGCTCTTTTGTGTCCGGACGGTTTTGGCCGCCGCCTCTGCGGGACACCCACTCCGGGCACTTGCGACATACCCCCAGGGGGTATATGTTGGGTTTATGAACGAGCTCCCAGCCCCTGCCATCGAACCGGACGGTGCGGACGAGCACCAGCAGCACGGCTACACCTCCAACAAGGAGGCCTATCTGCGGCGGCTCAAGCGGATCGAAGGCCAGGTGCGCGGTATCGCCCGGATGGTCGACGACGACAAATACTGCATCGACATCCTGACGCAGGTCGCCGCCGTCACCAAAGCCCTGCACGCCGTCAGCCTGGGGCTGGTCGAGGAACACATCGGCCACTGCGTCGTCGGTGCAGCGTCCGAGCCGGATCCGCAGCTGCGGGCGGAAGCCATCGACTTCAAGGTCAAGGAGGCCACCGATGCTATCGGGCGCCTGCTGCGGTAGCGGCAACACCACTCACCACACGATGGGGCTGCCCAGGCAGCCCACACCCAAGGAGCAAGCCATGAGCACCGTTTCCACCAATGTCAGCGTGTCCGGCATGACCTGCGGCCACTGCGTGTCCTCGGTCAGCGAAGAGCTGGAGGCGCTGGCCGGCGTCGAGAACGTTGAGGTCGACCTCAACGCGGGCGGCGTTTCAACCGTCACCATCACGTCCACCGGGGTGCTCTCTGCCTCTGAGATCGGCGAGGCCGTTGCCGAAGCCGGCTACATGGTGGTGGCCAACGAGGCCTGAGCCACCACCCGCAGCCGCAACCGGAAACGCCACCATGACAGGGAATACCGTGAGTAACAAGCAATTGCTGGACCAGCCCGGAACCCGGGTGGTTGAACTCGATATCGAGGGCATGACGTGCGCTTCCTGCGTCGCCCGGGTCGAGCGCAAGCTCGGAAAGCTCGACGGCGTCGAGGCCTCGGTGAACCTTCCCCTGGAATCTGCCCGTGTCACCGTCCCGGCAGCGATCAGCGACGCCCAGATCACGGACACTGTCGCGGCGGCCGGCTACAAGGCCACGGTCCGGGCGCCCCGGTACGCGGCAGGGGCCTCCGGGCCCTCCCCCGGGCCTGCAGCCGGGCCGGCCGGCACCGCCGGGGACCACACCGGGCACACTGCCGGCCGGCTCGGGCCACGCCTGGTCCTCGCCGCCGTCCTGACGGTGCCGGTGTTTCTGATTTCAATGTTTCCGGCCTTCCAGTTCGCCAATTGGGGCTGGGTGGCGGGCGCCCTCGCACTGCCGGTGGTCAGCTGGGCGGCCTGGCCGTTCCACCGGGCCGCCGCCGTCAACGCCCGTCATTTCGCCTCCACAATGGACACCCTCGTCTCCCTCGGCGTGATCGCGGCATATGCGTTTTCGGCCTGGCAGCTGCTGGCGGATCCCCGGATGACCGAACACGCCGGCATGGAAGGAATGGGCGGCGGGCTCTACTTCGAGGTGGCCTCCGTTGTCACCACGTTCCTGCTCCTCGGCCGCTACCTCGAGGCCAACGCCAAACGGAAAGCCGGCGACGCCCTCAAAGCCCTGCTGGATCTGGGCGCGAAAGACGCGACCGTCCTGCGCGGCGGCGCCGAGCACAAGATCCCGGCCGATCAGCTGGCCGTCGGGGACGTGATCGTGGTCCGCCCCGGCGAGAAGATCGCCACGGACGGCATCGTCATTGACGGGTCCTCCGCCGTGGACGCCTCCCTCGTGACGGGGGAATCCGTGCCCGTGGAGGTCGGCCCGGACAGCGCCGTCACCGGGGCCACCATCAACACCTCCGGCCGTCTCCTGGTCCGCGCCACCCGCGTCGGTGCGGAGACAACCCTGGCGCACATGGGCCGGCTGGTCTCACTGGCCCAGACCGGAAAGGCGCCGATCGCCCGGCTCGCCGACCGCATCAGCTCGGTCTTCGTGCCGGTGGTCCTGGCCATCGCCGGCATCACCTTCGCCGCGTGGCTGCTCGGTGCCGGACCGGTCATCAGCGGGGCCGAGCTCCGGGCCGCCTTCACGGCAGCCGTTGCCGTCCTGGTCATCGCGTGCCCCTGCGCGCTGGGACTGGCCACCCCGGTGGGACTGCTCACCGGCACCGGCCGCGGAGCACAGCTGGGGATCCTGATCAAAGGCCCGCAGGTCCTCGAGGACACCCGGACCGTCGACACCATCCTCCTGGACAAGACCGGCACGGTCACCACCGGCCACCTGGCCGTCGACGGCACGCACGCCTTCGCCCCCTTCCACCAGGCCGAAGTCCTGCGCCTGGCGGGAACGGTCGAGGCCGCCTCCGAGCACCCCATCGCCCATGCCATCGCCGCCGCGGCGTCCGCGGAGGAGCGCATAAACAACGACGGCGCCGTTCTGCCCGCCGTCGTCGGGTTCCGTTCCGCCCCCGGCGGCGGAGTCCAGGGCACCGTGGACGGGCGGCTCGTGACCGCGGGCCGGATCGGCTGGCTGTGGGAGAACGGCGTCGCGCCGTCAGCGGCCCAGCTGGAGGCCCTCCGCGCCGCCGAGGACTCGGGTGCCACCGCGATCTGGGTCGCCGTCGACGGCGACCCAGCCGGCATCATCAGCCTCCGCGACACCCTCAAGCCCGGTTCGGCAGCCGCCGTCACCCGGCTCCGTGAACTCGGGCTCCGGCCGATCCTGCTGACCGGGGACAACGCCAGCGTGGCCGCCCAGGTGGCCGCCGCCGTCGGCATCAGCCCGGACGACGTTTTCGCGGGTGTGCTCCCGGCGGGCAAGGTCGAGGCCGTACGGAAGCTGCAGGCCTCCGGCGCCACCGTGGCCATGGCCGGGGACGGCGTCAACGACGCCGCGGCGCTGGCTCAGGCGGACCTTGGCATCGCGATGGGCTCCGGCACCGACGTCGCGATCGAGGCTGCCGACCTGACGGTGATGGGCAACGACCTGGGGCAGGTGGCGCAGGCGATCGAGCTCTCGCGCCGGACGCTCGGCACCATCAAGACCAACCTCTTCTGGGCATTCTTCTACAACGCCGTGGGCATCCCGGTTGCGGCCCTGGGCCTGCTCAACCCGATGATCGCGGGCGCCGCGATGGCCGCCAGCTCCGTGCTGGTGGTGGCCAACTCACTGCGGCTGCGCGGCTTCGGCAGGTAGGGCGGTCCCGCCGGCGCCGGTCAGGCCGCGCCGAAGCGGATGGCAGCCCGGGCCTTCGCCTTGGCGGCCTCCTCCGCGCGGTCCTTGGCCGGGGCGTGGGTCACCAGCGAGTCGAGCAGGTGCTGCGTGGCATGGGCGATCTCATGCACGGCCCGGTTGAACGCCTCTTCGTTGGCCTTCGACGGCGTGGTGCTGCCGCTGATCTTGCGCACATACTGCAGTGCGGCAGCTTCCACTTCGGCGCTGGTGGCGTGGGGTTCAAAATTGTGGAGGGTCCGGATATTTCGGCACATATCACCATGCTAAACCCGTTGCTCTATCAGTTGTGGCTGCTTCCCGGCCCTTGTAGGGACAACAACTGCTAGAGCAACGCGGACTGGGTGCCAGGCGCCTTGGCGGACGCCGCCTACGGAACGGGTTCGCAGTCGTTCGCGTGGTCCAGCGCTGCCGCACCGGCGCCGGCCGGGGCCCGGAGCTCGTCCATCCGGACCAGGACCACCCCGCCGACTATGAGCAGGCCGCCCACGAGCTGGATGGGACCGGGCAGTTCGCCCAGCAACAGCCAGGCCCAGATGACGGCGAACAACACCTCGGTGAGCGAGACAAAGGATGCCACCTTCGAACCGAGCGCCCGCGCGGCCACGATGCCGGAGACATATGCCAGCACGGTGGCCAGCACCACGAGGCCGCCCAGCGCCACCCACCACGGGGTGACCCAGGGACCCAGTCGGGTGTCGGCCGTGCTGAAAGCCATCGGCAGCAGCCCGGTTGCCGCGGCCAGCCACATGACGAGGGCACCGACCATAAGCCCGCCGGAGGCCAGCACGATCGGCGGGAGGGTGTCGTTTTCCCTGGCCGTGATGAAGAAGTAGATGGCGAGGCAGACGGCGGCCGCGATCCCCCAGAGGACGCCGACGAGATCGATCTTGACGGCTCCCGTCAGGTCCAGGACGAGGACCAGCCCGCCCAGGGACAGGAGGGTGCCGGCTATGGTCAGCGGCCGCGGCCGTCTCCGGCTGGCGGCCCAGAGCCACAGCACAATGATCACCGGGGCCAGATATTCCAGCAGCAGGGCGACTCCGACCGAAAGCCGGGACACGGCGTTGAAATAGAACAACTGGCAGGCGGCGACGCCAATGAACCCGAACAGCACGACGGTCAGCCAGTTGTCCCGGACCTGGTGCCAGCGCCCGCGCAGGGCCGGAATGGCAGGGATGGCCAGGATCAGTGCCGCGCCTGTAAGCCGGGCCGTGACGGCCGCCCCGGGCGTCCAGCCCGTTTCCAGGAGCGCCTTGGCGAAGGATCCGGAGAGCCCGAACACGGCGGATGAAAACAGTGCGACGCCCAGGCCCGAGGCCATAAAGCCCGAGGCCGGGGCGGAGCCAGGCACGCCCCGTCTTCCGGGGGTGCGCTTTCCTGCGTCCCGGACCCCGGGAGGAGTCTGGGCCGGGACTTCGGCGGGGTGGCGTGCGGCAGACACAGACTGCCTCCTGTCAGGAGTAAAGTAGGGTTATGGTCATGACAGTACGCCGGACCCACGTAAGGAGTCAAGATGGTTTTTGCCCCTGACACGGAGGTTGCCCTGCGGTCCGTGGTCAATCTGATCAACACCGCTGCCAACGGTGACGAACAGCTGGCCACGCCCGCGGACCTTGACCGCTTCCTGGCCGCCGAGGGCTTCACGGGATCCCGGACCCGGGACGCGGCCGAACTCGCCAGTGTGCACCGGCTGCGCGCGGAGCTCGCCGAGCTGTGGATCGCCGGTGAGTCTGCGGCTGTGGACACCCTGAACCGGCTCCTGCGGCAGGCCCGGGCGCTCCCCCAGCTGGTGAAGCACGATGAATGGGACTGGCATCTGCATGCCACCATGCCGGAGGCACCGCTGGCGGACCGGATGAGCACGGAGGCGGCAATGGCGCTGGTCGACGTGATCCGCAGCAAGGAGATGGACCGGCTGCTCGTCTGCGCCGCGGAGGACTGCAACGCGGTGGTGCTGGACCTCAGCCGCAACCGCTCCAAGCGGTACTGCGACACCGGAAACTGTGCCAACCGGGCGCACGTTGCGGCCTACCGGGCGCGCAAGGCCGCGTCCTGAATTCTTCCGTCCTGACCCGTGGACGGCGCTGGCACTAAGCGTGCCGGGGCGCCCTAGCGGAGGTCGTCGCGGGTGGTGCCCTCAGGGCCGCTGCCGGGGGTTTCGGAACCCGGCCGCGCCGGGCGTCCGCCGTGGCCGGACGATGGTTTTTTGGAGCTCAAGTTCACGCCGGATCCCTTGCCCAGGTGCTCGGCGTTGTCCTTGTAGCTCATGGACAGCATGGCGGCCACCACCAGGGTGACAATGAAGGCAATGCCGGCACCGGTGAAGGCCAGGTCAAAGCGGGGCGTTTTGGCGCTGCCGCCGGAGGCAAAGATGAGGACGGCAAAGAAGGCCAGCACTGCCCAGAACGCGGAGAACATCAGGGGTCCCTTGACCGAGGTCCGCAGGCTGCGCGGTACTCCAGATTTCTGCTGTGCCAAGGTGCTTTCCTCCTGCAGCCGACGCCGGGCGGGCGTGGCAGGTTTGATGCCGCAATTGTTCTACGCAGGGTAGAACCTGTCGTTACTAGTTTACGGCCTCCGCGGAATCGCGCCGCGCATCATGCCTGAGCGTCAGGCCGGCCAGCATCCACAGCACGCCGCTGATGATGGCACCGCCGCCGGCGACGCCCAGGAGGGCGTGCGGTCCCAGCTCGATGAAGAAGGGCAGGGCTGCCGCGGTGCCGAGCCCGATCACACCGGAGGCTATCCAGTCCCTGGCCAGCACGGACCGGCCCCGGACCGTCGCGCCAAGATAGAGCTCCGCGGCGCCGGCCAGTCCCAGCCCGACGGCCGCCAGGACGGCGAACACAAGACTGCCGGAGATCAGTCCGACGGCGGCGCCGGTTCCGGCGAGCACGGACCCCGCGGCGGACAGGATCTTGCCCGGCCGCGAACCGCCGGGGAGACCGGTCTTCCTGACGCTCCAGAGGAGGACCACGCCCGTGGCCAGCAGGTACACCCCGCCGGCCCAGCCCATCCCGGCCGCCGAGGGTGAAGCCCAGAAGACCGTCAGCACGCCGAAACAGAGCGCGACGGCGGCCCGGACAAGCACGGGCTTCCAGAGGTCGGCGGCGGCGGACGTGGCGGTGGACGCATCAGGGCTGGCGGGGAGAGTCACCCGTCCAGTTTAGTGGGAAGCGGCCCCGGCGCGTGCCGTGGGCGGCGCCGCGGCGGCGGGCCGCTCAGTGCGCTCCAAGCACCATCCAGCGGTCTGTCCGGGCACGGAGGCCCAGCGTGATGGCCCGGGCCAGCATGTAGCCGAGCGAAAAGGCCGCCCAAAGCCAGAGCAGCCCGGCACCGCCGCCGGCCCCGGACAAACCGACGGCGAGCAGCAGCGGCAGGTAGGCGGCCAGATTCACCACGCCGGCGATCGCGAGGTATTTCGCATCCCCCGCCCCGATCAGGACGCCGTCGAGGACAAACACATACCCGGCGAGAGGTTGGCCAGCCGCGAGCACCCAGAGGGCGAGCGTGAGCGCCCCGCGGACCTCGGGATCGGACGTGAACACGATCCCGGCCCAGGGCGCGGCGGCGGCCAGGAACGCGCCGGTGAGTACGCCGAAGCCGAGCCCCCAGCGGACCATGGTCCCGGTGAGTGCGCGGGCCGCTGCCGGGTTGCCCGCGCCGAGTTCCTTGCCGATCAGGGCCTGCGCGGCAATGGCCAGGGCGTCCAGGGCGAAGGCAAGGAAAGTGAAGATGGTCATGGCGAGCTGGTGCGCGGCAAGGTTGACCGGCCCCTGCGCCGTGACCACCACCACCGTCGCCAGGATCGCGATCCGCAGGCTCAGCGTGCGCAGCATAAGCCACGAACCTACCCGGGTCAGGGCTCTGATGCCGCGCCAGTCCGGCAGCTGGGACACCCCGTGGCGTCGGGCGTTGCGCCGGACCATCTCCACATAGACCAGCGCCATGGCCCACTGCGCAATGCTGGTGCCGATCGCGGAGCCCGCGACGGAAAGCTGCAGCCCGTAGACCAGGACGATGTTCAGTGCGATGTTCAGCGTGAAACCGGCAGCGGCAACGATCAGCGGGGTCCGGGTGTCCTGCAGCCCCCGCAGCACACCGGTGCCCGCGAAGATCAGCAGCATCGCAATGAGCCCGGGCATCGACCAGCGCAGGTAGTCCACCGCGAAGGTCATCACCTCGCCGCTGGCGCCCATCAGCTCCAGAAGCGGCCCGGCCGCGAGAAACCCGGCCCCGGCCAGAACGGTCCCGAGCAGCAGGGCCAGCCACACGCCGTCGCGGCCGGCCGCCAGGGCCTTGGGCAGCTGGCCGTTGCCGATCGCCCGCGCCACCGCCGGCGTCGTGGAGTAGGCGAGGAAGACCATCAGGCCCACCGCCGTATGCAGCACCGCCGAGGCCAGTCCGACGCCGGCGAGCTGGGCCACGCCGAGGTGGCCGACGATTGCCGAATCCGCCAGCAGGAACAGCGGCTCCGCGATCAGGGCGCCGAAGGCGGGGACGGCAAGACGGAGGATTTCGCGCTTCCGGCCGGCCGCGGCAGGCAGGGTGGCGGGGGTCGGCGACGAGGCTGGCACGCATCCACCCTAGCGGCACACCCGGCGTCGCAAATTTCGACATTAGTTGACATTTCAAGTAATTCTCGGGAAGACTGGATTCTGAACGCAACCGAAGCAGCGGCAGCACCCAGCCGCAGCGCCTCCCACCTTACGAAACGGTATTTTCCATGAACCAGCCCGCCCTGACCACTTCGGCCCGCACCATCCTGCGCCTCGTGACCGGATTCCTCTTCGCCGCCCACGGCTGGCAGAAGTTCTACGAATTCACCATCCCCGGCACCCAGGCCGCCTTCACCCAGATGGGTGTTCCGGCGGCGCAGGTTGCTGCCCCGGTGATCGCGACCCTGGAACTCGTCGGCGGTATCGCCCTGATCCTGGGCATCCTCACCCGCGTGTTCGCCGCCCTTCTCGCCCTGAACATGCTGGGCGCCCTGATCCTGGTCCACGCCCCTGCCGGCGTATTCGCTGCCGCCGGTGGCTACGAGCTGGTGCTGCTGCTGGCTGCCGCCGCCCTGGCCGTGGCCCTCGTCGGCGCAGGCAAAGTGTCCGTGGACAAGGTGCTGTTCGGCCGCACCAACTCCAAGCTCCGCGTCCTGGCATAGAGCCCGTACTTCCACAGCGCGCGACGGCGGGCGGTCACCTC
>JBKKDK010000035.1:0-3666 GCA_046708245.1 Arthrobacter sp.
TCGCGGTGCGAGACTGTCTCGTCCCAGCGCTCCATGTGGGCGAAGAGGGAAAAGCGCATTAGTGACTCCTTCGTTCTGCGCCGGTGTTCGCCGACGCCTCGGTAATGGGTGCTGCTTCCTGGGCTGCCGCGTCGCGTTCAGCGAGCGTTGTGTCGCCGACGGCCCAGCGGGTCCTCGGGACTTCGCGGAGCAGTACGGTGACGTGTTCGGGACGGGCGTTGACTGTCTCGAGGACAGCTGTGTGGACGGCTGTCACGAGCGCGCGCAGCTGCTCGGGCGTGCGGCCTTCCGAGATAGAGATATCGATGATGGGCATGGCCTTAGCTCCTCATGATGAAGGGGTCGGCAAGGGGGGATTCGTCGGTGTTGATCCAGACGCTCTTGAGTCGGGTGTATTCGCGGATGCTTTCGATGCCATGTTCGACGCCGACTCCGCTGGTTTTGAAGCCTTCGCGCGGTGACTGCGGGGACATCGTGCGGTACGTGTTGACCCAGATGGTGCCCGCCTCGAGCCGGCTGGCCATACGGTGTGCCCGGGAGAGGTTGGTGGTCCAGATGCCAGCGGCCAGCCCGTAGCTGGTGTCGTTGGCTAGGGCGAGGACCTCGTTCTCTGTTTCAAAGGGCATGATCGCCGCGACGGGGCCGAAAATCTCCTCCCTCACCACGCGCATGGAATTGTCGACGTCGGTGAGCACGGTTGGTTCGAAGAAGTAGCCGTTGAGGCCGGTGTTGGGCCTGCCGCCGCCGGTCAGGACGGTGGCGCCTTCGGAGACACCGAGATCGACGTAGCTGGCGACTTTGTCCCGCTGGTCCTGGAAGGCCAGCGGTCCGAGTTCGGTGGCGTCCAGGAGCGGATCGCCGATGACGATGCTGCGGGCCCGGTTCGCGACACGCTCAAGCAGTTCGTCGTAGACGGAGTTGTGCGCGAACACGCGGCTGCCGGCGATGCAGGTCTGGCCGGCCGCGGCGAAGATGCCGGCCACCACTCCCATGGATGCGTTGGCAATATCGGCGTCGGCGAAGACAATATTCGGGGATTTGCCGCCCAATTCGAGCGTCGATCCGATGAAGCGGGACGCGGTGGAGGAGGCGATGCGCGCGCCGGTGGCGGTGCTGCCCG
The DNA here is from genome assembly GCA_046708245.1 of Arthrobacter sp. Classification (GTDB taxonomy): domain Bacteria; phylum Actinomycetota; class Actinomycetes; order Actinomycetales; family Micrococcaceae; genus Arthrobacter. The sequence goes on from JBKKDK010000035.1 coordinate 1,121, forward strand.
TGAACGAGATCTTCGCCAGCCGCCGGTCCTCGACCAGCGCGGCTCCGGCTTCTGCGCCGAATCCGGTGATCACATTGATAACCCCGGGTGGGAATCCGGCTTCGTCGGCCAGCGCGGCCAGGCGCAGGACGGTGGCAGAGGTGTATTCGGACGGTTTGATCACGATGGTGTTGCCCGTGGCGAGGGCGGGCGCGAGTTTGCTGGTGGTCAGCGTCAGCGGCGAGTTCCACGGCGTGATGGCTCCCACGACACCAAGTGGTTCACGGAGTGTGTAGTTCAGCATTGCACGGCTGGACCCCGGGATGGTGTCGCCCTGGATTTTGTCCGCCAGCCCGGCGTAGTAGTAGTAATACTCGGGCATCGCGGCGAGCTGGGCGCGCATCTCGCGCAGGAGCTTGCCGTTGTCCTCGGACTCCATACGGGCGAGTTCCTCCGCGTGTTCTCCGACCAGGTCACCGAGGCGCCGGAGCAGGTGCCCGCGTTTGGTCTGGCTGAGGTCGCGCCAGGCGGGGTTTTCGAAGGCTGCAGCTGCGGCTGACACGGCCCGGGTGACGTCGGCTTCGTTGCCTCGTGCGGCCCGGTAGAGAACGCCGAGGGTTGCCGGGTTGGTGCTCTCGAAGTATTCCCCGGAAGACGGCGCAACCCAGTCTCCGTTGATGAAGTGCTCGTAGCGGCGATCAGTGGACATGTGAATGCTCCTTGAAGAAAGCAGTGAGGGTGTTGGCGAGTTCCTGGGGGCGTTCCACCGGCATCATGTGGCGGGCCCCGCTAATGACGGAGTACGTGCAGCCGGGGATGGCCGCGGCGAGCCGGGCGCTCATCTCCGGTGTTGAGCCCGGGTCCAATTCACCGGTCACGGCATACGCCGGAACGGTGATCCGGGGGAGTTCGGGGGCGATTTCCGCGTCTGCGGTTGCGAAGACGTGATAGCAGGCCAGGAAGGACCGGGGGTCGTTGCGCAGCAGGACTGCCCTGGTCGCCTCCACCAGTTCCGCCGGAACAGAGGACCCTTCGGGATACCACCGCTGGATTGATGCCTCCACCGTCGCGGGAAAGTCAGATGCCGCTGAGCCCAGGCGAATCATCACCGCGGCCTGCTCCTGGGATGTCCGGTCACATACCGATGCGACGGAAACCAGGGAGGCCACCAAATCGGGCCGGAATCTCGCCAGATATTGGGCGACGAGGGCGCCGAGTGAGAAGCCCACGACATGCGTGCCAGGTTCAAGGTGCTCTGCGACGTCCGTGGCGAGCTCTGCGAGTGACACTCCCTCGGGCGCAATGTGTCCGCGGTTTCCGTGGCCCAGGAGTTCGAGGACCTGAATGTCGTATTCGGGTTCGAGGAATTCACGGAGCGGCCCCCACATCGACCCGTCGAGGCCGACTCCGTGAATGAGTGTGATGCGGGGGCGGCTCACGAGGGCAGTCTCCTAGTTCGCTTCGGTGCTGAAGGCGGCGAGGCGCTGCTGGGGGCGTCCTTGCGCTGCGGCGGCCAGGGCGATCACGATCTCGTCGGCGTGCGGCGCGTCATTGATTCGCACCTCTATGCTCTGGTGGTGGGAGCGGATGGTCGCGTCCGTGATGTGCTTGAGCGGGATATCGAACACAACGCCCGCCGGCCCGCGCTTTTCAACGGCTGGCAAGAGCGTGGTGGCGTTGGCAGCGTCACGGAAGTGGTTTCCGAAAGCAAGCGTGTGGATGAGCCCGGAACCGTGCTCGATTTCACCGTTGAGACCCACGATGGCGGCTTTGCCGTACGCTTCGGCGGGGGCGCCGAGGGCTTCGAGCACGCGGGGGGCGAGCAGGGCGCCGATGTCGGAGGCGTTGCCGTCGATTCCGGCTGAGAGGTCCTCGACGAATCCCTGGCCTGCCCAGGGGTTCTTGATAATAGCGGCGACGACGGCGACCCGCGCGTTGGGTGCGACTTCGCGGCCGCCCTCGATCAGGATGTCTTCGGTGAAGGTGACGATTTTGCGGATGCTCATGAAATTAGTTCTCCTATGGTGCCTGCTTTGACGACGGGGTCCGTGAGCCGGTCTCCGATGCGTGAGTGTGGGCGGGGCCCGGTTGACGCGCCGACGACGACGACGATCTCGTCGGGGCGGGGAGCATCACTGATGCGGGTGGTGATGGTCTGGTAGTGCGTGCGGGTGGCTGCAGCGTTCTTGTGCCAGAGGGGCACAACGAGGGAGGCACCGGCATCGGCCCGGTCATCGGCGAAGCAGATGATGGATTCGCCGTCGAAATACTCCCGGACGAGGTTGCCGAAGAACGGTGTGTGGATGAGGGCCGCGCCGTGTTCAATCTCGCCGTTGGTGCCGACGATTGCTGCTTTGCCGAAGGCCTGGATAGCGTCAACACCTCCCAATTCCCTACTGAGAACGTCGGTGAGTTTACGGGCCAGGACCGGGGCCAACTTGATGACTTCCTCGTTCAGGTCGTCGGTGGCCTTTCCATCGATCCAGGGGTTGGTGACCACTGCCGCTTCAGTCGAACGCACTCCCAGGACGGCGGGGGAGAGGCCGTTCTCGAGCAGGATCTCCTCG
>JBKKDK010000036.1:0-2507 GCA_046708245.1 Arthrobacter sp.
TACCGCGCGCAAAAAAAATTTTTTACCCGCGGGTAAACCCGTTTACCACCCAGGGCGGGGGGCCACTTACCCTGGTCACCCCCCCCCGTCGGACGTTTGCCGTCAGTCCGGGTCAGTCAAGGATCAAGTCGTTGATCACGATGGTCTGGTCGCGGTCCGGGCCGACACCGATCGCGGAGAAGCGCGTGCCGGAGAGCTTCTCCAGGGCCAGCACGTAGTTCCTGGCGTTTTCCGGCAGGTCATCCAGCGTGCGGGCGCCCGTGATGTCCTCGGTCCAGCCGTCGAAGAACTCAAAGATCGGCTTGGCGTGGTGGAACTCGGTCTGGGTCATCGGCATTTCGTCGTGCCGGACACCGTCGACGTCGTAGGCCACGCAGACCGGGATCTGCTCGATGCCCGTCAGCACGTCCAGCTTGGTCACGAAGTAGTCCGTGAAGCCGTTGACCCGGGAGGCGTGGCGCGCCAGCACGGCGTCGTACCAGCCGCAGCGGCGGGGGCGGCCGGTGTTAACGCCGAATTCGCCGCCGGTCTTCTGCAGGTACATGCCCATCTCATCGAAGAGCTCCGTGGGGAACGGGCCCGCGCCCACACGGGTGGTGTACGCCTTGATGATGCCGATGGAACGCGAGATCCGGGTGGGGCCGATGCCTGAGCCCACGGAGGCGCCGCCGGCCGTCGGGTTCGAGGACGTCACGAACGGGTAGGTGCCGTGGTCCACGTCCAGGAAGGTGGCCTGGCCGCCCTCCATGAGGACCACCTTGCCCTCGTCCAGCGCGGTGTTCAGGACGTAGGTGCTGTCGATCACCAGCGGGCGCAGCCGGTCCGCGAAGGACAGGAAGTACTCCACGATCTCGTCCACCTCGATGTCGCGGCGGTTGTAGACCTTGACCAGAAGTTCGTTCTTCTGGCGCAGCGAGCCTTCCACCTTCTGGCGCAGGATCGAGGCGTCAAAGACGTCCTGGACGCGGATGCCGAGGCGGGCCACCTTGTCCATGTAGGCGGGGCCGATGCCGCGTCCGGTGGTGCCGATGGCGCGGCTGCCGAGGAACCGCTCGGTGACCTTGTCCAGGACCTGGTGGTAGGGCGCCACGAGGTGGGCGTTGGCGGAGATGCGCAGCTTGGAGGTGTCCGCGCCGCGGGCTTCCAGACCATCGATTTCCTGGAACAGCGCTTCCAGGTTCACCACGCAGCCGTTGCCGATGATCGGTACCGCGTTGGGGCTCAGGATGCCGGCCGGAAGGAGCTTAAGCTCATACTTCTCACCGCCCACGACAACGGTGTGGCCGGCGTTGTTGCCGCCGTTGGGCTTAACGACATAGTCGACGCGGTGGCCGAGCAGGTCGGTGGCCTTACCTTTGCCTTCGTCGCCCCATTGGGCTCCGACGATCACGATTGCTGGCATGGGATCCTCCCCCATTCGTTCGGGCCGGCTTCCGTTGCGGCCACCTTGTTTGGTTCACACAGGGTGGTTCACCGGACGCCAGCGCCGTTCATGAGAATGCCCCGAATCTACCGCTGTGCTCTTACCATCAACGCCAGAGTCCGGGGCTCTTACCACCCAAGTTTAGCCGATCGCCGTGCCGGGCACTCATTTGACCGCCCACTGGACCGGCCGGCTGCTCTGCCGGGCCGCCATGATGCGCCGCGGCCGGCGGGCCGCTGCCGCGGTCCGCCCATAGGCGGTCCAGCATTTCGCAGGGCTTGATAGACTGATTAGGACCGACCAGGAATCGGTCCACACCACATTTTCAAACCACACCGGATCCAGCGTGCCCTGTTTTTGGCGTGCCCGCATCCGGTCTGGCAGCTTTACCAATCCCGCAGGAGACTCAGCAATATATGACAGCCTTGGCCACTGAAAATTTCCGCGAGCAGCTCCTGAGCCGCCGCTACGAACCTAGCGTCGCAGCCGTCAACGAGCTGTGCGACACGCTGCAGGCCACCAAAGCTGGCACCACTGTCCCCTACGTGGACCCCATGCACGACATTGACGAGTGCCGCATCATCAGCCTCTTCTCCAACATCGGCACCGAGGACCCGTCCGGCTTCATCACCGCCGGCGACGAGGAAGCCGCCACGCGGATGCTCGGGGTCCAGTGGAAGCTGGGCCTGCGCCCCGAGTTCGTTATGCCGTGGAACGTCCACCCCTGGCATGTGGCGGGCGAGCCGAACGGCAAGTTCACGCCGGACCAGATCGCCGCCGGCCTCAAGCCGCTGCTGAAGTTCCTCGCCGTGGTCCCCCGCGCGTCGGTGATCGTGGCCCACGGCACGGAGGCCAACCGCCTCGCCAACCTGCTGCTCAAGACCGAGGTGCCCATGATCTGGCGCCGCGGCCTGAAGACCTACAAGGTCCGCTCGCTCAGCGGCCGCGCCTTCGCCGGTACTCCGGTCCGCCAGGAGCAGTACCTCGAGGAAATGCACACCGCCTACGCGGACGCCATGGCGCGCACCGGCCTGACCAAAGCCAGCTAGCACACGATTAACGACGACGGCGGCTGTCCACCTTC
>JBKKDK010000037.1:0-5918 GCA_046708245.1 Arthrobacter sp.
GAAGCTCAACGGAAGCCTCCGCGTGACGACCAGCGACAAGGACGCGGCGGGATCCGACGAGAACCGACGTTGAGATGGCACCCCGATTCAGGGTAGACGCCAATCTGGAGTTCTCCCTGACTGAACCTTCGGGCGGCGGAACCTCCGGCGTGGTGCAGGCGGCCGGGACTGAACTGCGGGTCACCTTCAGCAGCCTGGACGCGTCTCTGGCGCATCGGATGCCCTCGCTGCGTCAGGTGCGGCCCCTGGCCAAGATTCTCGCCGAAAAGGGACTGACGATCGTGGTGGAAGGTCCAAAGGGCCCCATCGTGAGCCTCGGGGCTGTCCACCGCACCGGAGCGAAGCGGCTGCTCACTGGTTCCGCGCACATTCGGCTCGGAAAGGTCAGAGCCATCGCTCCGTTTGCCAAACGGGCCCGGCTATCCCGGGCGCCGGGCTTCTCCTTGCTTCCGCCTGAGACTCCCTTGCCGTTGCTTCCGACCGTCAGGCGCAGGATTGTCCGCCGGATCACCACCACCCATCACACCCGGGGCAGCGGGCGTCCGCGACTAATTTTCGTACAGGATTCCGCCACGTGGAACGGCCAGGTACCGCGTGAATACAGTCTGGTCGGGGAGCGGACCAGCATCGGTAGCAGCCCCTCAGCTGACCTCCAGCTGCCAGGGCTCGACCCTGTCCACGCGGAGATTGTCCACAATGACAGGGACGAGTACGTCCTGGTCCGGCGGCGCGGCGCGGTCACCGGAAGTTTAGGGCCCTCGGGCAGCTCGGTCCTGCGCACGGGTGCCCGGCTCCAGATGGGGCAGTGGTGCTTTGCCTACTTCCGGGAAGAATTCGCCGATCACGGCAGGCCGTTCGGTGGCCGCAGCGGCGGCGAATTCGCCTATCAACGCCCCCAGCTGGATCCTCGGACCGGCCTGTTGGAACGGGACGGATCCTCCGGCATCGGCTAGGCCCGTCAGTGCGCGGGTTTAGGGTGGGCCCACGTCCAAGCGACACGACGCGCAGGAAGCGCAGGACACGCCGTCCGCCAGGATGAAGGATGCCGGCCAGCGGGGTGCGGGTCCTGTCGCTGACGGTGCCCGGGAAAGGCCCGGTGAGCATGACGACCAGTGAGCGGGCACCAAGGATGTAAGCGAGGTTCAGTTCCGGGCCGGGGGTGATCTGGTTAACCTGTTTCACCCAGTCCTGATGTACGGATAATGGTTTGCGTGGGAATACTCAAAGCCGGGATCGGGGTTGGACAGGACTCGATCCTAAAAGTTCGCGTGGAGTTGGTCGACAGCGAGCCCAACATTTTGGCGCCAGCTCGAGATCCAGGACTCCATGGCTTTGAATCAGGTACACCAGGTCCTGCAGGCAGCCTTTGACTGGGAGGACGCACACCTGCACCGGTTCACGACAGACGGTCCCTTCGCGCCGCTAAGGCCGGTTGACGGCGAGATTCCCGAGGTCCTGCAGTGGCTTCCGGGGCAGGAGTGTGAAGAACCGGGGGACAGGCCCGAGGAGGATTGCTCCCTTGATCAGCTGCTCGCGCTGAGTTCGGGCGCAGTCTTCTATGAATACGACTTTGGCGACAGCTGGCTTCACCGGCTCGAGTTGGTGTCCCGTCGACCAGCGGACGACGACACTCCGCCGGCCCGACTGACCGACGGCGCCCGGGGCGGCCCGCTGGAAGACTCCGGAGGCTTTCCCGGATACGAGGAGATTATGGACGCCCTTGCCGACCCCTCTCATCCCGACCACTCCGCATGGGTGGCCGACCTAACCGGGTCCGATGAGCCTTTTGACCCTGCCTTCGTGGACCTTCCCCGCCGTGAACCGCGCGCTGGCTGACCAGTTTTGACCCCCGCTGTTATGGGAGAAAGGCCCAAAAATTGACGTCACGCACAACCCCTTTTGCGGGCACTCCCCCGCGCATTTCGTCACGCCGATAACGCGCGTTACGTAAACCTAGGCTAAGAAGGGGCTGACACAGACGCTTTCGAGCATCTGGAACTCTGACTGCCTGTGATCATGCCGCAGGGTCCAAGGCACGAGAAAGTGAGCCTGCTGGCACATTTGGCTGGGCCCCGGCAAGCCCATGAACTACGTCCGCCAGATCCTGACCGCGGGACTGAACTCGAGATCTGTCAGGTAGACAGGACTAGGGGGCATCAGGCTGAGAAGGAAGTCTGTTACTGCCGCAGTCTGTGAGTCTGCCAGGTCACCCCCACCTGGAGAAGCTCGAGATCCCGCGGGCACGGGCCCTTAGGTACTAGAACGTTTCGCCGTCGTATGCGAAAGACGCCCTACCCCGTCGTAGCGAGCAAGTTGGTGTGTACGCTTCGGATATGGATTCCGCTGAGAAAACCCCCGCCTTGCCTCCCCCCGCGAAAGACAACTCCGAACAGTCGCCAAGGGATGCCTGGTTGGAGCAGCAGGGTTCTGCCGTATCGGCGGGTTACAACGTGTTTTTTGATCCGTACGACCACCTGGCGCTGAGAGACGAGCCGAACGACTAGAGGTTTTCCTGGGGTTCATCGGCGTGCTGATTGGGGGTGGCCATTTGTGGCGGTCCGCCCGTGCGTACGCCCACCGGTCCCGCCCGCCCCGCACCTTTCGGCTCGTTGGGCCGGACGGACGCCTCCTCAGACGAGGAGGAAGATTCCTGAAGGCCGACTCTGGGAGCAGCTGCATAATCGGTTCCGGAATTGTTTCGTCGGCAGCGGCAGTTGCGGTGCGCCTGCTTGCATCCCGCTGCCCCTCTGTTTGCATGGAGGGCATGACTGAGCAGCGTCCGGCAGAAGTGACCGAAGACCTGAACCGGCTGCAGGCAGCCCTGACCGCTGCCATCCCCGCCAGGACAGAGTCGAACCTCCTGGTCGGAACCTGGAACATCCGCGCGCTGGGTGACCTGACCGCCAAGTGGCTGGCCGGGCCCAAAGACTCGCCCAAGAGGGACTGGCACGCCGTCGCGTGCCTGGCCGGGGTGATCTCCCGGTTCGACGTCGTCGCCGTCCAGGAGTCCCGCCGTAACCCCCTGGCGCTCAAGCGGCTCCTGGCCGACCTTGGCCCACACTGGCAGGTCATCATCTCGGACGTGGTCGAAGGAGCCGCGGGCAACGGCGAACGCCTCGCATTTCTGTACGACAGCACACGGGTCCAGCCCTCGGGCCTGGTCGGGGAGATCGTGTTGCCGCCGATCGGGGATGACCCGCAGCGCCAGTTCGCCCGCACCCCGTACACGGCCAGCTTCTCCAGGGCCGGGGTGGAGTTCACCCTCGCCGCCGTCCACATCCTCTGGGGCAAGAACCCCGCGGAGCGGCTGCCGGAGGTCACGGCCTTCGCCCAGTGGATGCACGACTGGGCGGTCCGGCCCAACGACTGGAACTCCAACCTCATCGTGCTTGGCGACTTCAACCTGGATCGGATCGGCGATCCCCTCTATGAAGCGTTCGTCTCCACGGGCCTGTGGCCGCCCACCGAGCTGAACGCGGTCCCGAGGACGATCTTCGACGACGACAAAACCCAACACTTCTACGACCAGCTGGCCTGGTTCTCCCAGCCCGACGGCACCTCCTTGCTGCAGGGCCTGACCTATGGCCAGCGGGCCGGGACCTTCGACTTCATCCCGCACGTCTTCCGGTGCCTGAGCCGCAGCGAGGTGTCCTGGCGGATCTCCATCCACTACCCGCTCTGGTGCGACACCAAGGGCAAGGAGAGCGTTTCGTTGGGCGGTCAGGTCCTGGTCGTTCGTCGAGACCCGGGCATAGCCGATCTTCATTCCGGTCATAACAAACAGGGTTGCAGTAATCCCGCCATCACCGTGCGTGGCATCGTTCGGGTTTTACGTACATGGCCTCGGCCAGTAATAGCGGAGGACGTGGCTGCTAGCTTCCCCCGCACGGTGATCGACCGGCTTACGGGCTCCCGGTCGGACGCGTGTTCTACCGGAGAGCTCATTCAGGTCGTCTAGGTCCGCGCGGTGGCTGCCTGCTGATGGCCACCGAGCGGGCTGCGGAGGATTTTGATGTCCGAGTGAACTACGAGCAGTGTCTGCTCGGGCCCTCCCACTAACAAAAGGACCCTAATACCGGGCAGCAGACCCTAACGGTCGGGGCGGGCAAGGAATGCATAAGGATGCACCCAACTTGCCCGCCCGGCATTACTGGTGTTGCTCTGGCCGTCTCAAGCTGTCCGACGGCCAGGTACTGCTGTATCCGTCTCCTATTGCTTGACGGCCCGGTACTGCTGATACTGCTCTGGCCATCTCAAGCTGTCCGACGGCCAGGTGTTACTGGTGTTGCTCTGGCCGTCTCAAGCTGTCGACGACCAAGTACTGCTGGTACTGCTGTATCCGTCTCCTATTGCTTGACGGCCCGGTACTGCTGGTACTGCTCTGGCCATCTCAAGCTGTTCGACGGCCAGGTGTTACTGCAACGGTGCTTCCCCCTAAACCGGCAACTACAGCTACTTCAAGTGGGGGAACTTCCGTTCTCTTTTTCTTACGAGAAAAAAATATAACCGCTCTCTGAAATCTCGTCAACTCGTGTTTGGGCACTGAGTTAGGTCGCCATTTGCGGTTGGCTCGGACCTCCTTGTAGGACACCCAAACGCCAGGCGGGCTGCAGCCACTACCGACCCGGCTTACAACCGTCCGGTGAGGGATCCCCGAACGCTCGTGTCGTTCAGTGTCTGACTACCATTCACTATGGGCATTAAAAACTTCCTCATTGAAGGAGGGTCCGGAACCGGGAAGACCTCCGTGTGCGAGGAACTGGCGCGGCGCGGTTACCAAGCCGTTCACGGCGACCGGGAACTCGCGTACCAGGGTGACCCAGAGACAGGGGCGCCGATGGAGGACGTTGCTGGTCTTGCCGTTCACGATCACCATCTTTGGCGCGTCGACAAGGTGAAGGCGCTCGTCGCAGATCAGCGCGAGGCGGTGACGTTCTTCTGTGGGGGATCGCGAAACTTCACCGAGTTTATAGCCCTGTTCAACGGCGTCTTCGTACTCGAGGTTGACATCGAAACCTTGACTCGCCGACTCGACGACCGGAGGGAAGACGAGTGGGGAGGATGGGGTCAGCAAGCGGAGCGGGACCTCATACTCCGATTACATCGCACAAAGGCGGACATTCCACGAGGTGGCGTTGTTATCGACGCCACCGCACCGCTCGCGCATGTTGTCGACGAGATCCTGGCCTTGAGCGGAGCGGTAGGAGACTCCGCCCGATAGCCGGTTGACTATCAGGACGCAGCAATAGCGGCAATCATAGAGACAGACATGCTGGTAATTGACGTCGGGGGACTACATGCGGAAATCGGGATTAACCCCATTTCTCGTGGTGCTGCTGGCCGCTTGCGCGCCGGCCGCTCCAGCAGATTATCCGCGTGCCGCCTCTGCCGATGACCGCTGGGGTGTCGGTGTCAGCTTCCCCGTATATGAATCTCTGGACCACTGCGAGGATGACCCGAGTGTCGAGAAGTCCGTCATGACCGCCGACATGCCTACTTCTCGCCTTGGTATACGCCTGGATGCAGGATCGGCTGAGGTCGACGCGGTGCGAGTCGCAAATTGTGTTGAGCACGCCCTAAGCAGCGGGAAGGTCACGACACATTCCACATCGCATGTGCCGCGCCATCAAGGCACAGACGGAGACGGACTAAAGATATCGACCGTTTCTGACTAGTTGACCGCGTCATGGGTCAAGCCGCTGACAGCCAACCCATTTAGGAAGTCAGAAGCCGTGGCCGAAAAGAAGTTGGATCAAAACCTGCTGCAGAGGTTTTTGACGTGCGCAGTGGGGCGTCTGCGGAGCTTATTGCATCCGACGCCTAGTGCCGCGGCGCGCCATCCTGAACCTCCACGGCTGCCAGGTGCTCAAGTATTTCTTGGTGATCCACTCTTATGAGGCGGTCGACGTCTTCGATGG